>JAISOW010000008.1 GCA_031275345.1 Puniceicoccales bacterium
GGAACTTCCGTGCGACGATGACTGTGACAATGCGTGTCGCAGCCTGATTTTTAACATTACCGCTCGCGCCACTTCCATGCAGAAGTTTTCCGAATGAAACCCAAGAGTTCAACTCGAGGATACTTCCGTACACCTGCTTTTCTATGGACTTCCGTACGGTGGCCCCTGTCAATGTGCTCTCGTCCGTCCTGACCGTCTCATTCCTGCGCCGGTTTTGAATCTCCGCAAAAACTTCATCGCTTCCTCTAAGCTCGCATAGCGGAAAGGATTGTTTGGACTTCCGGCTTCCTCGGATAGCTTGTCCAGCTCCTCATCCGTAAGGGGCGAGCCGCCAAAGTCATCCGCGGCAAACCTTGCGCGGTAGAAGTCGCCTAAAATCCGGCAGACAAGGCCGGAAAAGGAGAATTGAAAACGTTCCGCATCCCGGGAAATCCTTTCGTAGAGCCCGGTGGGGATTTGGATGCTAGCCTGCTTTTTCCGTTCCATGACGATAATTCAGGCACATTCCATTTGGAACGTCAAGTGTTTCCAGGTGAAGCAACCTGTTCCAACCGTAAAAACTCCCTTGCCCATCCGCCTATCGGGCAAGAATTTCTTCCGCATCGGCGAGGGCTGAGAGGTCCAGGTGGCAGTGGAGGCGATCCTTGCAGGATGTGAAAATGAAGGAAATTGTGGCTGCCCTTCGGCCTGGCGAAAAAATTTTCGGACCCATTGTCGATTGAGACGCCGTTTGTTGGGGCGGCACGTGGACTACCCGAAGAGCGATAAAACGCGCCGGTTAGACTGCCTTACCCGCTTTTGGTCCGGCGGCGGGAGAAAAATTCGGATGGGGCGGTCGATCCAAATTTTGGGCGCGGAATGATCCGATTTTTTCGTACAGTCCAAAAATCACCCCCGTAGCCCGCATTGTACCGTCGTCCAAGGATGGGGGTTTCGTACGGGTTTTGAAGTGTACTTCCATGCACAGGTTCTTTGCTCCTTCATCCCTTCGGCTGCTCCATCGGCGGTGAGCGGGTGAAAGGCTTGGGCGGCGTTGCCGCACGCAGTCGCTTGGTTTTCAGTGGTACTGCGAAAATGCCTTGCCGTTTTTTCAATGGCACTGAGAATGCCGGGCCATGGCACTGGTGAAGCGCTTCATTCGGCCGGCCAAGGGATCGTTCTTTCTGCTGGGGCCGCGGGGGACGGGCAAAACTCTGTGGATGCGGGAAACCTTCCCCGATGCGCTCTGGATCAATCTCCTGCTGCCGAAGAGTTTTCGCATTTACGCGGCAAAGCCGGAGCAGCTGGCGGAGGAGGTGGACCACGAAATGCGGCGGCGCGATGGTCAGCCGTTCACGGTCATCATCGACGAGGTGCAGCGGGTGCCAACCCTGCTGGATGTGGTGCAGGCCACGCTCGGCCAATTCCCTGCCATCCGCTTCGTGCTCAGTGGGTCCAGTGCGCGTAAATTGCGCCGCGGCGGGGTGAATCTTCTGGGAGGGAGGGCGATTGTCCGGCACATGCATCCATTTTTTGCCGGCGAACTGGGGGAAAATTTTTCCCTTGAGGTGGCCATGCGGCGAGGTCTGCTGCCCGTTGTGTGGGATGCTCCGGACGCGATGGAAACTCTGTCCGCCTACGTGGGAGGGTATCTGGATGAGGAGGTTAGGCAGGAGGCATTGGTGCGGAAGCTGGACGCCTTTTTGCGCTTTCTCGAGGTGGCGGCCTTTGCCCATGGGACGGTGCCCAATCGCAGCGCCATTGCCCGGGAGTGCGGGGTCAGCGGGAACACGGTTGAGGCCTACCTGGCCATTCTCTATGAACTACTCATCGCCTTTTCCGTCCCCAGCTTCGGCCGAGTGCCAAAGCGGCGAGATCTCGGTGATGCCAAATTTTATTTTTGCGATGCCGGCCTCTGCCGCAGTCTACGCCCGGCAAGGATCGGTTTGGTTGATGCTCCATCCCAGGGCTTTGTGCTGGAAGGTTTGGTGGCCCAACACCTGCGCGCCTGGTGCGACTACGCGCCCAACGGCAACCGGCTGTACTTTTGGAGAGGATCGGGCGGAGCCGAGGTGGACTTCGTTCTCTGCGGAGAACGGAACCTGTGGGCGCTCGAGGTGAAGAGCGCCGCCACGATCCATCCCGAACATTTGCGTGGCCTACACGCCTTTTGCGCCGCATTCCCGGAGGCACGGCCCATTCTGCTCTACGGTGGCAGCCATCGGCTGCGCAGGGGAAACGTGGACTGCATCCCGGTGGAATGTTTTCTGCGGGAGCTACACCCCGACCGACCGCCGGTCGCAGGGTCTTAGATGCGGCGCTGTCTGCCAACTTTTTGCGACCATCAGCCTGGGCGGGCTGCCCGTACCTTTTTGACCATGTACTGCACCGACGAGGCGGAGATGCCGTGCTTTTCCGCTGCCCGGCGGAGGGAGAGGCCATGTTCCAAGACGTCCGCCAATACGGCCTTGATGACCTTTTGTCCGTGGAACTGTTTGCTGCCCTTGCGACTTAAACACCTTAAATGAGTTGTGCTGCAAAACCGCGCGAATCATATGAATCAGGGCATCGGTGAATTCTTGCCGAACTCTAAAACAGCGCTTGCCCGTAAAAAGCGCGCAAATGCCCCTAGAATTGACGATCCTTCCCAGGTGCATAGAAAATGCCTTTCGACATCGATTAAGTCAACTGTGTGGCATTTTAGAGCGTTTTAGCAGTGGTCGGGTCTTTCCCTGTCACCATGCTCCAAAATTTGAATGCCTAAAAAAAATCCCGAAAAAATTTCCCCGGGACCAGGGAGTGGGGGACGGGCCGGTTCGCGCATCAGGGGGTATGGGGTGCAATGCGGGAAAAATTTCCCGAGAAGAGGTAGGGGGTCGCGCCGAAAAGCGCCCAATCCACATCGAAATCATTGCAGGTTTTTTAAAAAAGTCAAGATTTTTTTTGGGGGATTTCTTCGCTCTCGCGACCCTCGAAATCGCGATCTGCTGCTCGACGGCCATCATCCGGGTCGTCAACCCCCATCGACAGACGCGCGGCGGTTTTTTTTGCGTCCACCTCTCTGCTGTTGTCTTGGTTTTTGGCCTGGTTTTGCCGGCTCTCAACCCACCGACGGGCCCGGTTCTCATGGGGAGCAGGCGCCTCCCTCCCCTGGGTCGGCTGGCTCCCCACCTGGTTGCCCGATGTGGAGTACATATATATGAGTAGTTTATATATGTACATACTAGGACAACATACTCTACTGTTAGGCCTATTTAGTCCTAACAGCATAGCATGTTGTCCAGTATGCGGGTCATGGCTCCATTTTCGGGCGGGATTTTAGGCTAAGTTGGCCAAACCAATGAGGTGAATCTCGGCTCCTCGCGTCGTGCACTCGCTTTGCGCTCGTTCCCGACGCTGCGTCGCCTCGATTCACCAGTATTCGATAACACGCGAGGTTGGGGCAGAAGTGGGGGAATGCAAGAATTTTTTTGAGAGAATTGTGCCCCCATTTGTCACCTTCTGCATAGTTCTGTCACCTTCTGCCCACATCTGTCATATGTCAGTCGGGCAGAGAGATTTTGCTTGACATGATTTTTCAAAAACGGGAAAATTTTGCGGGATTTATGAACAACCATGAAGGCAACTCCGCGCATTGGTCGGAGGACCAGCATCAGCGAGAACTTTTCCGCTGGATCAACGGTGAGATTGAAAAAGGGCGCGAATCATTTCGCCTAATCGGATATATTTCTAACGGAATCAGAATGTTGCGCTGGACTGCCGTTAACAATGCAGGCGAGCTGGGCCTGAGAATTGGCATGCCAGACCTTTATTACATGCGGCCGAATTCCGAATTTCACGGACTTTTCATTGAGCTGAAATCGGAGAAACCGACGGCAAAAATATCTGGGACGCAGCGAGAAATGCTAGGACTTTTGGAGAAGCAGAGATACCGGACGGCAGTTTGCCGAGGCCATCAGGAGGCAATCGAGATAATTCAGGATTATGATGGGAAAAGGAGTTAAAATGGACGATAGCAGAAACAGGATTAGTGAGTGCGGGCAACATGCTGATGGTCAGTGGATTGACTTAACTTTCAGTGAGCATTCGGAGTCATGCGAACCTATTTGCCCTGGAAGAAGTTGAAGAGGCGAGTAAGGGCAGGCCAACCCATCGCCTGACCTATGATGCGGGCAGGACATCTCCTTGGATGATCGAACCCTATCCCTGTGACATCAAGCTATTTCGACAGGACGACGGGGATGGCTGCGAAAAAGTAGGGCTGTTGTTGGAAATTTTCCATGAAATGGGAAATCCAGCCAAGCGCACGTCAAGCTCAATCACTTCCATCTTCAACGGGTGCCATAAGGTGCCCGCCACGCCGACCTACGCAGAAGCTGTGGAGGCAATCAATGCCCGCAAATCACCTATGGAACAGTTCTTACGCTGTCATTTTGACCTTTCCGCACTCACCGATGCGGAAGAAATTCTTGCCCGATAGGCGGATGGGCAAGGGAGTTTTTACGGTTGGAACAGGTTTTTTCACCTGAGCGCCTCGCCATGCGAGCTTAGGGAAGGCGATGAAGTTTTTGCGGAGATTCAAAACCGGCGCAGGAATGAGACGGTCAGGACGGACGAGAGCACATTGACAGGGGCCACCGTACGGAAGTCCATCGAAAAGCAGGTGTACGGAAGTACCCTCGAGTTGAACTCTTGGGTTTCATTCGAAAAACTTCTGCATGGAAGTGGCGCGAGCGGTAATGTTAAAAATTAGGCTGCAGCACGCATTGTCACAGTCATCGTCGCACGGAAGTCCCATAAAAATACCCCTCCGCCGACCTGGGTAAACCCGAATTTTGTCGGAAATTTTGTCGACATTTTGTCGGTTTTTAAAATCGCCACCTACGCCGCTTGTAGTGCGCCCTCCCGAAATTTGTCGGATTTTATCAATTTTGTCGTATAGGGAGTGTACGAAAGTCAATCGGAAGCGGGTGTATGAAAGTCCAACAAAACCATCACGGGGTAGCAGTGCTTCACCCACCCATCATGGCCCAGGCAAAAAAAACGCGTAAAAACCCCCTAGAACGCACGATCGCCCTTCCCGTAACACCACCCCGCCTTCTTCGAGGGCATCAATCAATCAATCCTGGGCCCTCCTGGAGCGTTTTAGGGGCATTCCTGCCTAACCGATGGGTGGCGTTGGTAGACTACGGCCCCTCATGTGGCCCAGTCCCGTTTTCGCCAATGGCAACGTAGACAGGTGAAGGGGGTCTGCCGGCTCCACAATGTTTTGGAGTTGGCAACTTTTGAATCCAAGGACGCCGTTCCAATTTTTCGCAGGCAGCCACAATTTCCTTCATTTTCACATCCCGCATGGACCGTTGCAAATCGCGGGTGGTGCAGCCCCTTTTTCGTCTGATAAGATCCAATATGTGGCCAGACAATGATGGGGGCGCTGCATCATCGATGGCAGCCAAAAATCGGCCATGGTGGTGGCGGAAATACTCTATGAAGCGTATGCCGGCTTCGATGTCCTCCGCCGTTGCGGCGCCGAAATCCAGGGTGGATGGATCTGCTGGCAGTGGTTCACCGGCCATTTCTGCGGCCCTTAGACCCACCCTTAGGAGGGCAATGCGCAGAACGGTGGTGGGATAGCGGACGGCAAAACTCCTTTCCCGTTCCTTCATTTTAAGCAGATCGCCCTCGCAGCGGTTGTAGTAGGCTATCCAGCGTTCCAATGCGGCACCGGACAGAGGAATGAGAATTCTTTGCGTGCAGTTGGCAGCAGTTGTGGAGCCGACGAACAGATTCAAGCATTTGGTGTTCAGCATTCCCCAGAATTCTTCCAGGCAGAAAGGGATTTCAAAGCGGTTAAAGGCCCTTTTGAGGCTTCCGTCGGTGTTGCGGGTTCCAGCCATGGGATCTGGGATGCAAACGATTGTGCGGCTTAGAAAGCCCGAATCGAAGAAGTTGGACCGTTGGCCAATTTTTTGAACCCAATCCGGCTGCACCATTTCCAGCCTCGACATGCAAGGGTTATCGATCTGGAAGTCTCCTCCGATCTTACGGGCAATGGAGATGGAACAATTGCCATCGTAGCACTTTACAGCGTCTCCTTCACAGCTTTGACCATCGCTGTAGCGGCCGTCCAGGACCTGTAGGCCAGCCCGAGCGTCATCGGAAAATATGCCCAAAATCCCATGGTTTTTTCGCAGCATTGCCAGTTGGCCTTCCTGAGTGCCATTTTCGTTGATGATGGAACTTGCGTTCGATGCTAACCATTTTTGATTCCATGCCATGATGGGAGGGATAAGCGCGGCATAGGTGGTGGACTTACGTTCGCCGGCGCCCATGAAAACCCAGGAAAAGAGATTCTGCCGGGCAAAGACGCCTCTTTTGGGAGAGATGGCTAGCCGGCTGCCCAGGCTGAATCCAAGCAGGGTTGCCATGGATAGCAGCACCATTTCCGCTGGCACTGTGAGAACATTGGCAATCGCCTCCACAAGGTCATTGAGGCAGTCTTGTTCGAAGATGTCCATTGGGACAGGAGGCAACGGTTCAAGCTTGGCGAAAAAATTTTCAGTCCCCTTTTTTTTCTCATTGGTACTGGCATTAACCCCACAAATAGCATTGGAAAAGATTCCCAATGGTAGCTGTAATAGGTCCACAACGTCCTGCCAGTGACGGTCCCTGCAGGATGCGTGGTGGCAGTGGAAGCCCCATTTGCCGTCAACGAAAAAGACACTGGCGCTACGGCCATGGTCGCCATCAAAGGGGCAAACAAGCAAGGACCAGCGCCATCCATCTTTGTAGGTCTCTGGACGAACTCCTTCCGGTAGAGCAAAATACCGCATCAGGTGTGAGGTCATGCCATCCAAGTCCACCGATTCCCTAGGTGAGCTAGGGGCAGACTCCCCACCGCGTTCGGTTGGCATACCAGCGAAGTTTTGGCCATCTTCCAAGGAGTGCAAAAGATTGGTGAGAGACTCTTCCGCAATGGTTTCAATCTCTTCCGGGAAGGATAAAATCTTCCCCATGCGATGGATGCGTCCAGACCGCTTGTCGTCATCCCCCTTGCGGGCCCAGGTGCCTGGAATCTTGATGATTCGCGAAGGGTTGGCAACGGAGGTATCGATGGTGGCGTGTTCGTTGTCAAAGCGGGCGGCAAGGGCCTTCAAAATGGCCGCAACGATGGGACTCTGTGGCTCCAAATCGATGGCGTAGAAGAGGTGGTAGCCGTTGCCCGAATCTGCGATGACGGGTTCCGTCCAACCATTTCGTTTTGTGAGGTCGACGACGAGGTCCGCAATTGCCTTGGCATGGGCCTTCTCCCCGTCCGTGGCAGAGACTCCCGACGGACGTTTTGGGTCGATGTCGATGAAAAGCCATCGCCTCCGTAGGATATCCGCATCCGCCGTTGCCTTAATTTGTGTCCCAATTTTGTTCCTGCCCCGTGCAACAATGCCATCCTTCAGGTCATTTTGGGTGAGGTAAATGCCCCTGTAGTTCCGTAGGTGCAGTCCATCCAAAACGGGCAGCAGGTCATCCGCCGAATCAAAGTAGCCGGACAGGTTTTGGCTTCTGCCGCCATGGTCATTTTCTGCTCCTAAAATGCGGACCTCAAAGGGTTTGTTCTGGCGAAGCACTTTTATTCCTTGCCTCAATGCATCTCTATCGTAGGGTTTCATCGGTACGTTCCTTTCGTGGGGGATTCGTGTTATGTGGGCGTCTTTTGGCCCACTTTTCGGGTAAGGTTGCTCAGCCATGGGTAACCTTACTCTGTGAGTGAATGCGCCGAATTTCCGCTGACGGAATGCGGGTGATCCCGGGAACGACCTCGACGACTTTAATTTGTCCCCGCTTCTCCATCCTCCATAGGGTGGCCCGGCTAATCTTTAGCGCGGCGCATACCTCCTTCTTGGTGAGGAGTTCCAGCTCCTCCTGCTCCCGCCGTGCTCGCAATGCATTCAACGCGCACTGCACCTGCAACTGCTGACTCTCTAGAATTGTTTCTATGTCGGACATAGCCATGCACCCATTTTCCCCATTTTCCTCACCGTGTCACAAAACTCGCAAAACTTCATTAAACTCCACTGAAACTTCACCGAAACTTCACCGAAACTTCACCGAAGCCCTACCCAAATCAGGGCAGAGTAATTACCTGTTTCCCAAGGAAATATACGTCTTTGTGGCTCAATTTCCTGAAAAACACACGGCGGATGAATTCCTTCATGAAGTCATCATTTTCCGGCCATACTCGGATCAAATCATTTACCCGTGGTGCCTTGATAGCCTCGAGATCTTTGCAGTTATTCAGCAATTCCTGCAGAGTAATAACCCTTCCGGGATTTTTGAGAACGTAGATTGTAGCAGCCTTTGCCGCCGTCGTATTGAATGTTTTCAGCACCGTTTCCTTGCCATTGCAAACGAGGCAGAGGGTCTCTCTAGTCCAATCATCAACCTCTTTTACGACGAGATTCAGTGTGAGAGTCCTGCGTGTTTGGCTACCTGCCTTTTCAGGCCCATCGTGAGTTTCAGGATGGTCATCATCTTTGGAATCAATATCGGCAATAGTATCCTTAAACAATTGTTCCACTTCGATGAATTTTTGCTCGAAAACGCGAATAGAATAGTAGGGTGCACCGCTGCGCACGTACCTCCAAACCTCACGTGGGCAAAGGCTAAGATTCTGCTCACCGTTCCTTCGTTTTCGATAGGAAAACTGGATGGCTCCCAACTCTTTGAGCTGATTCATGATTCCTCTGAGCAACGTCGAATTAATAAACTCCCACCCGAAGAAAATTTCATCGTCACCGAAGTAAATCCGTTTGCCTTTGTAGCACTGACATTTACGTCTACTCCTTATGTAATTCATAACGTCCAGCACTTTTAGGCATAGATATCTTTTGTTCTTTTGCTCCTCCTGCTTGTACAGTTGGTCTGGCTCTGGTGGATCAAAAATCATACATCCCTCACTAACTCTAAAATTAACTTCCTCCGTTCGGGAAAATTTTCCTCGGATAGGTCAAAAACGAGCTCCCGAAGCTTTGCGATTGCAGTACCCGCCGTAAGCTCCCTGCGCGGTCCACCTGCCAGGAATGCCGGCATTTTGTTTTCCAAGACCCGGCGGAAATTCTCCCGATCCGGCTTGAAGTAGTGCTTCAGCACAACTTCCACCGTAGAATGGCCCGTCACACGCCGCACAAGCTCGATGGGAATGCCCTGGGCCAGCGCCATGGTAATCCATGTGACGCGGAAGGAATGGAAATCGTAGCCGCTCGAATGGCGCAATCTACCGCCCTTGCTTTCTTCTCCAGCGGATGCGGTAAAAATTTGTGCCCGTCTGAGATTTTTTTTCACCCGCCAGGTGATTCCGCATGGATTTTTGCAAAACATTTTTGCCTGTTCGGGGAAAACGTAGCCCCGGCGAGCGTCCAGAGGAATGGATTCCAAAATTTCTCGTAGCACCGGCCAGATGGGGATTTCCGCCCGAGCACTTGTCTTGGACGTCTTGACGGAGATGAAACCGGATTGCAGATCCACGTCGCTCCACTGCAATAGGCAGCAATCGGCACGCCTCATGGCCGTGCACATGCCAGTCACAATGATGGGATAAATGAACGGATCTTGCGTAGCTGCCTTTAAAATTTCCTGCAACTGCTCCTCGGAGAATGGATGCCGAAATTTTATGTCGGCCGGCTTTGTCACAGCCGACACAAGCGGATTCGGGAAACCGGGTAAAAGCTTGCGCCAAACCGATTTCAGCAATTTGACCATGTCATTGTAGGTTTTTGCCGCGATGCCCCGTGCTTCTTCTTTTTGCAAAAACTCCTCCACAATCTGCTTTTTTACGGCGGTTAGACATGTCAGTCTTGGATTCGCCTGCTGCACATGGGCAACGAACCTGCGCAATTTTTGTCCGTAGGAATCGAGTTGCTTCTGCGATATCTTTTTGCTGCGCGGAAGCGTTGCCCAGAGGTTGGGAAGCTCGACCAATCGGACTTCCGGAACGACTTCCCCGGTCTCGTACTCATAGATTTTTTCGAGAATGTGCTTCGAATTTTTCGTATCTCGCGCCGCTGCCACAAAGGCAGCTAGCTTTTCCTGGGCACGGGCACGGGAACTCTCAAAGGAGGCATCTCCCCATTCCCGCAGGGTGCGTGGAGGACGGCCGGTGATGGGAATGTCCAGATTGATTTCGTGGCGTTGGCCATGGATTTCATAAACCCCGTACCAACTTGGCCTTAGCTTCCCCTGTCTCCCTTTTTTCAGAATCACACCCATCCATTATCCTTTCCTCTGGGCCATCGCCCGTAGAACACGGGGATACTGCCCGCAAAAATGAGGGCATGCTCCATGGCTTTCCGTAGCCACAGCCATGGACACGGGCGAGATTTTTTGCCAAATTTTTTGCGAAGAATCCTCGCAACCAGCATCAATTCTGGGGTGGTAGACGGGACTCGAACCCGCGACCCTCGGAACCACAATCCGATGCTCTAGCCAACTGAGCTACAACCACCATCGCGGCCATGGGGCATGAAATTTCTGCAGCTGTCAATCCATTTCCAGACGGACCCCAGTGGCCGATGGGGAAAATTGTTCTGCGAATGCCGTGTCGCCAAAAAACTTGTTTTCCAACATGGCGCAGAGCGCGTGATAAATCGGCAAATGCAGTTCTTGGATGCGGTGGGTTTGGGATGCGGGTGCAGAAATGCAGCAGTTGCAGAGAGTGGCCAGTACTTTGCCGGTCGCTCCGGTGAGGCCCACAACCGTCAAACCCATGGCACGGGCCACGGAGCAGGCGTGGAGCACATTAGGCGAACGGCCGGATGTGGAAATTGCCAACAGTGCGTCCCCCCGGCGGCCCAGTCCAAATACGAGCTGGGCAAAGCAAAACTCCGGATGGCAGTCATTGGCAAAGGCTGTCTGAATGGCTGCAAAGCTCGGCAGAGAAATGGCAGGCAAAGCTCCCTGCAACGATTCTCCCAAAAATTTTGGCAGGAGATTTTGCCACACCATTGGCAATTTGCGCGGCAGACGAAACCCTTTGAGCAGCTCGGCGGCCATGTGGTCGGCATCGGCAGCGCTTCCTCCGTTGCCACAGATTAGCAGCTTTCCTCCATCGGCAAAGCAACGGCACAGCAGATTGTAGGCCTGGACCAGGTTTTCCGCGCACCCCCGCAACAGGGGATAGTGGTGCAATAAATCTTCAATGATTTCGTCCACAAAGCGATGCTAAGACCAGCCCGGGCCATAGGACAAGCACATTGACCACGCCAAAGCACCCCCGATGGTCCAATCCACGCCCGATCATTTTCACATTTGCCCCTCCGTTTGGTAAAAATCCCTTGACCGCCTAATAAATGCACGTTCCATGGGCGGCACCATGCGCCTGCGTCCGTTGGTTTGCGTTTTTCTTACGTCATTGGCCGTTGCCGGTTGCCGATCCATTGGTCCGGCTGCCATTCGCCAGGGACATCCAGGTTTCAATGGTGCCATTGCCCAAACCCTCGATGAACAACTGCTTCTCAACATCGTGCGCATGCGCTATCTGGAGCCAATATTTTTCCTCGACGTCGGCAATGTGACCGATTCCCGCCGCCTAGGGTTCCACGTGGGCACATCCGATAGCATGTTCTACGTCAACAATAAAGGAAAAACTGCCGAATGGAACCCGACGGCAGACCTGGATATTTCCCAAAGCCCAACCATCGTCTACTCTCCCATGCAGGGACAAAGTTTCGTAAAGCGGCTCATGGTACCGGTTCCCCTGCCAGTATTGTTGGATGCCATCCAGTCCGGCTGGTCGGTTCAGCGGGTGTTTGGCATCTTTGTTGAGCGCATGAACCACCTTACCAATGCGCCCAGCGCGTCCGGACCAACGCCAACCAGCGCACCTGATCGGGAAGAATTTTCCCGCCTGCTAACCGTGATGGCAAATTTACTCCACGGCGATGGGCTGACGCTTGGCCTGGACCCGGCGGATCGGAACCGTTTGGTCATGCGCCTGCACGCCAATGGCCGGCTAGCTCCCATTGCCAAGGAATTTCGTGACCTGCTGGCCCTGCCATCGACCGACAATGTTTTTTCTTTCCAGGAAAACCTGCTCGATGACCACCGCGATTCCCTAAAATTGCGCACGCGCTCCGTACAAAGTGCCCTATTTTATCTGGCCAATGGCGTGCAAGTTCCACGGGAACATTTGGAAAATGGCATCGTTCCCATTACGCGGCTAGGAGATGGCAGTGCCTACGACTGGTCCGTGGCGCTTGAAGGCCAGTTTACGGTATGCTGCTCCGACCAAAGGCCGGCCGACGCATTTTTGGCAATTCCCTACCGCGGCCATTGGTTTTTCATCGCCGATCGGGACCTCGCCAGCAAAAGTACATTCATGCTCCTCATGAATATTTTCAATCTGCAGGCCGGCGATCCAAAGGTTGTCGCACCGACATTGACGATTCCAATCGCCCGGTAGAATGTATCGCTCGGCAAGTAGAGTAGTTTGTTGGACCGACCCAACCATCTACCGCGGGTATGGCTGCGCCATGTTTTATAACGCTTTTCTATGACAGCGATGATGAGGGTGATGATTGTTGTGGCGGTGAACTGGACCGGGAATCGGTAGATTTTGGAATCTGTGGCGCTGCCGCCGGCAGGGCCCGTTGTACGTTGATGCCATAGCGGCTCATGATGGCACGGCGCAGGGTGGCGGCGACGGTATCGGCCGGATCCGCATAGAATACAATACCGTCGACGTGTTCGTCAAAGACGATTTCCGACAGCAGTGCAAAGTGGTCCATGCGGGGAGCAAAAATAATTTCCAGGCGGAAATCTGGATTTTTTTCACCGGTGGCAAGAAAAAGGTAGAGCCGGTCCGTTGCATGGACAATGTGAAGGATGCAACTTTCATAGGTCCCTTCCTCCATCCTGCGCACGATGAGAAGGTGGTCCAGCCGGTGCTCCAGGTCACGGACAGATTCAAAAATTTGGTTCGACATTTCCGCAAAAAATAGTCCATCGCGGATTGCGCGTAGCTGGGCCGTTCCCCTGGAAGGGTTGGCAGATTTTATGTCATCCCCCAAAAGCTGCAAAATTAGGGTAATGTACTTTTTGAATCCAACGGTGCCATGCCGCAGCATGAAATTATCAAAAAACTGGCTGGGGTTTTTAAAATTCAAGACCTCGTCGCGGTAATTCCCGGCAAGCTCCAGGGCGGACACCCCACCGTCAGTTCCTCCAGTCCGCATGTTGGCAATGACAAAGTGGGCCTTGGGGGCTAGGTTGTAGCCGTCGTCGATTCGCCGCCCATCCCTTTGGCGCATGGAGGACAGCACCCTAACCAGCTGACTTTGCAGTGATTTTGCTGCCTTGAGATCGGCTCGAATTGCGGTGAGCAATTTGCCGGTCCGTTCCATCTTTGCTTTGCTTTTGGAATCATCCTTTGCCGCAAGCCGGCCCATCAGGGATTCGGCATTTTGTTCCTGGGCATCGTAGGTTGCGATGTCGACCTCGATGTTGGCAAGGGCATAGGAAAGAAGATTGTGCTGCTCCGTTACGGACTTGGACTCGGCCATGGCCATGCGCAGGAGCCGCTGCACATCTGGTGGATAGGACGCAATGTCCGTTTCCTGCTCTGCCAATGTCCCGGACGCTTCTCCCCCACCGGCATCTCCAATGGCAGTATCTCCACCATCCTGTGCCGCGGCCTGATGGTCTCCGTCTCCGCCGGTTCCCAGCTGGTCTTCCAATCCAGTGGCCGTTTCAGATGATGCATCATCCCCGGCCGCCCCGCTCCCGTCTTCCCGGCCGGATTCCTTCCATAGCAACTTGGCAAAGGTCACATAGGAACTGCCATCGCCGTTCGGATGAATCCGCTGTTCGTAGGCAGCGGCGAGTTCCTCCTTCCTCCGCTCGGGGTGGCGGTCCACCGCCCGCCGTGAGGTAGGTTCCGTCTCATCCCCAAATGTTTTAGCCGTTTCCTTTGCCACAGCACTGGCCTGGGCAGCCTTGACAAGGGATGCGGCATTGGGCACAAAGGCACTTCTATCCTGCACACCTTCGTCTTCGGCGGCAGACCTGGTACTCGCTCCAAGCTGCAGGGATTGCATGATGCCCTGCAGGTCCGACATCCCCGTCGTATTCACGGTACCAAGTTTGAAAAAATTCGCCGCAAAGGAAAGGGAAAATCAGGGCCGCATCATCCTTTGGCTGCGCGCCTCTAGCAGGGGTAGGTTGGCCTCCGTCGGGATGTAAATCACGGTTTTATCATTCAAATTTGCCTGCTGCCGAACCCAGAGGTATTGGATATAGGACGGTGTCAGGCTGCCATTTTCAATCTGGATCGCCTCTGCTGCGCCCCTGGCCCGCACAACCTCCGCCTCCGCATTGAGCCGTTCCGCCTCAAGGTTCGCCTTTGCTTCCTCGATTTTGATGCGTCGATTTTGTTCAGCCTTGGCAAATTCCGCCCGACCGGACATCTCCTGTTGCCACACACCGTAGTGGGGAAGGCCAAAAAATAGGCCAAAAATGACAAGTGCCAGACACCATGCCGCTACGGTTCCCCATAACAACGAACATTTACAAGCTCCCATGATCCCAATGCTAAAGTATTCGGTCAATCACGCAAATAAAAAATACTAGCGTCCTTCGGCAATGCGACGGGCACGGATGTATTGGCTACGGAAGCGGTGCACAATTTTTTTCTGTAGGGCAAGTGCCTTGGCCGGACTTGCCTGGTGCAGAATTGGCTCCAGAGTTTGGCAAATTTTTTCGTAGTCAAAATCAGAAAAATCTTCCAAAACGTGGAGCGCACTGCCGGCGGCGGCCAATCTGCCTTCTTCCCGTGCCGTCAAAATTGCCCGCCATGCGGCCACCAGCTCGCGATGAGGAATCATGCATGCGTATTTGACTATCCACTTGAGTGCGGCGTAAACGGCTGCCGTACGCTCTGGATGGTAGTCGACGCCGGCCAGGTCGACGTACGGATTGCCGCCAATTGCGCGATAGGAATCGAATTCGGCGGCGTAGACTCCCCTATGGATTGCCGGACGGAATAGGGCACTGCGCACGGGCCCACCCGGTGTGCCAACGGCGAACGAAATCATCTTTTGCCCGTCCAGGCCCAGCACATATTCCATGAAAAGTTTTGCCACATCTGCGTGGGGAGCCCCCCGCAACATGCCTATCGGATCGGCGCTGACCGATGAGGCATTTTTTGGCAGTACAAAGCGTAGCCGTTCCCCGCCACTTCGCTCCCTATCCACGGCGACCTGGGCAAGGCCCATAAAATCTACGATGATGCCGACGGCACTATTTCCGTTGGAAACGTCCAAAATCATCTTGGTTGGCGCATCGGCATAGTAACGTGCATTGGCGGAAATGCGCTGCAGCAGGCGTAGACCTAGCAGCCAACCCTCTGCAATGCCCTGCCGATACAATTCTTCACCGATTTCACCTGACGAACAGCTGCGTAATCTTTCTAGAGCAATGGACATTTGCTGCTGTACAATGGTGTCGTAAGCCTTGAGCAGTGCGCTGCTCTTGCTTGGGTCCACAAGTGCCACCATTCCAACCAGCTTGGGATCTGCCAGCTGGGACCACTGGGTCAGTTCCGACGCGTCCACATTCCTGGCAGCCAGCGCATCCAGATTCAATAAAATGCCAAATGTGGAAAATGCCTGGCCAAACCAACGCCCCTGGTCGTCCCAGAGCTGTTCTCCTGCAAAACTTTTCGGAATTGCAGCGTCGCAAAATAGTTCCGGATGTTCCCGTGGCAGACCGCTGTCTACCAATGCACCTAGGTTGGCCTGGACGCGCAACTCGGAGGCACCGCCCCCAAATAGCAGATCCACGCCGGAAGAAATATTGGACCCGTAAAAGCTTTCATAAACTTCCTGTTCCAATGGAGTTTGCCAGCGGCTGCGGTCCGCCGTCCTGTGGACAAATACGCGCTGCACATCCTCCGTCCAGTGTTTGAGCAGGTCATGTTCCCAGTGGTAGCGAAATGCGCCCGCATAGACGCTGTCCAAATAGCGAATGATTTCACTGATACCGCCCAAAAATCGCCAATCCACAAAAACGCTGCGGCCGGTGCGCCGTTGGTACCATTCGCGAAAGCCGCGGCCCAGCTCATGGCGCAGGTTTTCATTGTGCCCGGTAAGAATTACAACGGTATCATCCGTGTCGTCATCGATGGCCGTCTGGGAATCGCGGAAAAGGAATGGCAATGCCAGAACGGCGGTGAGAGCAAAAATAGGCAAGAATTTCTGGACCATGGCACGCTGTGCTACGTTTTGAGCAAAAGGACATCCTCCGGACGGATGTTGGCATAGATGGTCTCATCGGAACGGTGGTGCAAATGCCGCGGATTGAGCTCCGACACTTTGAGCCGCGTGCCATGGCACAGAAAATCGTAGTGGGCCACCTCGCCGAAGTAGGTCACGCCGACCAGCTGCCCAGCCAAGCAATTGCGATCCACCGACTCGCCCCGCAGGCGAATCGCCTCTGGACGCAGGGAAAGGTACACACGATCGCCGGCGGCAATGGTGGCATCACCCGTGCCAACCAAAATTCCCAAAATTGTTTCCACGGCCCATTTGTCGTCCTCGCTGCCCAGCACCCTGCCCTCAACGAAGTTACTTTCTCCAACAAATTGTGCCACAAATCGATTGCGCGGCATTTTGTAGATTTCGATCGGCGTTCCAATCTGCTCCACCCTGCCCCGGGAAAATACGGCGATGCGGTCGGCAATGGACAGGGCCTCCTTCTGGTCATGGGTGACATAGACCGTGGTGAGCTGGTGTTCCTTGCAAAGGCGGCGAATTTCCAATCGCATCTCATTGCGCAGCTGGGCATCCAGATTGGACAGCGGCTCATCCAGCAAAAGGCAGCGCGGCCGAATCACCATGGCCCGGGCGAGGGCAACCCGCTGCTGCTGACCACCGGATAGCTCGTTTGGCTTGCGGTGAGCATACTGCTCCATGCGTACGCTGATCAATGCCTCATCCAAGCGCTCCCGAATGACGGATCGTGGCAACTTTTTTTGGCGCAAGCCAAAGGCCACGTTGTCGGCAACCGTCATGTGGGGCCAAAGGGCGTAGCTTTGAAAAACCATGCCAGTCTGGCGGCGGTGGGCCGGCACGGCGGTAACGTCCCGTTCGCCAAAAAAAAGGCGGCCGGAATCCGGTGCGTAGAACCCGGCCAGGATGCGCAGCAGTGTGGTCTTGCCACAGCCACTCGGGCCCAAAAGAAAGAAAAGTTCACCTCCCTCCACCTGGAAGTGAACATCCTGCAGGGCAACCACCTGTCCGAAGCGCTTGGTTACATGGTCAAAACCAACCCCAACCATCTACTGGTGCAGCCTCGAGGACCATGCAACGACTGTCAAGAATAGTTTTTAGGGAAGTTGGGTAATTTGCAGCACCACCTGCTGGTGGTAGGCGTTGTAGGCAACGGCGCGGACCCCAAAGCCCCGCCCCTGGATCAGCTCCAAAAATGCCCGATATTCCCCATCTTCCCAGCCGGCGAAATTGTAAAATTCATCAAAAATTAGCACGGTTCCCACCCTTAATAGCGGCAGCAGCGGCGTCAAGCCGTCGATGGCACTGGCATAGACATCGCTGTCAACGTGCACCAGGGCGAGGGGAATGCCGGCCATGGCCGGTAAAATTTTGGGCAGGGTGTCAATGAACAGTCCCTTGACCGCCAGCACATTGTCCAACGTGGGAAAGGGCGGTTGCCGATCACCGCCTGCCGTCGAACGGGGCGCAAACGTTCCGATGGGAAAATCCCCAGTGTCCGTGCGCCGCCAGAGAAATGGCAGGCCGGCATAGGTGTCCAGGGCAAGGACAACGTTGCGGGAAAAGACGGCGGCAATCAGGTTGCTTGACCTGCCAACGCCGGCTCCCAGGTCAATGGCAAAGCCGTTCGGCCACGCCTCCAGGGCAAGGAGCGCGCCGAACAGCACGGTGTGGGCATCGGTGGTCAGCGGGATGGCATCGGCCAAAAACGTATCCACAAATGCCGTGGCGGCCGCATCCTGGCCATGGTGACGATTGTCCGTTCCAAATTTGTGCACCTGGGACCCGCGGGGACTCGCCGGATCCAGCGAGCGTCTTGCGGCGTTGGGTGGCATGACCACATGCCGCGCCCAGTCATAGCGCTGTAGAACGCAGGACGGCAACGGCGCGGCAAACGGATAGGCTTCCGTTGCCGCAGCGGGCGGCTGGGGTGCTTGAAGAACGGTGGCAAGACCGAGTAGGGCAGAACTTAGCGCGACCATGGCGCTGCGAGCCTATTCGGGATGAATACGGTAGTCAAGTCGCAAACAATAACCTTCAACTTAAAAAACCAACCTCCGGACGCAATTTACAACCAAGACGTTGACGATACAATCTCCCGCCGATGAAGCGCCTAGGCAAGCTTGTCATAGCCGCCGGACAAGATCTTGGAGATGACGGCATAGCTCACCTCATACTTCTTTGCGGCGTAGTTTTTTGAACAGCCAGCCATGCACTCCTGGCGGACCGTATCCCGTAGCAGTGCCGTAACCTTTGTCCTCCGGCGCTTGCGGCGAAGATTGCTGTCCTTTGTCACCCGCAGCTCAAAGTGGCGTATCAATGCCGCAACCAATTCCTGGGGTGAGCCATAGCCGCTTTCGTTCAAAAGCGCCTCCAGGCTTTTTCCCTTACGCAACGCCTCCTGCTTTTGCAGGAGCAATGCCCGCTTTTTCGCGGCAATGCGCTCCGCCTCTTTGTCCAAACTTTGGATTTCCGTATCTATGTCCATCGTCATAACCCATTCAAAATTTGCTTGTCCAATACCAAGCGGCGCAGAATTAAATTTGAAACTTTGCCATGCAAGGGAAATTTAAAAAATTTCCACATTCCTATCCCGTTCCACCATTGCCGAATGAATTGACTCGCGGAAAAAATGGAAAGAATGCGGCGAATGATTGGAAAGTTTTTTTTACTGTTCATTGCAATTTTTCTTCCCATTTCGTCACTGCCGGCTTCGACCCAGCAAGAACAGCGGCATGGCGCCGACCTTGCCCATGCGCTTGGTTTCTATTCGATTGCCGGCGAAGCCTATGAAGAATTGTTGGACGGTGTGGATCCCATTCCCTGGGAACGGGCATTGGCCATTGCCATGGTGCAGGGAAGATGGGATAAGGCGGCGGAATTGGAATCCCGCCTGTTGCACGGTGGCCCGGAGGAAACGGCCAGGCTGCTTCTCCTGCGCCATCTTCTTTCCATTTTGCGGGGCATGCCGCGGGGGGATCTGCTGTCAAACATTGGCGAAGAAGATCTTACGGCGGCAGATTTGTCCTGGTTCTTTGTCGCAATTAGCATGGAAGCCGAGCGGCAGGAGCAGTTGCCACTGGCCCAGGAACTATGGTGCCGTGCCATGGAAGCCGCTCCAAGTGACGCACTGCGGGCAGATTTGGAAGAATTTCGTCTCCGCGCCGTCCTATTGAACCTGGGCCATGTGTCCGAAGCGTTGGTGGAGCGTTTGCGCACCAAATGGCGCAGCTGCAATTGGCGATTGGAGGGAATTCCCCATCTAAAAAAATATGCCCTGCTGCTCCACGGCCAGCGTCGAACGGATGAGGCACTGGCAGCCATTGGCCAGCAATTGGCCCACCGGTCCCAGCTGGCAGCGGAACAGGTCCATGGATTGCATTTGCTCGAATTTTTTTTGCAACCTCCCACCGACGATGCCGTGTCCGACCGTTTGGCGCAGATTGTGCAGGACGGGGGAAGTTCTCCCCTGGTCTGGTCCGCGCTGCGGCTACTACTGGACTGGGCTACGACGCCCATTCGCCGCACGGCTCTGGAAAATTTTTTGCAAAATTTACCGAAGGAAGAGCCCATTTTGCGCACACGGCTCCAGCTGGCGCTGCGCACGGAAAATTGGAAGCTGGCAGGCGATCTTGCCCTGCAACTACTGGCCATGCCATTGGAACAATCGGTCCACGAATCTTTGCAGCAGCTCTGGCTAGATTTGGCATTGGAAAAGTCATCCCATAGCTTTTCCGACATCATGGCCCAGCTCGGCGGCGCACAATCTCCTTCGCCGTCCCTTCGCCGATCCCTATTGCTGGCACTGGCCGGCCATTTTTACCGCGGCGGCGACGTACAGCTGGCTGCCAAATTTTTGGACGAAAGGGCAAAAATTGCCAATGGGCCAGGGGATGCTGGGGCAATTCCCCTACGCATTCGGGTGGCATTGGCCGTAGGCCGCTGGTCCGACGTGGCGATGCTTTTTAGGGAACTTGCCCCGGAACAGGCTGCTTTTCTGTTGGATGAGGCCAACGATCTGCTCATGGGAAGCGGCATCGCATCTGCCTGGAATGGCTGGCTGGAAGAGGTTTACCGCGCCATACCTTTGCCCCTATCCCCGGCCGCACGGCTGCTCTGGGGCTGCACTTTGCTGCAAAATTCCATTGCCCTGCACCGGACCGGCGATGCGGCACAATTTTTGCGGGAAATTCGCGGCCTGGATGGCATTGGTCCGGAAATTTTTCAAAAATACGGTGCGCGGCTGGCACTGCTTGCCCTGCGCACCGCCATGGCCCGGGAAGATGGTCCGGCCATTGCCGCAGAATTGGCCGCTTTGCGCAGCAGGTGGCCCCATTCGCCCGAGGCAAAGGAATCGTATTTTCTAAAAGCAGTGGATTGGCAGTTGAACGACCAACTGGATCTTGCAGCCGAAGAAATGCAAAATTATTTGAATTGTTACAGGGATGAGGCCGGAGCCGGCGACGGAGGCAGAATTCCGGAAGCTCTCCTTTTGCTCGCTTCACTGCAGACGGCTGCCGAATCTCCCAAAAGCGCGCTCGCCACATTGGAAGAACTGTGGCAGCGGCATCCTGACTCGATTTTTGCCTGCCATGCCCGGCTACGCCAGGGAGATTTGCTGCGGGAACTGAATCATTTTGAGGCGGCGGCACAGGTCTACCGTTCCCTGCTGCAGCGCCAACCGCCGCCGCCGGAAGCTCCATTTGCCGAGCTGGCCTTGGTCAAGTGCCAGCTGGCCATGGATCCGGACGCAACCGTTCTGCAATCGGCGCTGGTCACGCTGGAAAAACTTGCGACCGGCGCCCGCGATGATCCAAATTTTTTTCTAGAAATTGGCCATGTCCGTGCCTTTGTTTTGCAAAAATCCGGCGAAACACGGCGTTCACGGCAGCTGCTGTGGCAACTTTGGCAGTCCCATGCCATGCCGACACATCCAAATTTGGACACGGCCGGCAAGTTCTGGCTCCATGCCATTGGCCGGGAATTGCTGACCCACCTGGATCCAGCCGTCGATGATCGTGCCATTGGCAGAATGCTACGGGAATTGGACGGGCAAGGGGTGAACGATGCCGCTGCCGCCGGCCAAGTTTTTTGAAAATTTTCCCAATGGCCGGCCGCCGTGGCCGCGACGTGCAACTGGCCGCGGCATGGTCCTCAATCATCCCAATCCATCATTGATTGCATCGCCGCTCCATCTGTCACCTACGGCCGGTGATGGCATCCATGAGCCGCACAATGTTATGACCATAATTTTTATCCATACCCCAGCGGCCGGTAAGTTCTTCAATGGTTGGAGCAGAGCCGGGCAGTACAAACCGTCGCCGCCTATCCACACTCCTAGCATGAAGGGGTAGGGGCGATGCATAGGTCTTCAAATGCTGAACGTGGGCCCGCACCCCTTGGCGTACGAAGGCAAATTTATCCCCTCGCACGCCATTGCCCGTGACACCGAGGCCGCAAAAATTGTTTTGCCTTCGATTTACCGTTCCAGTGAAGCGAAGATGGTTCGTTTCCCAGCACATTTGGGCAAATGCAACGAGGGGGCGCACCCCTTCCCTCCGGCATTCTTGGCGATAAATTGCCACGAGATGGTGAACGTAGCGCCGGTTGAGGGCTGGATTGCGGGACAGCAAATAGGCCTCCATTGCCTGCGGCGGCACATCATCCTGGCCAAGAATGTCCGTTGCCATCGCTGTCAACGGCAGAAGCAGCAGGGCAAGGACAAGGACTGCAAAGCGACGTGCCACGGCGGGCGACAATTTTAGTCCATCACCAGACCAATGCCAAAAATATTTTACAAAATCAAAACCCTATGCCATTCCGTCGACAGGCAGGGACGGAATGCGGTTATCCGTGCGGATAAGCAGCACCGGCTCCTTCGTCCGTACCCAAACCTGCTGATTGCGTAGCACCTTGGCCGGCACGATTTCACACACATCCGTAATAGACTTTGCCGGATCGCGGGCACCTTTTTTGGACTGGTTAAAGTCATGGGCTGCTCGGATCAGGCGGGCTCCAATTTCCATCGGACTTTGGTTTTCGGGAATTTGCAGCACCCATCCCGTAAAAAGATCTTCCTGAAACTTGCCATCCGGGTCGGATACAAGGATCACAAATTGCTTTTTGACGGGCGGCGGCAGCTCCGGCTTGCCATCGCCGTCGGAGGAAACCTCCATCTCCAAATCCTCCAAAACCTGGGCAATGACGTCGCCATCCACATCATTGCGCTGGAGCACGCGCCGAACCACATCCACGTCCACCTTTGCCATCGGTGGCCGTGTTAGGTCAGGAAAAGTTGGGATGCAATCCTTTTTCTCGGCCGTGGCAGGACCAGTGCCAGGATGAGGGTGTTGAAAAACAACGATGCAATTCCGCTGCAAAGGACGGAAAATGGAGCGGCGTTTGGGACAGCCAGTGAAAGCAACAAATGGTGCAACGTGGTCAAAATCGCCCCCATTGCCATGGGCCGCGGCCAGATGTTCAGGTTTAGATGGCGATGGGCAATGCGCAGAAAAAATAGCCCGCCGATGGCAAAAAATGCGTGGAATCCGAAGGGAACGGACGCGTGGGTGCTATCCAAGATGAGACCGGCTAAAAATGCAGCAATCGCAGCCCTGGGAAACGAAAACGCAGCCTCTATGAGCTGGGGCAAGACTGCCGCAAGTCCAAGAAAAAAGGCACAGCCGACCAGCCGATTGTCCAGCAAAAATGCAAAAATAAGCGAAGCTAACAGACGGGGAAGTAGCCACCGCCAACCTTCCCCATTCGCACCTTTTTCGCCGTTTTTTCCAATTCCCATCCCCGGCCAGGAAAAATTTTTATGAAATAAGGGCAAAATTTTTCCGTTGGCAATGCGTTTGGCAGTTGAGGACCGTTCTGTAACCGCACGGCACAGGCCAATGGCGACGGCATTGTTGCCAGCTGCAATGATATTGCGCAGCGGCGTTGTCGATGCGCAAAATCCAAAAAATGGCATAAAAAACGAAGGCCATTGCTAGGCCATGTCCATTCCCCTAGCCCACATTTCACGCTTAAGCTATTCTTCTACAGTGCAACGGAAATTGCCCTAGTTTGTGTCATATGGCGTAAATTTTTTCAAACTATTTTAGCTACACATTTTGTATCCAGTGATGGATGGCAGAACGCAATAGCTCAATTATCTAGCACTCAATTTAATCGCATTGTTAGGGTTATTTTTCTAGTTCGAATCAGAGGGCCATGCCAGCAGTAAATGATGCCATCCGTGCGGCACAGGACCGTGTTTTGAAAAGGCTCTTGAAATGCCATGTAAATGGGGTGGGAAGCTTTTTGGCTATGCCAAGCGACAACTGGCAAAATTTAATGGTTGCCGAAGGACAAATTTTGCACTACCCTTCAAAGAGGGTGACTTCAGATTCAATCACAGGAAGAAAAACCTGAGGCCCATTGTACGAAAAGTCTTCAGAAACCGGCAGAAAATGCTGGTCAAGAGCCAAATTTAATTGTTTGCAACTCCAATCCACGACACATTTCTCGCATGGAACCATCGCAGCCAGTTGTGACCATTGCCATTCCCGTTTTCAACGGCGGGACGTTGCTGGATGAAGCTCTTGCCAGTGCCAGCGGACAGAATACGCAGTTTTTGGAAATTCTTTGCATCGACGACGGATCTACGGATGATACGCTGGAGCGGCTACGTTCCTGGCAGCGACGTGATGGCCGTGTGCGCATTTTGCAGAACGAAAAAAATTTGGGCATTCATGCCACCCGCTGCCGCGCAGTGCGGGAAGCTTTTGGCCAATACCTTCTCTATCTGGACGCCGACGACTATCTAGTGGGCAACATTGTTCCGCAGCTTGTCCAGGTTGCCGAAGGCGAACAGGCGGATATCATCCATTTTTTCTGCCACATTCGACCGGCCAAAGGAACGCTGCTCCAGCCGTTTCCCTGGGCCTCACCCCGCCACAAAACTCCCCTAACCAATCCAAAACTAACGCATGCCATGTTGCAGGGCAACATTGGCCACCATCTTTGGGGAAAATTTTTTCGCACGGATCTGTACCGCAGGGCACTGGATCGCATGGGCAAAGAGTTGGAAACCACCCGCATATCCTACGAAGAAGATCTGCTGCACATGGGCTTCATCGCCCCAATGGCAGCGCGATACCAGCCAATACCCGTGGCCGGCTACTGCCATAGGAAGCGGCCAAATTCTGCCTCTAGGCATCACGCCCTTTCGCTGGAAAAAGGAACGGAGGCATTTCAAAATTTTTGCCAAATTGTCGGTGTGCTGGCGCGTGCCCTGCCCCAGCCCTATGTGTCCAGCCTGAGCTTTGGATCCATGCCTGCATTTACTCATCACCATAAAAATTGGCAGCGCTGGTCACCGCAGGAGCTGGCCAGCCGCGTGCACCAATTCATCGCAGCCTATCCAGGGGAGGAGCAGGGCAAGGCGTTTTCCTTTGTAATCAACCACCACAAAGAACTTTTTTTTACCGCACTGCCCCATCTTCCCCGGCCAAAACCCAAGCCACTGGCAAACGACCGGCCTCCACGCATTGCCGTCGTTGTTCCGGGCGACGATTCCCTTCCAAATTTTTATGAAATTCTATCCAATTTGATGCAAGAACTTGGCCGGGAAGGGTCATTGGATCTGATCGCAGAGGTTCCGAAAAAAGTGGCGCATTTTGCGGGAGAACGGGTCACCGTCCATCCATTCATGGCCACCCAACCTTTCCGCTGCGAATGCTGGCAAACATTCCTCACCAGCTGTCGGCCAGACATTTGCCTGTGCATGGCCCCGTGGCGAGAGCACAACTATTTGGACATAGGTTACCTGGTTTTGCGGGGAATTCCGGTAATTGCCCTGGAGCCCGAATCGTTCTGGGACATCACCGTCCTGCGCAGCGCCAAGCTCCACCCCATTGCCCTACGCGCTTACCCACTCTGTGCTGCGATTGTGTGCCAATCACGCAAAGACGTTACCAGCTGGCGAACAAGCAATTGTCCCTGCACGGTCCACATTCCCAACCGCAGCGAAGAAGCGAATGCGGCGGCTGGCCAGGGCAAATCGGACGGCGGAATCCGGTGGCATGATTTGCTGATAGCCCTGCAGGATGGGCCACAGGCCGTAGAAACTCTATCCGCCAAGTGTTAGCATCCGGATGCATCCGCCATTTTTTTCACGGCACTGGACAACGTGGGAAACTAGCTTCCGAAGCAGGGGCTGGAAAAAAGATGGAAATTTCGCACGCACATTTGATCGATAGCACAATCGTTAAAGCTTACAAAGCTACCGCTGGCGCAAAAGGAGGACAAAGGTATCGAGCTTTGGGGTGCAGTCGAGGTGACGTTTTGATAAAAATTCACACGACGGTTGATGGAAACGGGGTACCTCGTTCCTGTGCCGTAGCAGCTGGCTAAGAGTCGAATTACTGTCAGTCAGATGTGCTCCCAATGGGCGTCGTTTCTTGTCCGTAGCGATCCGTCAAAATTTGGGACAGGCAATGACACCGAACCATGTTATGATGTTGCCGGCCACTGCACAACTCCTGTCCCCATTGGCGAAGATGACATGATGAAACTATCCGATGGGCAAAATATTGCGTGCCATGCCGACACTTAGGATGCCCGTTGCCCGGCACAATTTTTGAAAATTGCCGCCGACGGTTTTTCTTCCTACATCCATCCTCGGCCTGGTAGGCCGGGTGGTCGCCAGGCCGTAGACCAGAAAAATCTAGCACTAGCCGGTGGACCGCTCGCCGCGGCGGCCGAGTAGGACGACGCCGGCCACGCAGAGGACGATGGAATAAAATTGTCCAGCCGTGAGGCAGAGGATTAGGGGCGCATCCGGTTCGCGAAAGCATTCGCACAAAACGCGGAGCAGGGCATAGGCTATGAGAAATTCTCCGGATAGTTGGCCTGGCATGGCGGAACGGCGCATTTTCCATTGGCGCCACTGAATCAATGCAAAGAGCAGCAAACCTTCCAAAAATGCCTCGTACAATTGGGAAGGGTGGCGAGGCGTGAGCAGGGCAGTGGGAAAGTCGGGAAATGGGGCAGAACGGGGAAATATCACGCCCCATGGCAGCGTCGTTGGACGGCCGTAAACTTCGCCATTGATGAAATTGCCAATGCGTCCCAAACAGATTCCGAGCGGTGCAACGGATGCGGAAAAGTCCAGCATGGGCAACAATGGAATGTTCCTGCTCCGGGAAAGCAGAAATAGGGCAATGGCAACTCCCACAAATCCTCCGTGGCTGGCCATGCCACCGTGCCAGAGACAAACAATTTCCCACGGCCTATGGACAAGAGTGGCTCGGTCGTAGAGAACGAGGTAACCAAGTCGTCCGCCGATGACCACTCCGAAGCATAGGGCCCCCAGCCAGTTGTCAATGTGCTGGCGGGGGAATGGCAGGCGACCCCTGGCTGCGTAGGAGTGGGCCAGCATGGCCGCCGCAAAAAAAGCAATGACGTAGGTCAGACCGTACCAAAAAATGCCACGAACTGGCCAGGATGACGGAAAGTGAACAAGATAGGGATCCAGGTCGTGGAGCCAGTGGCCGTTGACACGCATTGGACAATGCATGGGCTGGGCTGCGGCGATGGCTACAAAAAAGATTGGTTCGCTGCCATTTTGCCATCCGACCATTGGTGATGGTGCCGGTGCGCAATGTACGGGCACTCTTTTCTTGACGGCGGACGGGGCGGTGGCAGCTTCTATGAAAGCATTGACGCGGAGGAAAGATGAGTTTTACGCAGCCCAAGGTTAGCATTTTGATTCCGGTCCATAACTCGGAACCTTTTTTGGAGGCAGCGCTGTGCTCCGCCGCTGCTCAAACGCTGCAGGACATTGAAATCGTTTGCCTGGACGATGGATCGACCGACGGCAGTTTGGAAATTTTAAAAAAATTTGCCGCAAGGGATCGCCGCATCCTGGTCATTTCCCAAAAAAATTCCGGCACCTTCCATGCCCGTGTGGCGGCCGCCGAAGCAGCCAATGGCACCCATGTCCTCTGCCTCGACGCGGATGATTGGCTGGCACCGGACATTGCCGAAAAAGCCTACGCCGTGGCCTGTGACCGTGGCGTGGACATTGTGCATTTTTCCAGCTCCATACGCCACGACTGCGGCGAAAGTTTTCGCTACGACATCTGGGCTAGCCCCAGCATCGTTGGCCAAGTTCTGCGACAGCCAGCCATGATGCAGGCAATTTTAGGCCATGAAATTTCCCACCAAGTTACCGATAAACTTGTGCCAAGGGAACTGTTCGTGGCCGCGGCTAGGCGACTACTACCCGTGGTTGGGAAAGAAAAAATTATTTTTCGCGACGATCTTTTGCAGTGTGTCGCCTGCTTCTATTTGGCAAAAAGCTACGTGGGAATCGCAGACACGGGCCTTTTTTATGTCCGGCGGAAATGTTCTGCCACCGTCCTTGAGGTGGAGGATAGGATGGAACGAAAAATTGCCCTGGGAAATTTTTTAACCGTGGCCGAAGGACTGCTGTGTTTTTTGGAAAAAGATCCGCAGCTGGTGTCCCAGGCCCGCGAATTAATGATCCAATTGATGGCAAACTACGTGCGCAGAGCGTTGTCAATTTTTCCAAAAAATGCCGACCCGGAAGCAACCGGCTAGATCTTTGAACTTTGCACCTTCCCGATGACGCCAGCCCTGGCGCCATTCCCCAACCCTTTCTTCGGCGGCCAGTTTTCGTGTTGTCCAGTGCCGCAAAAAAAATGGAGGATGCACCCGGATGCTGATACCTGTTTTAAGTAGACATCTTTAATATCGTGTTCATATCCCATATGTTTGAACCAATGGTCGGTGGTGCTTTGCAATTCAATGGGAGACCCAGTGGCGGCATTTGAAAATGTAAAAAATCTCCCCAGCAGATGACCTCATTACCGCGGCAGCAAACTATTTTTCCTCGAATCATTTAAAATCACCCCGACTTGATCATGGCCATGTCCCATCCAGTCACAGTTGGCGTTATCAGGCAATCTGCTATGAGATCAACGCACGCTGTCAACTTTTCGCCTTTGCTGTTATTCCCTGTCTTTACGGCGGTGAAATACCGGTCCAACAATTGGGTCATTTCGCCGACATCTAGTTTTTCGAGACCGGAATACTGCCCCTGCAGAGCACTAACAATCTCCTGCGCTACTTCTGAGGCATCCCTCCCGTTTTTGCCGGCCTCCTTGGCCATTTTTTTGACGGTGTCATTAATCGCATTAAAAGTATCAACGATTGTAGTAGGAACATTGAATTGTGGCTGGGTTATCAACTCTTCTGCAGAATGCCACATCCACTTGCCCGCATCTACCGGTGGTAGCGGAAATGTCATCTGTGACTTCATGTTGTAGTTATAGGAGGTATCGCCCGAAGGAGATGGGGTCATGCGGACATCGTCAATATGGAATGAGTACTTCTTTCCCGATTCGCTATTCGCTTGCCAATAGACCCCTTTGACCTGACCTGTTGGAAATAACTCATTCATCGTTACCATCTTGGTAACCGGATCGTAGGTGGCGTCTATCTTTTTTTCGTTGATTTGGCTGATAAATTGCTGCTTCTCCGCATCCGTCGCAGGGCGAGTTAAAACGGGCAGACCGGTGCGATTGCTGAACTTTATTTCCTCACCTGGGAAAAGTTGTCCACACAACTCCACGTTGGCGCTCATTTTTTCCATTACAGCATTTACAAAGTTTTGTCCGGTAAGTGAAGGGTTGATGTTGGCTAGTTTGGCAATACGTGCCTTGTCGTCCCCATCAGGCAATTGCTCAAGCTTCGTGTGGATGCGCGTCGCTATTCTGAAAAATTCAGCTTGGGCATAGTTGTTCAGCATCTTCTCTGCACCCGCATCGCTGGAAAATTGTTCTTCCAGTCCGCTTTCCCTAATATACGAATCGTGTACTCGCATGTATTCACCCTCCTGGACATGTGTGACATTGATCCCTTTCCTTCCTAGTTGCATCGCTCCTTCCACAGTTTCCTTGTGCAATGTGTCGAGTTTCTGCATATTGTTCTGCTTCAAAATTTGAATGCTTGCCTTCGCAATTGCTTCTGGGCACTTAAAATTCTTACCCAATTGGGCACCAAAGGCAGCCGTTCGCCAATCTTGCTCTGCAGCGGCTTGCACGCCCTTCAACATGTGTCCCCGTTCCATGCCAATGCAAGTAATTCCCTTATTTACGCAAAGAACATTATGTTGTCCCCCATTTATGCTGTTCATCACATGGTTGGTAGTATATTCATCTACTTTCTTTGCGCTTGCTTCTTCTTCTTTCGTGCGCGGGGGTGGTTTTCTGTCGGCCAATGCGCACTCTTTTTGCATTTTTGCAAGTTCGGCCTTGGAGCAGGTCATTTTGAGAGTGGTCAGGTCGCCGATTGTGAGTAAAGCCAATTTTTTTTGATCGGCTGGACCGGAAAATATTGCCATTAATTCCTGCTTTGTGAGACTTCCGCAGGGAGCCATAAAATTGGGATCTTTGCCGGCCGGCGGGATTTTGTTAAAATTTTCGATTGTTCTGTTGGCCCAGTCTCTGTGGCTCCAAAGGTCGACCGTGCCACCTACGTGTGGAACATGCTCGGCGCCCTTCACATTACTGCTTGCGCCAGACTGAATTTTTTCCCACTTTTCCAATACTTCCGGCGGAATATTGTCGAGACCGTGCTTCTTAATCAGTGGAAGCATGCATTTTGTACCAAATTCCATGCGCTTTTGCATGTGTTGCTTCGTTTCTCCTGGCTGCCGCTTGTACGTGAGGACAACGGTCTCGTCACCGTTTGGCCCAACGGTGGGGGTCAGATTACATCCATTTCCCAATTGCGTGACCTGGCTAGCCAACACATTGGCAGTGCCCTTAACCCCTTCAAAAACGGATTGACCGGAGGGCGCAGATTGTGAACGTTCCAATGTTGGTGATGGCAAATGAAGGGGAGGGAGCGATGACATGGATTGTGACCTTGCCTTTACCGGCGGCAACGGAGGTGGATACGAGGGTAGCGGCGAACTACTTCGAAGCCCTGCATCCGTGTTGATCGGCGATTGCGAGCCCATCGGCGGCGACGGAGGTGGATATGAGGGTAGCGGCGAACTACTTCGAAATCCTGCATTCGTGTTGATCGACGATTGCGACCGCATCGGCGGCAACGGAGGTGAATATGAGGGTGGCGGCGAACTACTTCGAAGTCCTGCATTCGTGTTGATCGGAGATTGCGACCGCATCGACAGCGGCGGCGGCGGCATTTGGGGAAGTTTTCCAAAAGAAGAGCTGCCAGATGACGATTCTTGCCCTTTCAAAAATAGGGGAGATTGATTGAGCGTGATTGTGGACAAATGAGAGGAAAAATTTTTAGCAACATTACCGTTGAAAATATTTGGCCGCAAATTGCAGGTTTTCGTCGTTTCGGCAGCGGCAGGCATGGATGGACCCTTGAGTTCCGTGCTTCCGGAATTGGAAGATTGCGTTTGGGAACTTGCCTCGTCATATATTGCCGGCTCGGCGAGAGGTGAAAAAGATGAAGATTGCGCAGATTGAAGGCTGAAGGAAGACATAGATTCGTGGGAAGAGTATACCGCAATGTGAACGGTGTTGCAAAAATTTTAGTTTTTGGCATTAATTTGTTTGTACTCCCATGCGTGCCATCTGTTCAGCGATGTAACGAAAGGTTGGTTTGGCGTAGCGGCTTCCCCAGCCGATTTTTCCATCGGTTTTTGGGGAATCCACCACCACTGTGATGACAAATTTTGGCCGATCTGCCGGAAAAAATCCGGAACAGGATGCCACGTGGCGGTCATGGACGTATCGGCCGGCAACAATTTTTTGCGACGTCCCGGTTTTGCAGGCAAAAGGAAAACGTCCATCGACCAGGTCATCCAGCGGATTGGCCAGCATGGCACGTAGCTGGACCACGGTGTGATGGCCCAGGACCTGGTGTCGGATGACGGGGTAATTCTGCCACATTTTTTCATCATTTTTTTCCGAAACAACCTTCTCCACAAGTTGGGGCGCAACAAGATAGCCGTCGGCTGCCAGGACTCCCATGGCCTGGTGAATCTGCAGAGGGGTTACGGCGATGGCATGGCCCATGGGCATGCGGGTAATGGTAAGCCCATCCCAAAGCTGGGGAGGTTGTAAAATCCCAGCAATTTCTCCATCGCAGCCACCACCATAGCCGGTGCATTCTCCAAAGCCGAAGCGGCGCACGTAGGAATAAAATGTTTCCGGACCCAGTCGGATTGCAATTTGCGCACTGCCTCGGTTGCTGGATTTGCGCAGCACATCGGTCAATGTGAGGTCACCAAAGTTACTGTGGTCATGGGGCAGTGGATAGCTGTGCCCTTCGTGGACAAAATGATCCTCTGCGCAGTGAAAAATTGTTCCAGGAAGTACGATGCCCTCCTCGAGGCCGGCAGCGACGGCCACAATTTTAAAAACTGACCCTGGTTCGTAGCAGTCGCAGATTGCCCTGTTGCGCAAATGGCCCATGGAAGCATGGGAAAAATCGTTGGGGTCGTAGTTTGGCCAGCAGGCCAGTGCAAGCAGTTTGCCACTGCCAGCCTCGCCGACGATGATCACCGCGCTGTCCGGAGAAAAATCTCGCACCATGCGGTCCAATTCTTCTTCGGCAAGTCGCTGCACCGCTAAATCAATGGTCAAATATACCCCATGGCCATTTTTTTCAGAAATTCCGTGGGAACGAAACTGGCGCAGTTCTTGCCGCCGTCCGTCCTTTTCGGACAAAACCCAGCCATCCTGTCCTTGGAGAAAAAAGTCGGCAAATTTTTCCACGCCGCAGCAGGCATGACCATCGCGATTGAGAAAGCCAACAACGTGGCATGCAGCGCTATGCTGGGGATAGAATCGTAAAAATTTGCGCTGGCCATGGACTCCTGGCCATTTTTTTTCCTGAATTTTTTCAAAAACAGCTTCCGGCACACGGTCGGCCAGTGATACCCAGCGGGTCTGTGGAAATTTTGTCCGCCTGCCATCGACAATGGCCCTCAACTCCTCCCGGCTGGCCGGCAAATATGCTGCTAGACCGGCCAGCACATCGTCCATGCTTTCCCCCAACGACCGCGGGTCGATTCCAATTTCCACGGCCGGCACCGTCACCGCTAGGGCACCGCCATTGCGGTCATAGATGTTGCCACGCCGTGCTTCGTGGACGGAAAAAAAACGACGCACGTGGCGAATGGACTGCAACCTTTCCTCGGGCGAAAATAGCATAAGCTGGATTAGCCGCCCAGCCAGCAGAAAAAAAATCGCCGCCATCGCCAACAAAACGGCCAGCATTCGCAACCGTCGCCGGCGCATGGCTCCTCCTCAATCCAGGCTCACTGCCGCAGTGGCCACGGGCGGGCGCAGGGTGCCGAATGCGGATAGAGCTTCTCGCGGCAGGGCTTGGCGAGATTTTCCCAGGGAAACGTGTAGCAGCCGATTGGCCGGTGGAAGCGACATATCTTTTGGCAAAAAATTTTGCATCTGTGCCGGTGCGTAGAGTTGGCCAGCCCTGGCATTGGCCATTGCCAGTCGCCGCTCTAGCCGCAACTCTTCTGCCTCCAACGCACGGCAACTTCGCTCCAACAGCAGAATTTGCCGCTGATACCATGTTTTGGCAAAGCCGCTGGCCACGATACAAGTTAAAAAAAAGAGAAGCGTCCAGCGCCAGCGGCCCAAATTTTTTTTGGCTAATTTCACCGCAGTGTCCCACTTTCCAAATTTTTTTGAAAAATGCGCAGCTTGGCAGATCGACTGCGAGGGTTGCGCCGCACCTCATCCGCATCGGGAAAGATTGGCAAATTCGTCAACTGTCGACCAACTGCCACCCGATCCTGTGCATAGCGGCCATCGTGGCAGTCGATGGCCAGTCCACTCCAGCTGCGAAAGTTTCGCTTTACGATGCGATCCTCCAGGGAATGAAAGCTGAGGACCGCCAGCACACCTCCAGGGCATAGGGCAGCCAGTGCCATTGGCAGTGCTCGTTCCAGCACATCAAGTTCCCGATTTACGGCGATGCGCACGCCCTGGAACACGCGGGTGGCTGGATCAATGCTGGAGCGAAAATTGGGAGGAAGTACGTGGCGCAGCAATTCGGAAAATGACGTCGTGCGGCCCAGCTTGCCAGATCCGCGTGCCCCCTCGATTGCCTCTACCACCCGCCGCCAGTGCGGTTCCTCACCATAGTCCCTCACGGCCCTGACCAGATCACCGTGGCTTGCCGTTTCCAAAAATTTTTCCGCAGTTTGGCCAAAATCTCCGTTGAAACGCATGTCCAAAGGACCGTCCAGGCGGAACGAAAATCCGCGCTCTGGGCTTTCCAGTTGATCCGATGAAAGGCCAAGGTCGAAGAGAACGGCATCGAAAGTTTTTTGATCCAGACGATCAAGGTTGGAAAAATTTTCCCAAAAAATATGGCATCGATCCTTTGGCAGCAGGGCGCGTGCCCGTTCCACGGCCAGCCGATCCGCATCCATTGCCCAGAGCTCTGCCCGGGGAAATGCTTCCAACAGTGCCAGGGAATGGCCGCCACCGCCAAGCGTTGCATCCAAAAAAATAGTTCCTTGCGCTTTGCGAAAGGCATCCACCACGGCCGGCACAAGGATGGGTACGTGCACCGACCGGCCGGCCCACGCCAATTTTTTTGCAACAAACAGGCCATCGTCTAGGTTGATGGAAGCATCACCATCGCCGCTCCAAGTCATCTTCCTATCTTCAATCAAGTAGAACTACTTGGGTTTTATATTTTTTTCTGGCAATATCTTTTTTTCCATTGGCCATTGGTGGAAGGAATTTTCCGAAATTGTGGAAAGTGTGGACTAGAAAATTCACGTGGTTTGTACCATTCCATCGCCATTTCACGGGCTAAAAAGAAACGTCAAAAATGCGTCACGATCGGCCTTTGGTAAAAGTTCCAAAAAATTTTTATTCCAAATATTGGGGGAAGCGGAGCCTTCACCGCTTGCCATTGCCCGAAAAGTTTCCCCATGCTTGCGTGCAATGCACCGGTTGGGAATGAGCTCATTTTCCAGTGCGGCAATAAGTGCTTGCCATGCCTTCGACTTCAACTCGCATTTCTGCCTGTCATTTTTTAGCATTTCTCGCATGGCTGCTGCTAGGGCGCGGCGTCCATCCATGCAGGCGGGACGTACGTCGCAAATGGAACTATTGGCAATAAAATAGAATAGATGGGCCGGTGCTAGTCGAACAACTCCCAGGTACAGGCCGACGGCTCCCCCAAGAAATAGCAGGGCTGCAACAATCGGCCAAAGGGCTTGGCAAAGCGTCAGCAAAACTGTGTTGAACAACAAACCAATCAAAAATAGACAACCTTGAGCCAGGATAAGATGGGTTGCAAAGGTTAGAAAGTATGCAGTTTTTGGATGTCCCATGCGGCACAGGCTCGCAAATGCGATTTCGCAGCGTAGCAGCAGGTGGGATGGGACGGTGGCAATGACACAGAAGACAAGGGCCGGTGCCGCCACCAACAGGCGTACAATTGTGGCAACTCTCTGGACTGGCCCCAGGTCTGGCAAAAACCGGACAGAAGCTGCCACCGACCAGATGGGCCGCAGCATGGCAATCGGATGCAAAACTAGTGTAGAAATTGCTTCAGACTGGCGGGATTTGTCACATCCACCCACAACCATGGCCAATGGCTAGAAAAAAAAAGCGGCGACGGCAAGAAAATCTCGCCGCTGCCGTAGGATGGAGATTTTTTATCCCATCTCAGAATGCAAAGGAAAGATTGGCCGCAAAGTAGTTGGCATGGTGATCGTTGGCAAATTGACCAGCCCAGCTTGCCTCCACCTGCCAGTGTTGATCAAGGCGGCGGCGCAGTTCGCAGCTACCCACCAGCGAATCCCGATCCCGCCGTCTAAACCGCCAGTACGTCGGGTCATTAATGGAATCATCCTGCATGGCTCTGCACTTCCATCCCACCTTCACAGCCACGTCCGTCGAAGCCCTACCTCTTCCCAGAAAGAGACGCTCCAGTCTGAGGCCGCAGCTAACATCCAAAAAGTTGAAGGCAAAGGAAGGTATTTGAGAATTATCTTCACTTGGACCGGCTATTAGATCAATCTCCGCGCCATCTGGCAGGGCAAAAGAACGCATGAGTGTTCTATGATAGACTAGTCCAACCCACGGACCAAATTGCATTTTACCGATGGTGACCACATCTTGTCGTACAACTAGGGAGGTAAATAGGTCAAAGCCTTCCACCCGTATGCGTTTGTACGGGAATGCATACTCTGAGGCACTGAAGGGCAGTGGCAGCTTTGTGTCCAAATAGTCACCGCCGACCGAAATCTCCACGTTGCCTGCCAGGTGGCCGTAGGCTAGGTAGTCGGTGGACGCGAACAGTACACCTCCCAGGCGCCGCTGGTCCTGGCGATGACCTTCCAACATCGGGCAATCGGGCATGGTATCGTACTCCAACGGGCGGCACCAGCCAAAGGTATTCCATTGGGAACGAACCACGAAGCCAGCTAGACCGACGCTCGTCATGGTGCCATGTCCAAAGGAATGGGTCGCCGTCGCGCCACCTAAAATACCGTAGATGTCACCGGAATGGCCGGGAAGGGCATTGTCAAACGACTCCGGAAACCATGGCTCCCGATCCACCGTCGCCGACAGGCGGTGCAGATGGCCGCCGAATGGGGTGGCAAAATAGTGGCAGCCCGCTTCGTGCATGGTCCCCTCCATGGCGGATTGCAGCGACGAAATTACGACCGATGCCGACTGGGCCACCTCACCCCATTCCCCCATGTAGGAATAGCCAAAGACGGGCCCTGCCGCCGCCAATGTACAGCCAACGGCCAGATGGCGTAAAAATTTACACCTTGATCCAGGCAGATTTTTTGCAAAATTTCCCACACAAACCTCCGCAAAGATTTTGATCACCGGCGGAGCGTAAAACAAGAAAAATGTGTAAAGAAATCTTTTTGATAAATTTCGCCGCTAAGCGAGTTCCCGCTGCGATTGGCTGGCCAATGCCATCGGCGTACGGAGATCATTTAAAACCTTGGGGCCGTAAATCTTCCACCGGCTAGAGAGAAGACAAAATTTTTTATCACAGATTGGCTGGCCTGGCAATCCACCTCGCCCGGCGATCAGCCCGTCTGGAAGCCGTCGGGCGGGCGGCTACGAAGCTAGAAACTGCTCTGGTTGATAAAGATCCGTTGCATAGGGCGGGGGGATTTGGCTCGCGTTTTGTGAAAAAAATGCTAGAAAAATCCCGTGGCTATCACTATTTTACCGGGTTCCCATGTCCATCAAACCCATAAAATGAAGGACTCCCCGCCCATGCGGGAGGGGATTTTTGCCGGCATCGCTACGGTTGTGCGCCTCGTCGGAATCGTCATTACGGCCGTGGCGGCTTGGAACTTTGTTGCTGGCGGTGCGGCAATTTGCGCATCTGCACTGCTCACCATCCCCTGCGCCTTGGCATTGTGGGCGTTTGTCAAAACCTTGCGTGCAGAAAAAAAACCTGCGTGGTCATCCATTCGTCCGTTGCTGGTGTTGCGCATGATCAATGCCATTTTTCTTCCGATCGGTCGCATGGTGTGCATGTCGGCCACGGCGGCATCACTCCTCGCCGGCATGGACGCCGTTGCCATCGCACTGGCCATAGGCACCATTCTGTGCACCCTGCTGAATTATGGACTCGGCGAGGCCATCGCCGGCAGAATAGAGGAGTCAGACCCGAATCTGGCAGGTCCACAAAGTTGGTTTTTCACCATCCTTCCCTACTGTGCCCTCCTCTCTTCGGGAATCGCTCTGGCCGTTGCCATTGCCATGTTTTATCCAACTGCGCTGACAATTGCCCTCCTTGCCATTGCCGTAGATGCCTGCCCCATCGAGCAATTGATTCGGCTTTTGCAGCTAGGTCCGCCGCTGTCAAATCCGCCATCGCTGTCAAATTCGCCGCCCCATCCCGGCATACTACGGCCACGTCCCACGCTTTTGCACCTTCAGCGTGCGTTTTCATCGAAACATCTCACCGCCACTGCCGGGGCGCCAACTGTCCAGGATTGATTCCCTTGCTCTCCAGTATCGTCAGCAGAATGCGGCGCAGTTCCCGTTGCACGGATGGTAGTGGCCGGCCGGCATCCACCGTGTAAAATCTTTGCGGTTCATTCGTCGCAAGCTGCAGATAGGTCGCCCGTACTCTGTGAAAAAAGTCCATGGCCTCGCCTTCCATGCGGTCGCGGCAGCCATCCAGCCGGGCTGCGATGCGGCGAAAGCCAATCTCCGGCGGCAGATCTAGCAAAAAGGTAACATCGGGAATGCAGCCACCGGTGGCGAAGCGGTTGATGGCACGCACCGTTGCCATGTCCAATGAGCGGGCACCACCTTGGTAGGCTACGGTGGAGTCGAAGTAGCGGTCGCAGAGCACCACGTAGCCCAGTTGCAGCGCCGGCAAAATGCGTTCACGAACCAGTTGCGCCCTGCTTGCCAAAAATAGGAGCAGCTCCGCCTCGGGACCTGGTGGCGGAACAATGTCGATTCGTTTTAAAATGCTGCGAATTTCTTCCCCTACGGCCGTCCCACCTGGTTCTCGCAGGGACAGCACGGGCCAGCCATTTTTTTGCAAAAACCGCGTCAAAAGGGTGATATTGCTTGATTTGCCGGTCCCTTCCGACCCCTCCAATGTCACAAACAAGCCCGCCATCCGATCTGCGCCAATCCTACGTATGCCATGCCATTGTTATCCAGTCGAGGCAAGGGAAATGGTCCATCTCACCGCACTTCTTCGCCGGGTCGGCAGCCGATTGTGCGGACGAAAAGGCGAAAAATGTCCGAACCACGCCGCACCGTAATGGCAATGGGTGATTCGGGTGGAGCAAAAAAGATGGCATTGCGCAGGTCAGCCGGGCCGCGGATCGGCATGTCGTTGATGGCCAAAATACGATCCTCTGCCAGCAGATTTGCCTCGGCCGCCGGAGAATTGGGAATGACGTCGCGCACCAGCACAGCAAACTGACCATCCCCATCCCGCTCCAGGCAGGTGTCCAGGCCAACGTAGGCGTAGCGCACCTCGCCATGGCGCAATAAATCCTGCACAACCCGGCGAATGGCGCGGGCCGGTAGAAGAAAGCTGCCGTCGATCTGGGGAATGGATGCCATGAGCATGCCAACGAAATTTCCCTGCAGGTCAAAAACGGGAGATCCCGGCGCACCGGCGTTGGACGGTAGGGACGAGCGCAGGTGTGTTGTGGCAAAACAATGGTTTCCGTGGCAAATCTGCTCCGCCAAAGCAATGCCAATGGCCGGGCTGGGGTCGAGGCCAATTTCGCAGGCAATGGCCAGCAATGGTGTAAGAGTTTTTGGCATGACCGTCCCGTCGCCCAGGGAAAAGCAGGGCTGGGGAGGGGATTCCTCCACCGGCGCCAGGACCGCCACATTGGTACGAAGATCCACCCCCACCACGCCGGCACGGATGGAATGGGGCCCAAATTCGATCCAAATTTCCTCCGCTCCCTCGATGGCACCTGCCGTCGTGGCCACATGACCTGCGGCGTCCAAAAAAAAACCGGAGCCTGTGCGCGCACCACCGCTGCCATCCTCCCGCCGGTGGAGGCAGACAACCCGCACCACCGCATCCCTATGGGCGGTAAAAATTTCTTCGGCTGGCTGCAGGACCTGGGGAGCAACGGCCGACAACACGTCCTGGGCCGGCAGCGACGGAGCCAGGCAAAGCAGCGCACCTACGACTAGAAATTGTCGGACCATGGGCTAGAAATGGTAGGCGGTGAGGAGAGCGTTGCCCCCACTCGGAATGGAAGAGGCAACGTAGCACACACCATCGTCCGCCTCGCTGAACAACTCACTTTCCAAACCATCGATCTCTCCCTCTAGCGTGAGCAGTAAAAATTCCATTTCCCGTGGACCGGCCAACCCATCCGAATACGACGGCAGATGGGTCAGCACGACGGCCGCCCCCAGCATGCCGGCCATGGCCAGACCAGGGCGGACAACCCGATGCAACAGTCGTAGCAGCCGCTTTCGCACGCTTTCCTTCACAAGGGCGCGCAGCCTGCGCTCCTGCAGCGCCACGTCGAACCTGGCCCAGGATGCTCCATCCGGCCGTTCCCAGCGCTTCCATCGGAGCAGTTGGCGAAGACGTTCATCCGGATCCATGACTAACTTTGCAAATAGCGACCTAGCAACGATCTAAGCCGTTCTTTTCCGTAGTGCAGCCGGGATCGTACGGTGCCGGTGGAGCAGCCAAGTACTTGGCCAATTTCCTCCATGGAAAGCCCCTCCACCTCTGCCAGCACCACAACGGTGCGGTGCTTGGGCGATAGTTCCTGGAGTGCTCCATTTAGCTGCTGCTGCAACTCTTTTATGAGCAATGCCTTGTCCGTTTTCAGCTGGGATGCGAGCGCCAGCACCACGCCATCCGACTCCGCGCCGCTGGCCAGCTGTTCCAGGCTGTAGAAACTGCGTAGCCGCCGCCTGCGCATTTGCTCCAGCGCCAAATTGACGGCGATGCGGTAGAGCCAGGTATAGAATTTTGACCGGCCGCGGAAGTCGTGGATGTGGCAAAGGGCGCGGACGAATGCCTCCTGGCACAGGTCAGCCGCATCTTCCCGATTTCCGGTCAGATGGTACAAAACGCCAACCACGCGCGGGCGGTGGCGGCGCACGAGGATGTCAAACGCAGCCATTCGCCCGGATTGAACGGCTGCTACAAGCTCCGCATCGCCGTCTTCCTGCCCTGCTTCCGCCACCCCCCTACGGTGGGCAACGGCCAAACAATCCACCATCGACCCGACGATGGAACGGGGTGGTGGAGTGGCAAGAAAAAATTTTTGGCCGGCACAACGGCCACGGCCTGGCACGGCCGGCATGGCTAGGCGCCCCAGGTACGCTTCTTGTGGCGGGATAGGCGCAACTTCTTTCTGCGCTTATGCTTATTCATTTTTAGGCGCCGTTTTTTCTTTAAATTTCCCATAGATCAATCCCGCAAGCCACCGCCCTCCACGGCCGTGGAGCGCTGTAAAGTTTTTTTACAAATTCGCCAATCTACAAAATTAAAAATTTTTTCTCATGCCCGTCCCAGATAGTTAGCCTTTTCCGTTCCAACGCGAATTCTATCGCCAGACTTGACAAAAAGCGGCACCTGTACCACCAGGCCGGACTCCAGCGTTGCCGGCTTTTGCACATTGGAGGCGGAATCGCCCCGCACGCCGTCGGGTGCTTCACGAACCGTCATTTCTACGGCTGCCGGCAGCTCCACGCCGATCGGTTTTCCGTCGATGAGCAGCACGTCATAGCCGCTTCCCTCCACAAGGTAGGCACGAATGTCCTCAACAAGTCGGCCAGGAATGGGAAAGTATTCCAAACTATCCGTGTCCAGAAAGTAGAAATCGTCGCCATCGCGGTAGGAAAATTCCAACTTTTTTCGCTCCAAAAAGCAAAATTCCACGCTTTCCGTTGTGCGAATTTTAAGATTCGCTGCTGTCCCCGTGCGCAGATTGCGCATGGTGACCTGGACAAAGCCAGCCTGCCGGCCCTGTGTTCTATGCTGCGCATCGATGACCATGTGGGGCACACCGCCGTGCACCAACACCTTTCCCCTGCGAATATCCGTCGGCGACGCCATGGCAACGATTCAAAGCATTGGGGATGACAGCCGTGGCCTGTCAATGCAAATTTCTAGCAAATTGGTTAGATTCCTGCATTCGACTGTTCTGCGCAAACAACGACAGGAGCTGGTAGCCCACCCGACCAACTTCCATGGCCAGACTCAGAAGATAGGTTGATGCGGCCACGTGCAAGGTGTGGGCGGCCATTTCTGCCTCTTCGGGGGTGGTCAGGTAACCAAGGCCGACCAAATTTGCCAGTCCCCGGCGGGATGCGTTGACTTCGTAGAGAAATTGGCCGGCTGGAACCCCAATGGCCAGGGCAATGCAGAGCGCGACTTCGATAAAAAGTGCCAGTGGGGAAAATAGGCAGAGCAGTGCAACGGCGATGCTTGCCACAACTGTTCCCACATGCCAGCATACTATGAATGTTCGCTGCTCCGCATGGCCACATTCGTGGGCTGCAATCGCCAGCTTGTACGCAAAAAGCCGTCGACCATTCGTGTCTTTGCCGATGGCCGGCGGATATTTCGTCTCCTGTGTTTTGGAGGTCGATCTATCCACAATTCTTTTTGGGAGGGTTACGATGTGCAACCAGCTGTTGTAATGACAGGACGCAAGACCATCCGTTTCTCCTATTGTGGTGGTCACATCCGACCCCGATCGGGCCCTAATTTCCCGCTGCACCTCCTCCAAATATTTCACAACGGTTTTGTCCCGGTTCGCGTGGTGCCGATAGAAGTCATCGCCCAGCGCTTGCTTTTCCACGTCCGTAATGGGGGCTAGCTGCGCCATTTTGCGCATGAACCAGAAATTCGCATAAATTCCGCTGATGAGGGACAGGGGAAAGGACAGCAAAAACAGCAGGCTGCGGCCCATCCAGCGCAGGCAGAGGAACGGGTAGAACCAGGGCGGTGACCAGCCCCAAGATACGCCCCGCCTGCGGCACACCTCGGCCAGCAGGGAATTGCCGCAAATTTTTTTGCAAAGTTCTTTGTCCGTAATGGTCTGTTCGCTCGTTTGAATCGTTTGCCAGGTGGCGACGGCTTCCTTGGCCTCATCGATTCGAATTCCGGTTTGCCAACCCATCAACGTTTGCATGGTGCCGTGCGGCATTGGACAAAGGTTGCAATTTGTCAAGCATTGGCTAAAATTTGTGCGATAAATATTTGTCTAACAATTTGTTGGCGATTTGTGAAAGGGGGCCCTCCTTGACAATTCTTGGCGGACCGTCACCCTGGCACGGCGGTGGGGCAGGAGCGGGAGCCGTGGCATTGGCGAATGGCCGTACTCCATGGCCTGGTGTTTGCCGTTTTTTTCTACCTGGCCGGCGGCCTGGTGCTGCGGCAGGTGGTGCAGCATCGCAAATTTTGCGCAATGGAGCTGCGGCAAAGCTGGCGGCGCATCGTCAAGCCTGCTCCACGGGGCAATATCTACGACCGCAATGGCCAGCTTTTGGCCGGCAACAGGCCCCGCTTCGCCCTCGTCGTCTACCTGCAGGAATTGCGCGGCCAATTTGCCGAAGAACTGCGGCGGCGCATGCGGCAATTGCGGGACCAGGACCTTGCGGTGGACATAGATTTGGAACGCTCCCATGCCCGCCTGGCCGTCCTGCACAGCCTGCTGCAACCTCTGCAGCAATTTTTTCAAAAACCGGTGGAGCTGCGGCGGGACGATGTGGATCGCCATTTTTTTCACATGCCCCTGCTGCCATTTCCCATCCGGGCAGACCTTGCGGAGGATGAGCTGGCCCATCTGGTGGAAATACTGCCCGACGGCGGTGCCCTGCAGGTGGAAACCTATGCCTCCCGCCACTACCCTCACGGGGCCGTTGCTGCCCACGTGATCGGCTACGCGGCTCCGATTGCGGAACGGGCCCAAGAGGACTTGGCAGGTGCGCCGCTGCGCACCTACGGCGAACGCCATCTCACGGGCCGCACGGGGATGGAACTGGCGCTGGATGCGCAATTGCGGGGAAAAAACGGTCGGGAAATTTGGCTCGTTGACCCGACCGGCAGCTGCCGCCAATTGCTACTATCCCGGGAACCACAGCCGGGCAATGACGTGCATCTGTCCATCGACCTGGATTTGCAAAATGCGGCCGAGGCAGCGCTGGGCGATGAGGTGGGCTGCGCCATTGCAACAGCCGTGGCCAGCGGCGAGGTTTTGGCACTGGCCAATTCACCATCCTATGACCTAAACCTGCTTACTCCCACCATTTCTGCTGCAACCTATGCCGAACTGAACGGCCGTGGCGTATGGCTCACCCAGGCAACCCAGGGGCTCTACCCACCCGGCTCCGTATTCAAGCTCGTTGCCGCCGAAACGCTGCTCCATCTTGGCATCATAGACCACGGCACAGAGCACCCCTGCCATGGCCAAATCCGCGTCGGCAACCGTACCATCCGCTGCAATAACCACTATGAGCGGGGAAATTTGCCGTTTTCGCTGGCCCTAGCCAAGAGCTGCAACACATTCTTCATTGAGAAAATTCTTTCCATTCCACTCGCCAACTTTTTGTGCGAAATTCGCCGCCTGGGCTTTGGGGAACCGACCGGCATGGAACTTCCCAACGAAGCTGCCAAATCCCTCGTCCCATCGCCGGAATGGAAAAAATCCCGAGGCCTTGGGCCCTGGACGGACGGTGACACGGCCAATCTGGCAATTGGCCAAGGATTTTTGCTCGTTACACCGGCCCAGGTCAACGCTCTAACCGCCTCCATCGCCGCCCGTCGCGAGCGCACGCCACTGACCTTGCTGCCGCGCCAACGGCTCAATGCACGGCCACTGTGCCTATCCGACGAAGGCCATGCGGCGCTGGTTGCCGGCATGGTGGAGTGCGTCGCCTACGGATCCGGCCGTCGCTGCCAATTGCCTGGCATCGCCGTCGCTGCCAAGACGGGAACGGCCCAAATTCGCGACGGCCAGCGGCAAAGCCATCTGGCATGGTTCACCGCATTTGCACCGGCCGAACGGCCAGAAATTGCCGTAACTGTCATGCTGCGGGAATCGGCAACCGGCCGGTCCTATGGAGGTGGCAGCGATGCCGCACCGATTGCAAAAAAAATTTTAGAAGCATTCTTTGCTGCAAAGAACAATTGAAATTTTTTGTGCTTCGCTTGGCAAACAGGGCGAAGATTTTTTGCACAACCCGTGGCAATGGTTGTGGTGGCGGTCACTACCCGACTGCATCCGTGCCCTTCCATGGAAGTTATTTCCACGTTAAATCTTGACGGCCAGGCCGGGTTTGGAGGATGGTGCAGCGTGGATCTGTGCTTGGATAGAGATGCGCTGTGCGGTGGCCTGCAGGCCGTGGTTGGCGTGGCTCCCCTGCGACCAACCATGCCAATTTTGGGAAATGTGTTGCTGGATGCCACCGGCGATGGCCTCACCATGACAACCACCGACCTAGACTTTGGTGTACGCTGCACGGTGGCCGCAGATGTCAAATCTGCCGGTCGCACAACATTGCCCGTCCGTAAGCTGGCGGCGATCGTACGGGCCATGCAGGAAAAAACGCTTTTTTTGGCAAGTACCGGCGGTGCGGTGAAAATTTCCGGTGGTGGGTCAATCTTTCGCATGGCATCGTTGCCGGTGGATGATTTTCCCGAACTGCCCATGCCAGCCGAAGGGTCCGTTGCCGTGGCACTGGATGCGGAGGAATTCCTATCCCTGCTGCGGCTGGTGGACTATGCCCAGTCGGGGGATGCCGATCGCCACATTCTCAATGGCATCCATTGCCGTCTGGAGGGGAATGAAATGACCTTTGTTGCCACCGATGGCCGCCGCCTTGCAGCGGTTTCCAGGCCAGACTCACCCGGCACGGGTTCCCTAACCATTCCGGCCCGCGCAGTTGCAACGTTGGAGACGCTTTTGAGCGGAGGAACCACAGCCACACTATCCTTTTCTGCGCGGCAGGTGGCATTTTCCATCTCCTATGCAACGGAAGAAAAATCTCTGGCCACGCCACGGTCGGTTTACCTGGTGAGCAAGCTGGTTGACGGCGTATTTCCCAACTACCGTCAGGTTATTCCGGGTTCGGCCAACTACAGGGTGCGGCTGTCACGGGAAGCACTATTGAAGGCATTGCAGCGAGTTTCCCTGGTGAGCAGCGGCACGGCACCGTCCGTGCTGCTGCGATTTTCTCCCAATCTTTTGGAACTGTCAGCCTCCAGCTCCGAATACGGCGAGGCGCACGAACGGCTGGCCGTCCCATTTCCCGAAGGTGAAGTTTTGGAAATTGCCTTCAATCCGCGCTATCTCATCGACCCGCTGCGGGCAGTGCCGGAAGAAGAAATATTTTTTGAACTGCGGGACGGGCTAAGCCCGGGCGTCTTTCGCCGCAATGATTCCTTTCTTTGTGTGGTCATGCCGCTTCGCACGGGTGCAGAGTAACTTTTTTAGGATATCAACGCAATGCGCGATCCACTTTTTTTTCGCTTTTTTTTTCTGCTCGGCCTTGGCCTATTTTTTCTATCCCTGGAACTTTTGCATCTGCCATCGCTGCGACGCAGCATCCACTTTGCAATTTTGAGCCACTGGGTTCGCCTGCTGGCTGTCACCCTGGTAATCGCCTGCTCCTGCAAGCTTGTTGTCCTGCCAACGACACCATTTGGCCTGCTCCTGGCAACCGGCGCCGGCGGTTGGTTTCTTTTTGAAAGCATGGCACTGTGGCGTAGCATTCATCGCTTTGCCATGCACTGCACCCCGCTCTTTCCAGCCTACACGGTTCTGGCCGACGAAAATTGCTGGCCCAATGTGCCGGAGCTGCGGCCGGCGCAAAATCTTCTCAAAAACAGTGGCTTTACGCTGGAATGCATTGCCCGCAGCGACTCAACCGGTCCCCAGCTGCTAATTTGCCTAGTTTTTCGTTCCACCGACGACAATTCGCGGCTTTTTCTCCGCCTTCCCTGTCCGGCGCAGCCGCCGGCCCTGCCATCGGCCCTCGTCTGCTCCGGCACCGCCGATGGCCGCATGCTGCTGACGGAAAATTTTGCCGGCGTTTTTGCCGGCTACTACCCATCCAACTGGGACGTGGTTCGCCGACCCCTGTGCCAAAATCTAGCCGCATTGTTGGCCCTTCACGGCCGACGGCAGCGGCACTGCCAGCTCGTTCCAGTCGGCAAAGATCCGATGGAACAGCTCAATGGCATGCAGCGGGAACTTTACGAAACAAACCGTAGCCGTGCCTTTTTTGTATGTTCCCAAAAAGATAGCCGCGACTGCCTTTCCGCCGATGCCGGCTTTCGCATCTGGATGGAATCCTTACTTTTGCGCTACCTTGGCCGGCCTCTCGCCTAGGAGTTGCAACAATATTTGGTTAACCATTTTTTTATAAAACACCACATCATGGGATGGTTTACGACCATTGCAATTGGTAGAATTGGCCCGGTAGTTTTGAAAAATTTTTCTTGCCATTCCCCGTGATAAATTGGCCAAAAATCGGCCGAAAGAGTCCAGATCTTGACGGACCGTGGTGGCCGACGCATCCTTTTCCGGCGGTGGGACGAAGAAAAGGTTCTGCCTCCTTGGAGCAGCCGTCCAGCATTGGCCACCGCAGGCGTTTGCGGGAACGTCTCCAGCGGTGTGGCATCGAATCATTTGCTCCCCACGAGGTGGTGGAACTTCTTTTGACCTACGCCATCCCACGCCGGGACGTTAAAGGAACGGCCAAACTGCTCATTGGCCGCTTTGGGTCCCTGTGCGGCGCATTGGAGGCGTCAGAATTTTCTCTTCGGAAAGTGTTCGGCGTCGGCACTGGCGTGGCAGACTTTTTGCACCTCATCCGAGATACGGCCAAGTTGTACCTGCAACAGCGGATCTATCCTCCCAAACCGGCCCCGGCCAATTGGCGGGAATCCTTGCGAGAATTGTGGCGAACGAGGCTCGGCGGTGAACGGAAAGAATGTCTGGAAATTGCCTATCTGGATAGTCAAATGAATCTTCTTCCGCCTGGAGTGGAACGGTTGGTCGTCGATGAAAAAATGCAATTGACTTTCCTTCCCCGGCAAATCGTGGCAAGAGTGCTCAATCGACACTGCGCCGCCATTATACTTTGCTGCAACCGTTTGGACGGCAATGAATTGCCATCGGAACACGATGAACGTGCAGGCCGGGCCATTGCCCATGCCTTACAGCTTCTTGATGTGCGAATGTTGGACATCTGGATCGTGGCAGGGGATAAAATTTTTTCTCTCAATGACCAATGCAGTTTCTAGCTCCGCCGGCACACTTGGATGCTCCCATGTTCACCGGACAGAAAATGGATGGCAGCGCATTGGTACGGCCCGTTCATCCGGCCACCGTTCCAACTTGGTCCGGACCCAGTGCGATCGCCCTGGCAACCGCATCCGCCGATTCCTGGCCCAGAAAATGGCGCACGATGGCCAGCGCGAATGGGATGGCAGCGCCAGGGCCGTTGGCCGTGATAAGATTTTCATCCACCACAACGGCAGATTTCTCTGCCAGCGGCAATTCGCGCAGTATGGAAAAGTGGGCCGTGTGGCGTCGCCCGTCCAACACGCCGGCGTCCAGCAAAATTAGGGGTGCGGCACAGATGGCGGCCAAAAACTTTTTTGCCATTTTTCTCACAAGCGCCAGTACTGCAACGTCCTTACGCAGGGAAAAGCTGGCCGGTCCACCGGGCAAAACCAGGCCATCGAATTTTTCCGCTGCCACGGTTGGCAGGAGAAGGTCCGCGCCAATGAAAATTCCGTGGGAACCCATCACCGTACAGCTTTCTCCAACGGCGGCCGCCACAACCGACAATCCGGCGCGCCGCAGGATGTCCCAGGACGTCACCGCTTCCATTTCCTCCACACCATCCGCCAGGAGAAGGCACAGCTTTTTCCCCATGGCCCAACTACATTTCCGCCGTCCGCAGAAGCAATTCCAAAAATTGCCAGTCGTGGTCGCCAAGTTCCTCTGCACGCAGCGTATTTTCCGAACGCCCCCGGGCTGTAATGTGTGCTAGCCAGCGGCGTAGTACGGAAATGTTGGGATGGGATGCCAGCGAATCGACGGCGTTTTTTAGCAATTTACGCCGGTTGTGAAAGCAGTGGCGCAGTAGCGCATGGCCTTTTTGAGAAAAGCAGAACGGTTCTGGCAGCCGATCCCAGTGGATCAGCATGGCATCAACGGCCGGCCGGGGATGGAATGCGTCGGCCGGGACAGCCAGAGAATGGACGGCGCGGTAGGCCAGGGCAAGCCGTACCCCCAATGCGCTGCGCAGGCGAGATGGTGCGGCGGCGAGCAGCCGTTCCGCCATTTCCCGCTGGAGAAAAATTGTCACGGACCTGGGAAGTGGTCCGGCAAGGAGCGCGTCGAACCACGGGCCGGTGATGGAAAATGGCAGATTGGCCACCACACGGCAGTTTTCCACATCCGCCGTCCCAAGTCCTGCCAACGGAAGTAGCACCGCATCGCCGTGGATCAAAAATAACTGGCCAGAAAATTTTTTCCCTAGGGTGGCCGTAAGCCTGGCAACCAATTGTCCATCCAACTCCACCGCATGGACAATGGCACCAGCCTGCAGCATGGGCTCGGTCAAGGTTCCAAGGCCGGGACCAATCTCCACCACTCCATCGCCCGGAGCCAGGCCAGCCCACCCGACGCACAGATCTGCCATGGCCGCATTGGCCAAAAAATGCTGGCCCAGGGCACGGATCGGCCTTTTGCCGATGGCAATGAGTTCACGTCGTAGCCCGCCGCTGTCCATCATTGCTAGTGAATGCCTGCTTCCCGGCGTAGCCGCCAAAAGCCGACGGTGGAAATCAGGATCAGGAAACAGCCGACGTTGGCAACTCCGGCCGGAGAAAAAAATGCCAGCAGTGCGTAGCCAAGCAGCGGTGCCAGCATGCTGCGTACGCCGGTCACGAACAGGTAGATGGACATGTAGGCCGGCAGACGCTCTGCCGGTGCCACCTTGGCAATCCACAGCGAGTGAAATACAAAACTTCCGGCCATGGCGATCCCTATGCACACGGATCCCAGCAGCAATATGGGCAATGTTTTGCCGTGGAAAAAAATCAAAAATGCTGCCAATGTGAGCAGGTTATTAAAGATGCGGAGGGGAATGAGCCGAATGCGGTCAAAAAGAAAGCCAAAGATTTGGGTGCTGCACACACGGGCAAGGTTTGGAACAACCCAGCCGAGAAGCATGACACGGCCATTGGCCAGGTCCATGCCATAGCGACCATTGGCCAGGTATTCTATTTTTATGGGCACCATCATCTGGTATGCAATGCCGACGAGACAAAAGTGCAGCACCAGACGGCCAAAGATGGGATCGTTCCAAAGAAATGGCAGATAGCCGCGCCGGAGCGATGCAGTCGGCCGGTGCACCGGAGGCGATGGTATGGCCAGCAGGCAGATGGCGCAGGCATAGGAGCATGCGGCGATCGCCCGGAGTAAAAATCGGTAGTTTTCCAAGTCCCGATCCAACACAATGCCAGCCATTTGTCCAAATGCAACCGCCAGCACCGCCGACAGTGTCAATCCCAGGGCAAGCCGCGATGCCCGCTGCCTGGCATCGTAGTTGGCTGCATACATGCCAATGAGAATGGAACCTTCGGCGCGGTAGCAGATGCTGGCAATGGTCGTCAGGGCGAGAAAGGCAAGAAATGTATGGACAATAGATGCCACAATGAAGCAGGACCCGATGGCCATAAACAGTACGGCTCCCAGCAGGGTGGCTTGGCAGCTGCTGCGGGATGCTAGCCTGGTAAGCGACGGTGCCATGGTCCCACCCAGCCAGGTTAGGGCGACTAAAATTGATTTTAAATTGTTGGGAGCATGAAAGATGCGAATGGAAATTAGTAGGCAGATGGACAGAAACGCCGATTCCAATGCACCCTGGAAAAAGCGGCGTAGACTGTCAAAAAAATAGGTACGCCCAACGGCATGGCAAACCACCACGCCATGCAGCCTGCCATGGGGCAATTGTCAACCATCAAGCGAAATCGTTGGTCATCTATCTTTGCTCCGGGTGGGGAGTGCCCAATCACCCATTTTACCGAATCCAGACGAGGGTGCCGACCGGAGTTTTTTCATAAAGTTCTAGCAAATCTTTTGCCAAAAGACTGATGCAGCCGCTGGTAAATGGCAGGCCAACCAAATCTTCCCGCGCCGTGCCGTGGATGTAGATGTAACGGGCATGGGAATCGCAGCAGTGTCCTTCCCGATTTACGCCGCTGTTGATACCATCTTCCAGCCCGCGCAGGCGCAGGATGCGGGACACCACGTGGCAGCCGCGGCGCCAATTGGCAAAAAAAGAAAAATGCTTTCCCGTCGGCCGGCGACCGATGAGAACTTCACCGATCGGCAGGCCATCGCCGTACTTTTCCGCCACCGTGTGCAGGCCGGACGGCGTGCCATTGGAGTGCTGCAGGCAGCAGGGAAAGCACAGGCTGGTTGAGGCGGGGTAGCGCTTGGAAACGCCGCGGCCGTCGCAAAAAAATAGTGCGCCTTCGGCAATGGACACGGCCACCAATGGATCCGTGACCTGCTGGGAGCGGCGCAGCACCTCGGTCACAATTTTGGAAAATTCCACGGCCCAACCATGGAAGCCGGCTGGCTGCGGTCAACCGCCATCTCCGCCGCAACCTTTAGCCGGCCAATGCCGCTTGGGCCGCTGCCAGCTTGGCAATTGGAACCCGGTTTGGTGAACAGCTCACATAGTTCAGTCCGATGGCGTGGCAAAATTTTACCGTAGCAGGATCTCCGCCGTGCTCGCCGCAGATGCCAAAAATAATGTTTGACCGCCGTGCCCTTCCCCGCTCCACGGCCATGCGCATCAGTTCGCCCACGCCATCCTGGTCAATGGTGGCAAATGGATTTTGGCAAAAAATCTCCAAAGCATTGTAGCGGCCCAAAAAGTTTCCCATGTCGTCCCGGCTCATGCCAAGTGCCGTTTGAGTAAGATCATTGGACCCAAAGCTGCAAAATTCAGCAATTTCCGCAATGTCACCGGCGCAAATGCAGGCCCGCGGAAGTTCCAACATTGTGCCAATCTTATAGTCAATTGCCACGCCAGTTTCTTCCTCAACTTTTTTGGCCATTTCCCGCACAATCTCCGCCTGATGCTGCAGCTCCTTCGAAAAGGCGACGAGTGGCACCATGATTTCCGGATGCACCTTGCATCCCTCTTTTTTGCACTGGGCCACGGCTTCGAATATGGCCCGCGCCTGCATACGGCTGATTTCCGGATAGGAAATTCCAAGCCGGCAGCCGCGGTGGCCAAGCATTGGATTGAATTCTCGCAGCGATGCCACCCGCTCCCGCACCTTTTCCAATGAAATTCCCAGCTTCGCTGCCAGGTTGCGCTGAGTTGCCTCGTCGTGGGGAACAAATTCGTGCAGCGGAGGATCTAGGAAACGAATTGTCACCGGCAGTCCGCCCATGGTGCGAAAAATTCCCAAAAAATCTTCCCTCTGGAAAGGGAGAAGTTTTTGCAATGCCCGCTCGCGTGCCTCCTCTGTTTCCGCCAAAATCATTTCGCGGACAAAATCAATGCGACCATTTTCAAAAAACATGTGCTCCGTGCGGGTGAGCCCGATGCCTTCGCCTCCGTTGCGCAGTCCAATCTCCGCCTGCTGGGGCGAATCGGCATTCAAATATATGCCCAGTTTTTTGCAATCCGCACACCAGTCCATGAGTCGCGCATAGAGTCCGTAGAGTGGACTTTTTTCCGCCTCCAATGTTCCATCCAGCACCTGGTTCACCTCCGATGGCACGGTTGGCAGGGATCCTAGAAAAATTTCGCCGGTTGTCCCATCGATGGACAGCTCATCGCCTTCCCGAATGGTGTGACCATCCACCTTCATCGTGCGGGTTTTGTAGTCAATTGTGATGGCCGATGCTCCGACGATGCAAACCTTGCCCATTTGCCGGGCAACCAGTGCGGCATGGGAACTGACGCCGCCGCGGGCGGTTAAAATTCCCTCCGATGCCAGCATGCCGCGAATATCCTCCGGCGAAGTTTCCGTACGGCAAAGTAGAGCCTTCTCTCCTCTGCCATGAAGCTCCTCTGCCCTCTCCGCCGAAAAGCACACCTTGCCGGCAGCAGCCCCTGGACCGGCCGGCAACCCCTTAGCTATGCACCGTCCCTTGCCCTTGCCGTCGAAAATTGGAACCAGCAGCGACGAGATGGAATCCGCTGGAATGCGCAAAATTGCCGTTTTTTTATCAATAAATCCTTCCCGCTCCATTTCCAGGGCAATGCGTACGGCCGCAAATCCAGTCCGCTTGCCACTGCGAGTCTGCAGCAAATAGAGTTTGCCCTGTTGCACCGTAAATTCGATGTCCTGCATGTCGCGGAAATGATTTTCTAGGCGATCTCTAATGTCCTCAAGTTGAGCATAAACCTTGGGCATGTCATTTTTTAAATTTGCAATGGGATGCGGCGTGCGGATGCCGGCCACCACGTCCTCGCCCTGGGCATCGATGAGATACTCTCCATAGAAAACATTTTCTCCGCTGGCCGGGTCGCGGGTAAATGCCACACCGGTTGCCGAGTCACTGCCCATGTTGCCAAACACCATGGCCTGCACGTTGACGGCCGTGCCCCATTCATTGGGGATGCCGTACTTGCGCCGGTACAATATGGCCCGCTCATTGCCCCAGGACCTGAATACGGCACCGATTGCCCCCAGCAGCTGGGCCTGCACATCCTGAGGAAATTGCTCCCCAGTTTCCCGGGAAATGAGCACCTTGTAGCGAATGATAAGATCCTGTAGCTGTTCCGTGGAAAGTTGGTTGTCAAAATTTACTCCCACCCCCTTTTTGACGGAAGCCAGAATTTCTTCAAATGGATCCGGCGCATGCTCATCCCTAGCACGCACCCCCAGCACCACGTCGCCGTACATTTGGATAAAACGGCGGTAGGAATCGTAGGCAAAGCGCGGATTTCCTGTCACGGTTGCCAACCCCTTGACCGTTTCATCGTTCAGGCCAAGGTTGAGAATTGTATCCATCATGCCGGGCATGGACTCCCGTGCGCCGGAACGGACAGAAAACAGCAGCGGATCCTTGGCATCGCCAAAAACCTTGCCCTGCTGCCTCTCCACACTGCGCAGTGCATCCGCCACCTGCTTCTTCACCCCATCGGGCAGCACGCCTCCCGCCGTGCCGTAGGCAGTGCAGACGGACGTGACAATGGTAAAGCCGGGCGGGACCGGCAGGCCAATTTTTGCCATTTCCGCCAGATTGGCGCCCTTACCGCCGAGCAATTCCCGCATCTGCGCACCGCCATCGGTGCGAGCCCCAAATTCGTACACGTACCGTTCCTGCTGAGCCCCCATGGTTGGGCCGATTGTCGATCCAGGATCGGGGCAAGTCAAGGAAAGGTGCCTAAAAAAATTTTTTACCGACCGAGCGGCTGGCCATCCACCAACAATCCGTCGGGATCCGATGCAAATATCTGTACGGCACCATGGCAGGGAACAGCCATGCGCTGGCCTGGCGCTAGGCGTCCGGAAAATAGCCGTTCTCCTTCGCCACAGGGATCAACCGTCACGTAGATCGACGTCCTGGCCTGCAAGAGAAGTTCCCGCCCACCGGTCTCCGACGTTTGAAAAGTTTTAAAAATTTTTGGCCATTGGGTGGTGTCTTCTGGCATGCAATCCTGCGCCAGCTCCCCGTCCGGACAGCATTTTTTCCCTTCCCAAATTAGGCCAATGTCGGCTGCGATGGCATCGGCGAAGTGCACCAGCAGGGAACGCATTCCATCCACAAGGGCATCGGCCGACCCATCCTCCCAGCGGACACTGGCACAAAAGCTGCGCACGCCAACCAGTCGGTTTTCTCCGTTGTGCCAATACTCGCAGCGGGCATTGAGCCAGATCCGATCGCCGCGGGCCGTAAAATCATCCACGGCCACTATTAGGCGAAAATCCGGCCGCAGATCCCCGCCCCAGGGGGCCAGGAGGACGTGACTTTGGCGCAAAACTTCCTCCAGTCTGCTGCGCAGGGTAGAGCCGACGCCGTCGGCTAGATTTTCGCCCCAGCGAAAAAATTCGTGGCGGACCAACTTGCCGCCGTCGTCCCGCGTCACGATGCGCACCTGGTCCAGAAAACATGGAATGTTAACACGCTCCAGCACAATGATATGTTCAGGATTAAACAGCCGGCAGTGGCCGTCGATGGCGCCGTTGCCGAGCACAAAAAAGTGCACCGGCTGTGGCTTTTTCCCTCCAATTCCCAGGCAGCCGCAGAGCAATCCGCACAGTAGGCACAACCCAAAATTTTTCCACCAGCTCACCGCGCCTCCTCCTCCCACCTGCCCATCAAGAGTGCATTGGGATTTTGTTCCAAGAAATCAAAAAAATTTCGCACGGCACGGGCGGCACGGCCCATGTCCCCAAAAAATGTCTCCACGGCGTGGGGCAGAGGCGAACCTCTGTCAATGAGCAGCCGCAGCTCGGCGGCGGTTGTTCCTAACTCCCTGCAAGCCATTCCCACGTCCACCATCACAGGGGTCATCCCGTTTTGCAAAAAGCAAAAAAAATCTTCCATGCGACCACAGGTTGCCGCAAAGGAATTGGCCGCCCTGTGAATGTCTTCTCCATCCAGCAGCGCCGTTGCGGCGTGGACCGTGTCCAGCAGAGCGCTGCCCACCTCGGACCAGGGCATTTTTGCCATTCCCTGCAGGACCGCATCCAATGAGTGGGACAGTGAGGCAAAGTCAATGGCACCCAGTCCGTCGGCCATGCGAATCAACTGTTCGCTCAAATTTTTTAGGCTGCTGGGCCGCGTAGCGATGCGATTGCCATCCCCCAGCACGGCGGAATCATATTCCAGGGCAATGAACAGCTTTCCCGTGACAAAGCTTTCCATCTGCAGCGAACCAACCAGGTGATGCACCCGCGGCGAGCGGAACAACTCGGCCACAGCACCGCGGCTGGCCTTGTTGCTATTCGGTGCCCTTAGGACGATGGTCACCGCAGCACCCATTGTTTTCTTCTCCGGCCCCCAGTCCACTGCGATGTGGCGCACCTGGCCAACGCACACCCCCTGCAGCTTCACCGGTGCACCAATTTCCAGGCCATTGACGGATTCGGAAAAGAATAGCACGTGGATGGAGCCGCCGGCCATCGGCTCGCCGGTTGGAAATAGCACGAGGGCGAGGGTGAATACGACCACGGCAGCACAGACGAGCAGGCCGATGGCGGTGGATTGGGAAAGTTTCATGGCACCGTTTCCTCAGGCTGTGGGTTGGCATGGTTTTCGCAAAAAAATTCGCGCACCGCGCCATGGGGCGACCGGGCCAGTGCGGCAGGGCTTCCAATGTCCAGCATGGTGCCGCTGTTCGCGTCCAAAAATGCGGCCCTTGTCACGATGCCACCAATCTCCGCCAGGTCGTGGCTCACCACGACCGCCGCCATGCCCTGGCAGGAGCACAACTCAGCAACCAGCCTGTCCAACCGCCTGGCAGCGACCGGATCAAGGCCCGATGTGGGTTCATCCAAGAAGAGCAGAGGCGGATCCAGCGCCAATGCCCTGGCCAGTGCTGCCCGCCGTGCCATTCCGCCGGAAATTTCATGGGGATAGAAGTCGGCGTAGGCCCCGAGGCCAACCAGTGACAGCTTGCAATCCACCAAATCCCGCACCTCTTTTGGAGAAAATCCTCCGCGGCGCAGCAGGGGCAGTGCCACATTTTCCCCCAACGTTCGATCCGTCCAAAGCGCTCCGCCCTGAAATAATACGGAAAAATTGCGGGTCAATGCACCGTGGCCAGCGCAGTCTACGGTAACCATTTTTTTTCCAAATAGTAGCACCGTACCGGCCAGGAGCGGCAAAAGTCCGACCATTGTTCGCAAAAGCGTGCTCTTGCCACAGCCACTGCAGCCGATGATGGCAAAAATTTCTCCCGGTGCCACGGAAAATTCTATGCCTTCCACCAACGGCGATGGCCGTTCCCCATGGCCAATGGCCAGAGCATGGACGGCAACGGCTGGCAATGGGGGTGGGTAGGCCATGGCATTGCTACATGTGGAGACGGTGGCAGAGGACGGAAAAGATTGCATCCGCCACGACGATGGCCGTGATGGCGGAAACGACGGCGGCCGTCGTGCCGCGGCCAACTCCGGCGGCTGTGCGTTCACAGCGCATGCCATGCAAGCAGCCAAAGCCGCCCGTTAAAAGCCCGAAAACAAGTGCCTTGCCAATCCCCACAAAAAAGTCGGACATGGCAACGGCGCTGACCATTTCCTGAACATATTGGACGGCGGAAAAATCAAAAAGGGAAAGGGCCACCACCATGCCACCTCCGATCCCGATAAAAGCGGAAAATATTTCCAGAATTGGCGCCATCCATGCAACGGCCAGCACCCGAGGCAGCACCAAAAATGCCACCGGGTTTATGGAAAATATGCGCAGGGCATCGACTTCACCGCTGCAGCGCATGGTGCCAATGGTCGCCGCAAATGACGCCGCCGTCCTTCCGGCCAGTATGATTCCCGTCATGAGGGGTGCCATTTCCCGCACCATTGCCAGGCCAACCAGATCGGCAATGTAGATGGCGGCGCCAAATCTGGCCAGCTGCACAATGCCAACGAAGCCGATTATGACACCACTTAGCAGGCTGATAAGGGCCACAATTGGCAGGCCTTCCACGCCAACGCGGTAAAAAATTTCTCCGTAGCCGGCTCCAACGGTTGGGACCTTGCCGAAAAAAAAACGGCACAGGCAGCGGACCAAATCTCCCAAAAATGCAAAGGCACAGAACCCAGCTTCGGAAGAATTTCCGCCATTTTTTTTCGAAACTTTTTCTGCAGCACGGCCCATTACCGCCATCGGCGACGTTTCCTGGCCATTTTCCGCCATCCGTAGCAGGGCGGCCAGGCCGGTGGGAAGGCCATGCCAGGAAAGGTCACCATCGTCCCGGCGCAGCAGGTTGCGCAGGCGGAGAAGAAAGGCAACGAGGCGGCCATTCCATGCGGCAACCGCCCCAACATCCACCGAAATTTCCCGGCCCACCAGCTGGCCACGGTTTTGAAAAAACCAGGTTGCGGCGTCGGCCGGCACACCAGCTGTCCAATCGCCGGCCAGGCGGATGGTTGGGTTGGGAAGAGTCTCTTCCATGGCAATGGTTCCCGCATCCGTCGATAAAAAAACACTTGACTGCCCTGGCCGCATCCGCGCCATTATCCTGCGCCATGCCAGCCGTGCAAACCATTTTTTTTGACCTTGACGGCACCCTAGTCGACCATTTCCGTGCCATCCACCGCTGCTACAATCATATTTTGCGGGAGTTTTCCCTACCAGAACGCAGCTTTGCGGACATCAAAAAACGAATCGGGCCACCCCTGGCCGCAACGGTTGCCGAGTTGCTGGACAGGGCAGAACCGGAGCTGGTCGATCGTTTTTGCCGCCGTTTCAGGGCCCACATGCAGGAAACATTTCTCGACGGTCTGGATGAACTGCCCGGCGCAGGATGGATCTTGGACCAGCTACACCGCCAGGGCTATCACCTTGCCATTTTCACCAACAAACAGTTTCGAACGGTTGAGGCGATTTGCACCCATCTTGGTTTCGATAAATTTCTTGCCGCAATCGTTGCCACGGAGGAGCGGACGGACTGTCCCCGCAAGCCGGAGCCAAGATTTTCTCTGCACGCGCTTGCCACGCTGAAGACAACGGCGGAGCAGGCCACCATGGTGGGTGACTCAGCCGTGGACCACCGGGCCGCAGTGGCCGGAAATTTTGTCAAAAGCTATTCGGTTACGACTGGCACGCATGGCAGGGAAGAACTCATCGAACAGGGAGTTCCGGCGGACACCATTTTTTCCGATCTTTTTACCCTGGGAATGTCAGCCTTCCATCTCAAGCGCTAGACGACAGCGATGAAAACCGCAGGGACGACCTTTGCACCGTTCCGACGGTGCAACATTTGCAGATTGGGCAAAGGCAAATTGGACAAGGTTGTTGGCATGGCCGAACGTGCCGAACTACGGGCTATTGTACGTCTTCGTCAGCCACCTTGCATGCGACGAGACCTGCAACCATCGTTTGCGCATTCTCATTGTCCAACGCTTTAACGATGGTGCGGATAATTTGCGCTGCATGGGTACCGGGGGAGGACAGTTCCGAAACAAGAATGGGATGCAGATTTTGCCAGACCATTTTCCGATCGTCTGACGATACTCCCTTTTGCTGCATTGTGCGCCAAACGGCTAGAGAAACCGTCTTGCCAAGATTTGTCAACTCGTTCGACTTACCATCACCATCCACCGACCCAGAATCGGAGGAGGTTTCTGCCGTTGGCTGCAGGGCCTCTTCTATTTCCTTCTGCATGGCGCTCATTTCCGATGCAAATGGCACCGCATTTTTCCCAAAAAGGTGGGGTAGCCAGGCAATGCCAGCCGCCACACTTTTGATGAATGTTTTTGCCGGCATGCCATGCCGCCCAAGTGCATCAAATATTCCCTTGTCGACGCCAAGTTTCGCACCTTCTTCCCCTGCTGCAAGCTGTAATTGCCTATGCGTGTGAGCATCGCGACCGTGGCGTACCGCCGCCAGAACGAAGCCGGCACAGAACCACAGAGAGCATGCGGCAGGAAAGACGACGACAGCTGCGGGCACCGTAAGGCACAGAATGGCGAAGATGGACCCAAAGATGCACAATGGGATGAAGACAAATAGTGCGAAAATTGCGCCGCCAATGCCGCAGCCACCGCCATTGAACGTTCCGATGAAATCAAAAACCCCGACGCCGAAGTTGAAAGCTGGTTTGACGATCAGGGCTACGCCGATGGCAGAAAGGGCACACATAGCTGCCGTGGCAATCGTTGTGAAAAAACCAACAACCAGCGTTGCACCGGCTACGACAGCGATCTTTTGTGCCGCCGCGGCGTTGGGATTGACCCTATCGGCAGCCACTACTAGCTCATTACACGACGCACTGACACTCACAGAATCTGTTTGTGATAACTTTTGCATAAAATGGACGCCGAAGCAAAACAATTGTTTTGCCCACGTGAAATGCGGTGCCAGGGCTATTTGCTCCGCGCAGTTTTTTTTCAAGGCCGGGATGATGGGAACGGAACTCAGGTTATCGGCCAAGGAGGCTGGAGCTGGGCAGCGAGTGGCCTAGCTATCGGCGCATCGGCTGCGCGATTGTACTTGACAATGTCGGCGTGTGGCATGCATCATTTTTAATCATATGCAGGTTAATCCCAATGCAATTCGCCCCCGTGTGGCCGTGGGTTTCACCATGGCCGGCGGCGTCACGGCGTTTCTTGGTGGCATTGCCACTGCCATTCTCCTACCCAAGGTGATCGGAACTGTTTTGGCGATTTTACTAACCTGCGCCCTTGCAGTCTGTGCAGTGTTGCTATTTGCTTGGGCTGCGACTTCTCTGCGCGCTTCTCGAACAAACGCACAAGCGGACAGCGATCCCGACGACGCTAATCCCGCGAAGACTCACAAGGCAAATACACTGTCAATCTCCCAGTCGGCCAGCTCTGAAAAGAACTCGTCCTTAGATTCCGCAAACACGTCGTCGTCGAACCTATCCTTAGTCAACACAAATCCTAAATTGGTGGTGGAAGAGCAGGACAAAATAGAAGAAAAAGAAGAAGAAGCGAGCCCATCACCATCTTCCTCTCCATCTGATGAAAATTTAGGTAATAGCAGTCAAACGACTGACAGGGCTAGGATCGTCGGCCCAGCGGCATCGCGAATTCAGTCATCTTCGAATGCGACTAATAGCGTAATTTCGAGTTTGCATCCTATTCCCACGGAGGGAAATTCTTCCAACGAGTCGCAAATCAATGAACCACAAGTCATTGAAACCGCTGTGGGAAACGTCACCAATGAAGACGCACTCAACCTAATTCACTCGGTTCTTGGCAACGATTTCGACAAATTCAACAACGGTGTGAAGTTCATTGACTTTTCCACGGCTGGGGATCCTCCAAACGCAATGCCGCATGCTCTTGTCGATTTTTGTTACGCATGCCATCCTGAAGCGAAGGCAGTTCAAATGTGTGCTGGATCTTCTAATGCGGACCCAATGAATCTTCCATCGGATAGCACGCAGAGCATGTACGTGCGCCAGAGTGTAGAGGTACCCCGCGTAGTCCAAGAATCGCCCTATGGAAAACTTTTGCCGTTTATTTCCACAATTTGGAATGATGCATCCTGCATCGTGCCCAGGCCGGGAAATGTGGAGGATGGCCGCAGCGGCTACTATGTTTGCAGTAATCCGGATTTTATAGGATGGGAATGGGATGATTCACTAAGGCCGACTGCGGCAAATTTTTGCCAAGCATTTGCCAGAGAAATGAAAAATCATCCTGCACTCATCGTGGATGTGAGCGAACAAGGAGAGGATTACAATTACATACAGAGTTGGATTGAGCATGCTGGAAAAAAGAGAATGCCAGCTGCCGGCGTGGTCGACAATGTTTGCTCCATACCCATGGAGGATGTCAGTGGGGTATATTCCACAACGCCATATTTTAAACATTTTACCATTTCTCTGCAAAGGTTTCAGCTGCACGAAACGGATACAGATGGGGAAAAAATTGACAACATATCCTACCGCCTGACCGTCAATGGATGGAAGGATAGTGCAAATATTGCTTCGAAAGATATGCAGTGGCTCATAGACACCATCCACGCAATCGTGAAAAAATATGGAATTTTGGCCAAGGTAATTCACTGCAGTTCTGGCTGCGGCCGCGCCCCGACGCTTGCTTTGCGCAGCATGGTGGCCGACGTGGCACGGAAAGCGAAGGAGCAGGGAATTCCCTGCTGTTTTGCAAACAACGGCGATGAGCAGCTGCAGCCATGTGTAAATGGACACTTAAATCTTGCCTATGTGCTGCGCAACGCAGCACTCAGCCTTGTATCTTCCCGCGGTGTCGCTGGCTGGGGAAAGGATCAATATCAAGGAGACCTTGAATACGCACAATTCCTTGCCGCGCAATGATGGCGCTGCAATGCTGCCCCGCTGTGAAAGCTAGCCGTTTGCCTAGACGCAGCGATAAAAATCTGCACCGAAGTAGGGTTGCAAGGCGGACGGAATGGCAACCGTCCCATCCTTTTGCAAATTGTTTTCCAACAGAGCGGCAAGCACCCGTGGAATAGCCAGTCCTGACCCGTTCAACGTGTGAACCGTTTCCAATTTGCCAGATTTTCGAGAACGGAAGCGGATGTTGGCCCTGCGGGCTTGAAAGTCGGTAAAATTGCTACAGCTGGAAACTTCCAGCCAGCGCCGCTGACCTCCCGACCACACCTCAAGGTCGTACTGCTTGGCATGGGGAAAGCCCATGTCACCGCTGCAAATTGCCAGCACACGGTAGGGAATGGCCAACCGCTGCAGCAGATCCTCGGCATCCGAGCGCAGCTTCTCCAATTCATCGAAACTTGTTTCCGGGTGGACCCACTTGACCAATTCCACCTTGTCAAACTGGTGCAGCCGATTCAAGCCGCGCACGTCCCGTCCCCAGCTGCCAGCCTCTCGGCGAAAGCAGGGAGTATAGGCGCAGCGCAGAATTGGCAATTTTGCTTCGTCTAAAATTTCATCGCGAAAAAAATTTGTGACCGGAACCTCGGCCGTTGGCACGGCAAATAGGCCATCTTCCGGAACGGCGTACATCATTCCCTCCTTGTCGGGAAGTTGGCCAGTTGCAGTGGCGCTGGCCGCATTGACCAGGATCGGAGGAAAAAATTCAACATAGCCGCGCGCCGCTGCTCCATCGAGAAAAAAGCGCACCAATGACCGCACCAGCCTGGCCATTGGGCCCACATAAAATGGAAAGCCTGCCCCGGCCACCTTTGCCCCACGCGGCAGGTCAACGGCGGATTCAAACCAGGGAATTTCATAGTGGGGAATGGCGTGGGGAGAAACCGCGGCCACATCGCCCCAGCTGGCCACGGCCACGTTGTCCTTGTCCGAACGGCCGTCCGGCACGCTTTCGTGGGGCACGTTAGGCAGGGCCAAATGGGCGGCTCGCCATTCCTTCTCCAGAGAGCGCAATTCTCCCTCCAACACTTTTATTCGATCCGATTCGTTCCGCAGCTCACCGGTTCGTTTGGCAAATTCTTCCGATGACCGATCCAGGGAAGCCAACGCATCTCCCGCCCGCCCCAGAGCAGCCCGCGCCCCTTCGACGGCCGTCGTCAACTCCCGCCGCCGATCGTCGAGGGCCAAAAATCCATCCACGTCGGCGGCAAACTTTTTCCTCGCCAGCATCCGCTTGACCTCCGCCCGCCGTTCTCGCAAAAAAGTCAGCTCCAACATAGCGGCAAGGTGCCGGCATCGCCGTCGATGCGCAAGCGGAAAAACAATGTCAGGCCGGAAAATCATTTTGCATGGCATGAAAAGATTGCCACCTTCGACCGCTGGGAAGGTGCAAAAAATTTTTTATGGAAATGACGATGCTGAACCAATTGCTGACAAATCCGGTCCTTTGGGGCATTGTAACAATGCTGGGAGCGGTTGTTGCCCGCGTGAATATCCTGGTATCCATCGTGCTAGGCTCCCTGGTGGGCGGTCTGATGGGTGGCCTATCCCTGAATGGAACAATTTGCGCGTTTCAGACAGGACTTGCCGGCGGAACACCCCTCGCCCTGACCTATGCCCTGGTGGGAGGATTTGCCAGTGCCATTGCCTATTCCGGCACCGTGGAATGGCTGCTGGCATGTCTGCTACGCCACGTTGACCGGCCAGACCGGCCCGCATCCCCTCGCCGCATCCGCCGCATTCTCATTCCACTGTTCCTCGTCCTTGGACTGCTGTGCAAAAATATTTTTCCCATGCACATCGCCTTCATCCCAATCGTCATCCCGCCGCTGCTGCCGCTCATGAATAGGGCCGGCCTGGATCGGCGCATGGTGGCCTGCCTACTGGCCTTCAGCCTTGTGGTGGCCTTCATGGTCATTCCCTTCGGTTTTGGCCACATTTTTCTCCATGACATGCTGGCAATGTGCCTTGCCCGCGACGGCATTGCGGTAAACACCGCAACCATGCTCCGCGCCATGGTCATCCCATTCGCCGCCATGGCCATTGGGTTGGCTGTGGCAATTTTTCTATCCTATGCTAGACCAAAGTACTACGATGCGGACATCACGGCCAAGGCGCTGGCCCGCCGCCCGGTCCCTTGCGCATTCCGACGACGCCATCTGGTGACCGTACTATTGGCACTGGCCACGTCGCTAGCGGTGCAGGCAATATCCGGTGGCAACATGACCATGGGAACAGTCTGCGGGCTGCTGGTCATCACGGCCGGTGGCATCGCCCCACTGCGCCGCATGGACGCCATGGTCACCGATGGCTTCAGGGTGATGACACTCGTTGGTCTTGTCGTGATCGCAGCGGCCGGCTTTAGTGAGGTGCTGCGGATGACGGGCGGAGTGGAGGAACTGGTCTCATTGATGATTTCTGCAACCCACGGCTGCCGTGCCATTGCCGTTCTATGCGCGCTGCTAATTGGTCTGCTGCTCACCCTTGGCCTCGGCTCTGCCTTTGCCACCGTGCCAATCGTATCGGCACTGTTCGTTCCCCTTGGCCGCGACATTGGCCTCTCCCCGTTTGCCACGCTGACACTGGTTGCCGTGTCGGCCCTACTGGGCGAGCCGGGATCTCCCATGGGCAGCACAACGCTTGGCCCAGCCGCCGGACTGGCCGACGACGGCCAATTTGACCACCTGCGGGACAGCGTCTGGCCCACATTCCTCCACTTCAATGTGCCGCTGCTGCTCATCGGCTGGCTGGCAATTCTGTGGCTGTGACGGTAGATGGTGGCCATTGCCACCGCACCGTCCGCGGTTGGAGAAAGTTGTTTGGAGAAAGTTCGGCGGACAACGGCGCTCAGTCCAGTAGGTCAAAAAAACTTGCCAGCGGCGGCAATTCGTCCACCTGGCAGCGACGGTCAATCGGGATTTGGTGGCGAAACCAGGTGCGCTGCCGGCGGACCAGCGCCACCGTGGCACAGTAAATACGCTCCGCCAGATTTGCCCTGCTGACCGTGCCGTCCAAAAACTGCAGCACTTCCCGATAGCCAACGGCCCGGCATGCGGATGAATTGGCCTCGAAACCCTTGGCCCGCAACGCCTCCACCTCCTCAACGAAGCCGGCCGCCAGCATGGCATCGATGCGCCGAATCAGACGTGGCCGCAGGGAATGGTCCGGACAGTCCAGCAGCACCGTTCGGATGGAACAATCGGCAAAATGGCCGGGTTGGCTTTGAAACATGCGGCGCAGGGTTGCCACCTCCAGCCCGGTTGCTAGGCAGCGCTCCAGGGCCCGCATCACCCGGTGGGCATTGCTCCTGTCCAAACAGGTTGGCGGCTGGTGGTGGAGTCCGTCGAGTGCTGCCAGCAGTCCGGCGAGTCCTTTTTGCAAAAAAATTTCCTCCACCTCCCGACGAATTTTTGGATCAATGACCACGGCATCCGTCACCGGCCCGAGGAATGTTCCCAGGTAAAGACCGCTACCGCCCACAACCAACACCTTCCTTCCACGGCCATGAATTTCTTCCACGGCACGGCGGGCATGGCGCTGGTACTGGGCCACATCAAAGGGTTGGCATGGGTCGCAGAGGTCGATGCAATGGTGCGGGACACGGGCCCTGTCAGCGGCGTTCGGCTTGGCCGAACCGATGTCCATGCCCCTGTATACCTGGATGGAATCGGCCGAAAGGATTTCCCCTTCTCCTCCGCAGCCGACGGCCAGCTCCATGGCGAGGGCCGACTTGCCAACGCCGGTTGGACCCACGATGAGCAGCAGTCGTGGCCGGCTCATGGCACAGCTCCATCGCCGCGCAAAGTAGTGAAAGCCAGCAGGGTGGTTGACAGGCAAAGCGCTGGGAAAAGCAGGGGCAGTGGATGGCCGTGCATGTATGGGATGGCTTCGACGATCATATTTCCCCAGGAACTCCTCGGCGGCGGCACCCCCAGGCCTAGAAAACTCAAAAATGCTTCCAACAAAATGGCATTGGGCAGTATAATCAGCGCATAGCGGCCGATGAGCGGCGCGGCATTGGGCACAATGTGGCAGCAGATGACGGCGCCATGGGAACGGCCAAGGGCAATGGCGGACTGGACAAACGTGCGCCTGCGCAGGTCGGCGGTTTTGGTGCGCACCACCCGGGCAAGGGTGAGCCACTCCACGGATGCAATGGCCAGACAGAGCGTGCCAATTCCACGGCCAAGAAAGAGGCAGATGAGGGACGCAAGCAGGGTCAGTGGCAGGACGTAGAGGACATCCATCAGCCGCATGGCCATGCGCTCGAATGATCCTCCAAAATAGCCGGCAGTCGCACCAACCGCAGTGCCAACGGCGACGGCCAGTACGGTGGAACCCAGGCCAACGGCCAGGGAAACTTTTGCCCCAAAAAATAGCCGGAGCAGAAGGTCGCGGCCCAGCAGGTCTGTCCCAAGCCAGTGGATACGGCTAGGTAGGTCGAGGCAGTGGTCAATGTCCTGCACAAGGGCTGCATGGTCCGGCAGGACCATGGCCAACGAACAGGCGCAGCAAACCAGCGCCAGCCAAAGCCATTGCCAGCGAAAATTTTTTTTACCGATCGCCATCGTTTTGGATGGAAATGCCGACCTAGGCGCACAATGCGGCCAATTTTTTTGCCAACTGTTCCTGGGTCCTCGTTCCCACAATGGATTCCACGCAGCGGCCATCCTTGCAAATAACCAGCGTTGGAACGGATTGGACGGCGTAGTGCCGCACCGAAACCGGCGATTTGTCGATGTCAACTTTTATGAGCCGTGCCCGGCCCTTGAAATTTTCTGCCAACGCCAGCAATGTCGGCTCCATGGCACGGCATGGCCCACACCAGGTGGCAAAGAAATCTATCAGCACGACCCCCCCTGCCGCCACCGTCTTTTCCAGCTCCCCATCCACAATTTCTTCCATCACGGCGCGAATCTGGCACCGGCCGCACGGCTGTCCAGATCCTTTTCCAATTCCCGCCTCAATCATTGGCCACGGCCGTGGCTAAGAAACTTTGGCCCAGCAACAATTGTCCGGAAGGAATGAAAAAAATCGCAGCTGGCCGCAGTTTGTAGGATTTTACGAAAAATTTCTTTTAAAAAGGGAATTGCGGCCAAAAAAAATTTCCCCCAAAAAGATGGCAATGGCGCAGACACCGATGGACATCGTTGCAACGGCGGAAATTGCCCGCATTGCCCTTTCCGTAGACGAACGGGAGCGGTTAGGAGACCAGCTGGCCGACATTCTTCGCTACGCAGCGCAGCTGATGGCGGTGGATGTGGAGGGAGTAGAGCCGGCTGGCCAGCCGATTGGCGGTGAAGATATGCTGGCGTTCGACGAGGTAGAGGTTGGCTTTTCGCAAAAAGATGCCCTTTCCAATGCTCCCCAACGGGAGCGAAATTTTTTCTCCGTACCTCAGGTGCTGGAGGACGCATCATGACGGACCACCCGCTGCACTACCAATCCATTGAATTTTTGGCAAATGGTCTGGCGGATGGATCATTGACAGCCGTTGCACTGGCCGAGGCAGTCATCGGCCGCACCGTGGCGGTGGAGCCGGTGCTGCGTGCATTCATTTCACGCAATGACGAAGAGCTGCTGGCAGAGGCGGTGGAATCGGATCGGCGGCGCAGGGCTGGCAAGCCACGCAGCCGCTGGGATGGCATACCGATCGGCATCAAGGACCTAATCTCCGTCCGCGGCCAGCCGCTTACCAATGGTAGTCGCATGATGGAAAATTATATAAGTCCGTACGACGCAACGGTCATTGCCCGGATGCGCACGGCCGGCATGATCCCGTGGGGTCGGCTCAATCTGGACGAGTTTGCCATGGGTTCATCGACAGAATATTCGGCGTTTCAAAAAACAGCCAATCCCTGGAACCTTGCCCGGGTTCCCGGCGGCAGCAGCGGCGGACCGGCCGCTGCGGTTGCTGCTGGACAAGTTCCAGCGGCCCTCGGCACGGACACGGGCGGTTCCATTCGCCAACCAGCAGCCTTCTGCGGCATCACGGGGCTGAAACCAACCCACGGACGGGTGAGCCGCTACGGAGTTACGGCATTTGCCAGCTCGCTGGATCAGGTGGGACCAATTGCCCGTTCCGTCGAGGATGTTGCCATCCTCTGCTCCATCATCGCCGGCCACGACGGCCATGACTCCACCAGTTCCCGCCGTCCCGTGCCGGATCTTTTAGCCGCAACCCAGCGCTGCCGTAGCTGGACGATCGGAATACCGGCAGAATTCTTTGCCGATGGCCTCAACCAAGAGGTCGGGGATGCGGTAAGGACAGCAATCACTTTTTTTGAAAAAAAAGGCTGCAGCATCCAGCCCATTTCCCTTCCCAACGCCCCCCTGGGGACAGCCGTCTACTTTCTAACGGCAACGGCCGAAGCATTTTCCAATCTGGCTCGCTTCGATGGCATCCGCTACGGACATAGGAGTAAAAATGCCGAAGATGCGGTTGACATCTATGGCAGGTCCAGGGCCGAAGGCTTCGGTGACGAGGTCAAACGGCGGATCATTCTGGGTGCATTTGTGCTATCCAGCGGCTTCCAGGACGCCTACTATTCCAGAGCCCAGCGGGTACGCACCCTCATTTGCCGGGACTATGCGGCGGCATTTGCCGAGGTTGACCTGATCTTGACCCCCACATCGCCGACGACCGCATTTCCATTCGGTGCACGCAACGATGACCCGCTGGCCATGTACCTGAGCGACGCCTACACGGTCAGCATCAATTTGGCAGGCCTACCGGCCATTTCCATTCCATGCGGCCTGGATAGCCAATGTTTGCCCATCGGACTGCAGCTGATCGGCAAGCCATATGGGGAAGAAGAATTGCTTGCAGCAGCAAATTTTTTTCAGAAACAGCACAACTTTCACCTGCTACGACCCTGTTCCGTGGAGGAGGCCTCTTGACAGGGTGCGATTGCCTCGGCAGGCTGGCGCCATGGTTCGGTCATTTTTGTGCGCCGCAGCCCTGGTTCTGGCGGTAATGGGTGTGCGGTGTGACGGCGGTGAAGATTTTTTTGGGGATAGAAAAAATATGGAACGAACGGTTGTAATTTTTAAGCCGGATGCGGTACAGAAAGGTCGCGTTGGAACAATTTTGTCCCGCTTTGAGGCAGAACGGCTGCGCATTGCCGCATTGAAAATGGTCCAATTGGACGAGACGGTGCTGCGGGAACACTATGCCCACCTAGCATCGCTTCCGTTTTTTGGAGAAATTCTTGGCTTTATGCAAGAAACTCCGGTGGTCATCGCCGTGCTGGAAGGGAAAAATGCGGTGGCCAAGGTGAGGGAAATGGCAGGACCTACGGACTCGGCCGCAGCACCGCGCGGCACAATTCGCGGCGACTTTGGCCAGGACAAGATGCGCAACATGCTCCATGCGTCGGATTCTTTGGAAAATGCCCGGCTGGAAATTGGACGGTTCTTCGCAGTGCGGGAAATTTTTTAGGGAATTTCCATTGACAGCGGCCGGCCGACGGCGAGCCTCCACCTCCACGGAGGGGGTGATTTTGCATGGCTCAAATTGAGGTCAAGGTGCGCAAGGGTGAGGGCATTGAAAAGGCGCTGCGGCGGCTAAAGCGGCGGCTTGATAAGGAAAATGTAATCCAGGACGCCAAGGCCAAGTGCTATTTTGAAAAGCCGAGCGATCGACGGCGGCGCAAGGAAAAGGTTGCCCGCTTTACCAACTACCTGCGCAGTCAAAAGGACAGGGAATGATGGCAACGTAGCCCCATCCGGTGCCCGGGGAGGGGGTCGAACCCTCACTCCCTCGCGGGAATCGGATTTTGAGTCCGACGCGTCTGCCGATTCCGCCACCCGGGCAACCGTGCGGATCCAATGGCAGAACGGTTGGATCGACAAGAAAATTTCGTGAAATTTTTGCCATCGATCTGTGGGAAAAAGCATTGACAGATCGGGGGCGATGGCGGGAAATAGGATACCGTCCGCTGGGCGGGTATCCTATGGATGCGCAGCTTGTCGAGTCTTTCGTTTTGAAAAATCCTCAGCTGCAGCGGCAGCGGGAAAAGTTGGCGTCCATGCAGCTCGGCGCCTTTTGCTTCCATCGCACCTTTGGCTTTGGAGAAATTGTGGGCTACAATGCCGCTGGGCAACGCCTGCTCATCGACTTTTCTCAAAAGCCTGGCCATGCCGTTGACCCTGCCTTTGCCGTAGGCCATCTGGAAATTTTACCGGAGGACCACATTCTTGTGCAATTCCGCCGCGATCCAGCTGCCGTGCGCACCATGGTCCAGGAAGATCCAGCGGCGGCGCTCCGCCTCATGTTGCTCCACAGCCCTGACCGGCGGGCAACCCAGGGAGAGATGGGGGTGCTTTTGAACACCATCATCGGCGAAGATGCAGCTGCCAGAACCTGGTGGCTGCGGGCGCGCAAGGCGGCAGAGGCCGATCCATGCATTGCCCAGCCGGAGGCAAAGACCGGCTACTACATTCTGCGGGAACAGCCACTGGAACAATTGGATGAGCTTGTGGATGGCGTGCTCCTTTCCCGGCAGATGGAAAAAAAGGTTCGCCACGCCGCAAAAATTCTCACGACCAAGGGACTGGATGGTCAGCGGGAAAAATTGCTGCTCGTTTTGGACGAGTTGGGGAAACTTTTCCACGGCGATGCGGCATCCTCCATCGAACGGCTGCAGCTTTTTTGGCTCTGCGAAGATTTTTCTTTGGTCCTCGGACAGCCACTGCCAGAAGATCTTTCCTTTGAGTCGCTGCTGCGCTCCGTCCAAGATTTTACCGCCATCGCCGATGGTCTACCGGTCACGCAATTGAATCGTTTGCTCGGCGGGGTGCGGCACGTCTTTCCAGATGACTACCTGGCCCGCTGCATCCTACTATTGCGCAATGGCAATGGCCGCACGGTTGGCGTTGTTGTGGATTTTTTGCTAGGCCACGGCCTGGAGGGAGATCTCGGCACAATCCTGCAGCAATGGTCGCGGGACAACACACTGCGGGCAACCCTCCTAAATTGGATTCTGCGCAATCGCCATCAGAAAAAATATGCTCCACTGCTGGAGTCGCTCGTCACGGCAAGATTGTTTCGGCAGGCACTCGTGTCCATTGACCAAGAGGTTCTGCGCCGAGCCAATAATCGAAAAATTGCCCTGGCGGAAACCATTGCGGAAGATCGGCTGCTCATCGAAGAAATTACCATGAACCAGCCCATTGAAATGGTGCGGGATCTTGCCCACATGGTGCTGCACAGCCAGGCATTTGATACACTTACAAAAAAATCCATCGCAGTGCGCTTCATCCGTCTCTTTCCCGCTCTGCAAAGTCTGCTGGATGGAGAGGGTGGGCAGCGGGATGATTCCACCCTGCGCGTTTCCCAGACCAGCCTGGATGCCGTGCGCAGCGAGTATGAGACGCTGATGCAGCAAAAAATTCCGGCCAATAAGGCGGCCGTTGCTGCGGCAAGGGAACAGGGAGATTTGAGGGAAAATGCGGAGTACAAGATGGCGCGGCAAGACCAGGACATTCTGCTGGCACGCAAAGCGCAAATTGAAAAGGACCTGGCCCGCGTACGCGTGATCGACTTCCATTCGGTCGGTACGGATGTCGTCGCCGTTGGCAGTGTGGTAACCCTCGACGATGGACAAAATCAGCGGGAATCGTTTGCCATCCTAGGAGCCTGGGACAGTGACCCAAAAAGGCGTATTTTGTCCTATCAAACGCCGTTTGGCCGGGCGCTGTTGGGAAAAAAGGTGGGAGATACCGTCGTTGTGGAAGGCCATCCTCCGCGCCAGGTCACTGCCATTGACCGTTGGTTGGACCGCTCAGCTTCGTGGTAGGATGAAAAATGCGTGCGGACAGGAAACGACGCCAATGATGGGAAGTCGACTCGTTGGCAGTGCGCTGCTGCTGCTGCTCATTTTTCCCACCCTTCTATGGTGCGGTGCCGGCGGATTGGCATGGCTGCTAGCATTTTTTGCACTGGGAGCACAGTTGGAGTTGGTGCGCCTTGTGCAAAATTTTTCCCCGCGGGTGAAAATTGCGTGCGGGCAGCTTTCCTTTTGGACGGTGGTCATCATGTTGGGTGCATGGTATGTAGGGCCGCTCCACGGCGGCATTTGGCTCGCCGTCCTTGCCCTGCTGGCAACGGTTGCCAATGGCATCATGGCCGTCCATCCTTCCCATCTGCTGTGCCGCACACTTCCGACCGCCCTCTGCATCCTCTACATACCATTCACGCTGCAATTTGCCGCACTCCTGCTGCGCAGCGGACCGACAGAACAATCCGGCATCTGGCTACTGGCATGGGTGGTTTGCGTCTGCAAGCTCAACGACATCGGCGGGCTGTTGACCGGCACAACCTTCGGCCGCCACTCCCTGGCCAAGGAATATAGCCCCAACAAGACATGGGAAGGATTTTTTGGCGGCCTGGCATTTGCCATTGTGGGCGGTGAGGTCCTTTGGGTGGTGGGAAAAAGTTTTGGACACCTGGCCCAACTTCCCAACCAGCTGGCCCTGGCACTGGCCGGATTGCTGGCCGTCGTTGCCACGCTGTCCGACCTGCTGGAATCTGCCATTAAGCGCCTGGCAATGGCCAAAAATTCCGGCGCGGCCATCCCCGGCATCGGCGGCTTCCTAGACCTGTGCGACAGCCTCATCCTTTCCCTGCCGACGGCCTATGCCGTTCTGCAATTGTCCGGCCGGTGATCCCATGCCATGGCTGCCAACGGTCCCCGCAATTTTTCCAAAAACCTGCGCAATGTGGTCCTTCTCGGCGCCACCGGATCGGTTGGACGGAGCACATTGCAGGTGCTGCGCAGCCAACCGAATGATTTTCGTCTCATTGCCATTTCCGCCCACAGCAATCACGCCCTGGCGGAAAGTATTCAAAAAGAATTTTCCGTGCGCCACCTGTCCCTAGCCGATGACGCATCCACCCCATCCCCAAGCCAGCTTGCCGCCGACGATGGGGCGGACCTGGTCGTGCTGGCGCTGCCCGGCATGGCCGCATTGCGTCCGCTGCTCGCGGCAATCGAGGCTGGCAAAACGATCGTACTGGCCAGCAAGGAGGTGGTTGCGGCTGCTGGAAATTGCATCACACTGGCCCTGCGGCAGCATCCAACGGCGCGCATTTTGCCGGTGGACAGCGAACACTGCGCCATTTTTCAATGCCTTGCGGCGCCGGGAATGGGCGTGTTCCATCCCTTTCCATCCGTGCGGCGCATCTGGCTAACGGCGTCGGGTGGACCATTTTGGGACCTGCCGGCTGAAAAATTTTGTCAAATTACCGTGGAGCAGGCGCTGCGCCATCCTTCCTGGTCCATGGGTCCAAAAGTTTCCATAGATGCGGCAACCATGGCTAACAAAGGACTGGAGGAGATGGAGGCGGCCCATTTTTTTCAACTGCGTCCGGACCAGATCTGCGTGACCGTGCATCCAGGCTCCCGGGTGCATGCGCTGGTTGAATTTTTTGGCGGATTTACAACGGCGGCACTGCATCTGCCGTCCATGGAAATTCCCATTGCCCACTGCCTAAACCACCCCAATCTTCCCCTCGTTGACCGGGAAGGCATTGATTTTTCAACCCCTCTGCGGCTGGAATTTTTCCCTCCGGACAGGGACCGCTTTCCCTGCCTAGCACTAGCGGAAAATGCCCTGCGGCTGGGCCGATCTGCTCCCTGCGACTTCGACGCCGCCAACGCCGAGGCTGTGCAGGCCTTCCTGCTGCAAAAAATTTCCTTTGGCCAAATCCCCATCAGCATCGCACGCACGCTGGATGCGCTTGATCCGGTTGACCTAACATCGGTTGATGCGGTTGAAGAACGGCACGACGAAGTGCGTCAACTGCTGCGGCAAATGCTGGGGCGGCAAGGATGTGCGCCATGATCCTAGCCCAACTGGGTGCCATCGGCTGCGCCATTTTCTTCCTAGGCCTTTCCATTCTGGTCCATGAATTTGGCCACTACCTGGCAGCTCGCCGCATGGGTTTTACCATCCCCATATTTTCCATTGGCTTTGGTCCGCGCCTATTTTTTTGGCAACGCCATGGCACGGAATTTCGCATCGCTGTCCTTCCCATTGGTGGCTATGTGTTTCTGCCGCAAATGGATCCAAATCATCATAATACCATCTGGTGGCGGCGTTGCCACGTGTCGGCCATGGGCCCGGCGGCCAACCTGTTCCTCGCCCTGGTCCTGTCGATCTGCCTCTGGGCAATGGGCCAACCCACGCCAATCGGTGAGCTGAACCGCACCGTTGGTGCCGTCGCCCCAGCCCTGGCCGAACTGTGGAAAGAACAGGATGGGGACGAATTGCGGGAAGGGGATCGCATCCTAGCCGTGGACGGAATTTCCCTGCTCCGTCTGTCGGACGTTGGCCGATTGGTGCCTTTTGGCAAAAAATTGGATGGAATGGGTCGACCCGTGGCCATGCTACGCGTGGAACGGGATGGTCAGGTGGAGGACCGTGCCCTGTCCGTCCTGCACAGCCGGCCGGCCGATGGCATTGGCCGGCCCCTGCGCTCTCTGCCCATTTTTCCAGCCCAACCAACCGTTGTGGCGGAAGTTTTTGCCAATTCTCCGGCCGAACGGGCAGGGATCCGTGTCCACGATGAGGTTGTGGCTTGCAGCGGAACTTTCGTCCATTCACCGCTGCAGCTGCGGCAAATTTTGCAGCGCTGCTCCGATGGCCAGCCCATTGCCATGACACTGCTCCGGGATGGCGTGGTGCAAAATATTTTTCTGCAACCGATTGCAAAAGTTGTAGCACCGCAAGGCTCTAACCCTGCCATCGGCCTAAAACTGGCCAATGTGGTCGTTTGGGAACACCCCAATCCACTGCGTGCCATTGGCAACTGTGCAAACGAGGCACTGCTAGTCCTGCGCGCTCTCTGTTCGCCCGGTTCCGACGTGGGTGTTCATAACTTGATGGGGGTGGTGGGCATGGCACAGACATTGCACCGGCTGTCGCTGACAAATTTTCGCGGCCTGCTCCATTTTTCCATGGCCATCAACGTGGGCCTGGCCCTGCTCAATCTGCTGCCAATTCCGGCACTGGACGGCGGCCACATTGTTTTGGCAATCGTTGAACGACTATGGGGCAGGCCGCTTCCACACCGTCCCATCGCCTGGCTGCACAGCCTGACAATGACCTTGCTCTTTGCCCTGATTGCCTTCGTCACATTTTTGGATGTTCGCCGCTGGCATCGGTCCGCACCCTGCAACCTTGCCCCGGTTGACCAATCTTCTGTGCATGCAGCAGAGACAGAATAGCAACTTTCTACCACGAATGGCCAGATCATTCATTCGCTTTCGCCAAGAACGGAATATATGGCGAAATATCGAAGGCACGCGCCGCCACGCACTACCCGTGTACATGCGCTGCAAAAGATGGGAAAGGATCTTTTTCGCGTACGACGGACTCAGATTGTTCAATACCAGCGTAAGGGCATTTAAATTTTCTCCCCAATTGAAACCATTGTACCAAAACAGTCCGGCAAATTGATTGCCCATGCGATCCCCCAGTAGGAAGTGCAAATTTTTTGGGATAATTTCTTCCAAAACTCGGCCTTGTAAGTACATATCGCGAAATCTTTTTTTAAATGGCAAAAAGTTGTTGTCGCAGGATCGCGTAACCGAGGCCGGACGTCTGATGTAGCGATAGCCGGCACGGGGGATGACCTTCCAGGACCGCGCGTGCTTGGCAACCACTGTTGCAAAGAAAAGATCTTCGCAGTAGGTAATTCGCGCTCCCAACAGTTCGCTCGGGATGTCCCCAACGGCGGCCATCGCAACGGATCGACGGATCAATTTGTCGTATATAAACGGGCCAAACCCACCATAGACTGCGATGGGAAGCAGCTGTGGTTGGCGGTAAACATTTCCCCATTTCAGCGAGATGCGGCGAAGCCACGCCGGAATGCGCAGGAACGACAGGCAATTTTTGCGCATCCGCACCATGAACTGCACCACGTCCATCCGTTCGGCATCGGCAACGGCAAGTGCTTGTCTGGCGATGTCTCTTTCCAGAAAATCATCGCCGTCAAGGAATAGGATAAAACGGCCCTTCGCCGCCCGAATGGCCGTCACACGGGCATGGAGTGTGCCAAAATTTTTTTGAGAAATGACGCGAATTCTTGCGTCCCTAGCCGCATGATCCTGCAAAATTTTCAAACTGCCATCCGTAGATCCATCGTCCACGCAGACAATTTCCCAGTCGTCAATCGTCTGGCGCATGGCACTGGCCAATGCTGCGCGCAGGTACCGCTCCACGTTGTAAACGGGAACCAAAATGGATACTGCCGGTTCACCCACACCACAATCGACCACGATTGCCAGTAGTGTGGAGTTGCACCAGGGCAAAACAAGATCCATTTTGCCCTGGCAACGGAATGATGAGCTAGACTTTTATGCAAAAAGTTGGCTTGCCTAGCCTCGGGAAATGGCACACAGGTTTCCCATGGGGCAGGGAAATGGAAAAAAAAGGCCGCGGGTGCTGACAGGCATGCAGCCGACGGCCGTGGTGCATTTGGGAAATTTTCTCGGTGCCATACGGACATGGGTTGCCCTGCAAGAGGACTGCGACTGCCTATTTTTTTTGCCCGACATGCACGCCATCACCGTGCCACAGGATCCCAATGAGCTGAGGACCAATACGTTGGCCGGGGTTGCTGCCTATCTTGCCTGTGGCATCGATCCGGATCGCTCCGCCATCTTTGTCCAATCCCAGGTATGGGGCCATGCGGAACTTGCCTGGACACTCGGCTGCCACACACCAATCGGCCAGCTAGAACGCATGACCCAGTTCAAGGACAAGGCTGCCCGCCCGGGAGCGTTCATTGGCGCTGGTCTGCTCTACTATCCCGTGCTCATGGCGGCGGACATTCTGCTCTACGACGCGGATCGCGTTCCGGTTGGCGATGACCAGCGGCAGCATTTGGAGCTGACCCGCGACCTGGCGGAACGGTTCAACGCAATCCACGGGCCCGTGCTAACCATGCCGGAACCGTACGTTGCCGGCAACTGCAGCCGGGTAATGTCGCTGCAAAACCCGGCGGTCAAAATGTCCAAGTCCGATGGAAATGGCTTGGCTACCGTATTTTTAACGGATAGCGATGAGCAAATTCGCAAAAAATTTCGCGCAGCCGTGACGGATTCGAAAAAAGAAATTCGCCACCGTGGGGACGGTTCGGGCGTTGCGAATTTGCTGGAAATTTTTTCCGCACTGGCCGGCCTGCCAGTTGCCGATGTGGAAAAACGCCACGAGACAAGCTCCTATGGCGCCTTCAAGGATGAGCTGGCCGACCTGGCAATAGCTGTCCTGGCACCCATTCGCAAAAAATTCTTTGAGCTACAAAAAAACCCTGACCATTTGCTGCAGGTGCTGGAACGGGGCAGGGAGATGGCCCAGCCAATCGCGTCCGCCACGGTTGGCCGGATCAATCGTGCGGTTGGTTTTTTGGAGTTGTCGAAGGGCGGCGAGACAAAACTTTAGGCTTGGTGGTGGCTGGAAAATTTTCAACATTAGCCACGCCTGGCTGGATAAAGTGGAGCGATGCAAAAAAAATTTTTTGGCAAGGTTTTGGTGCTGGCGGTGGCAATGGCGGTGGGGGGTGGCATGGAAATGGACGGCGTGGACAGGTCTATTGCAGGGCGGCATGCGGAACCGTGGCTGCAGCATGGGGTATCTCGCCAGGCCTATGAAGATTTTCAGGAATTTTGGGACCAGTTTGCTTCCCAGCCACACCGGGGACAATTTGCCATACCAAGGATGGTGATTTGGCTCAACGGCGCTCCAGGCGCTGGCAAGGGCACCAATACCGGCTACGTACAGGACATATTTGCGATCCATGCGGCTCCGCTTGTCACCAGTGACCTGCTCGCATCACCGGCCTTTGAGCTTGCGAAGGATGCCGGCAAGTTGGTGCAGGATAGGGATGTGACGCGGGAAGTTTTTTCCCACCTGCTCCATCGACGCCATGCGGACGGCGTTGTCGTTGACGGCTACCCGCGGACAACGGTCCAGGCGGAGTGCGTAAAGCTATTGCACGATAAAATCCGTGAGCTGAAACAGACGTCGGACTTTCGCGTGGTAATTTTTGAGGTCGATGAGGCGGTCAGCGTCGAGCGGCAGCTTGGCAGAGGGATTTTGGCAAAAAAGAACAATGAGCGGGTTGAACGCACCGGCCAGGGCCAGGTCGTTCCTCTGCGAAAGACGGACGTGGATCCGGAGGCTGCCGCCACCCGTTACCAAATTTTTGTTCAACAGATTGAGGATTCGCTGGCCATTTTGCAGACGCGATTCCCCTGCCATCGGATCAACGCGGAAGGATCATTTGAAGCGGTTCGCCAAAAAATTTACGATGCACTGCGCAATTGAACTTTTGAAAAATGCGCGGAGAAAGTTCGGCGTTGGATGCCCTCTTGGCAACAAAAGAAAGCTTGCGTTGGTGGCCGCAATTTTCTAGGGCGTGGCCGTGGTAGATACACAAGCGCTTTCTAATAAAAAAACGACAGACCAGCCTTCCATCGCAGATACCAGCAAACAACAGCTACCGATGGAGGTTACGCAGATATGTACCGTGGCCACCGTGCAGCCCGTAGGACGGAGTGGACCGCTGGAACAGTTGTTTTTTTATCTCTTTGTGATCCTTGCCATTGGCGGCTGTGTCGTGATCATCACAGCAATCGTATTTGTTGTAATCCAGCAAGTGCTGGGGCTCATTCTTCTGGCAAGTGGCTGTTGCCTTGCCCTCACCGGGATTGGTGGAATCACCCTGCAACACCACAATGCCGTTGGGAAACGCAGCGCTGAATCTGCACATCATCCAATGCGGGAGAATCTTCGGCAATCGGGAAATGGCATCAAAAACCCACCAAATGGGCCGTTGACTTCACCCCAAAAAAAAGAAAAAAAGACAAAACTGGAAAGAAAGGCGGCAAAAGCTCAAAGGAAAGAAATGAAGAAGAAGAAGGCGTCGCATAAAAATGTGGAAAATTTGCCTGCCAAGCCCCATGGCTTGGTGTGGCACGCCTTTAGGCCCTGGACATGGCGCCGACCCCATCAGCTGCCTTCTACACCTCTTTCGGAGAGCGACAACATTACAAACGCCGAAACGGTCACATAGTTCTGCGGACAACATGTCAGCTATCCAACATTTGCAAATCCCCCATGCTTGACAAGCCATGCCCTGTGGCCCAGCCTCCGGGCGATGGGAAATGCGCTTGCCATTGACGCCGTTTCGGTTGTTCAGGGCGGGCAGCGCCGTGTGGAAAACTTTTCCACATTACTTCCAGCTGGCCACGTGCACGCGCTTTTGGGCCCAAATGGCGCTGGAAAGAGTTCTTTATTGAGGGCATTGGTGGGCCATCCAGACTATGCCATTGAAGAAGGAACCGTAGTCTGCGACGGGGAGTCGTTGCTGCCATTGCCGGCTGAATTGCGCTCCATGCGGGGCCTATTCCTTGCCTTCCAATCTCCCGTCGAATTGCCGGGGGTGAGCATTGCCCAAATGCTGCGCGCTGCCAAACAGCTGCGCCTGCCGAAAGGCGAGACACTGGACGTGCTGGCATTCCAAGATGAGCTGTTTGCAGCATTGGACAGGTTGGCCATGGAGCGTTGTTGGGCCAATCGCGGTGTCCACGAAGGCTGCTCAGGGGGAGAAAAAAAACGCTGCGAACTGCTGCAAATTTTGATGCTCAAGCCGCGCTACCTGCTATTGGATGAGATGGACAGCGGGCTGGACCGGGAAGCTTTGCAGCTGGTGGCCCATGTTTTGGGAGAATTGCGCATGGAAGGGACTGGAATTTTGCTGGTAACGCATCAGCGGCCCCTGCTCGATCTCCTGGCACCCAACAAAATCTTGATGCTCCGCGGGGGTCGGCTTGTGCTCAGCGGAGGGGTTGAGGTACTGGACGCATGGGAGGCCGGCGAATGGTGCCGGCAGCGGCCATGAACATTGGTGAAGTCGAGCGGTGGGCCGAGGAGGGAAATTTTTCCTACGCCATTGATCCATCCTACGACGCCGGCCGCGGCGTTGGCGAAGAAACCGTCCGATACATTTCTTCGGTCAAGGGCGAAGCGCCGTGGCTATTAGATTTTCGCCTTAAGGCACTTGCCCTGTTTCAAAGCCTGCCCATGCCGTCCTGGGCACCGCTGCAAAAGACGGACATCGATTTTTCATCGATCCGCTACTACCTGGCCCAGGGACAGATGGCCGAGCGCCGCTGGGAGGATGTTCCGGCCGCGGTTCGCCACACCTTTGACAGGCTCGGCGTGCCAGAACGGGAGCGGCGGTTTTTGGCCGGAGTTGAGGCACAATTTGACAGCGAAATGGCCTATGCCAACCTGCAAAAGAATTTGGCGGATCGGGGTGTCGTGTTTGTCCCATCGTCCGAAGGGTTGCGGCGCCACGAAAAATTATTTCGCCCCTACTTTGGAACGGTTGTCCCGGCCTCCGACAATCCATTTGCCGCACTCAACGGTGCCGTCTTTAGTGGAGGAAGTTTTGTTCACGTGCCGGCCGGTGTGCGATTGGAAAAGCCACTGCAGGCCTATTTCCGCATAAATTCAGAAAATTTTGGCCAATTTGAGCGGACGCTCATCGTTGCAGAGGAGGGGGCCGAAGTGACATACTTGGAAGGTTGCACAGCACCGCGCTTCGAAACCGCCACCCTGCATGCGGCCGTTGTGGAATTGGTGGCGCTGCCCGGAGCAAAGATCAACTACATGACGGTGCAAAACTGGTCCAACAATGTTTACAATCTTGTCACAAAAAGAGGCTTGGCGCGGGAAGGGGGACAAATTCGCTGGCTGGACTGCAACATTGGCTCCCGTCTAACGATGAAATATCCTGCGGTTGTGCTGGCCGGCTCCGGGGCCAAGGGTGAGGTAATTTCCCTGTCCATCGCCGGCAAGGGCCAGGTCCAGGACACCGGTGCGCGCATGGTCCATCTGGCTCCCAATACAACGTCGCGGATCATCGCCCGGTCCCTGTCCACCACCGATGGGATTGCCACCTACCGCGGTTCCGTCACCGTGGCACCGGAGGCGCGGCCATGCCGCAGCCATGGCCGCTGCGATGCACTGCTTCTCCATCCGGGCAGCGTTTCCCACACCTATCCGCGCCTCGTGGGCAACGGCGATGGCTGCATCTTGGAACACGAAGCTGCCGTGTCCAAAATTTCCGAAGAGCAGCTATTCTTTCTTCGCCAGCGGGGAATTCCCGAAAATCAGGCCATTGGGTTGTTGGTGAACGGCTTTTTCCAAGATCTTCTGCGCCAATTTCCCCTGGAGTACGCCGTGGAATTGCGGCGATTGCTGGAGATGGAAGTGGAGGTTGTTTGAGCGGTGGACAGGACCATTTTTTTAAAAAATCTTTCCACCGTGCCGGCCGAATGGTCGCTGGCCAACGACCTATGCCTGGTGGATGACCGCCCGGGCCAGCTTTTCTATTCCCTTTCCCTCCGCTCGCCCTGTGCCCTGCGGCTCATCATCTGCCCAGGCCAGGCCAGATCCATTCGACGAAATGTGACGGTCCAGCTGGATGCCGCCGCCGCAACAGTGGAAATTTTTTCCCTTCTGCGCGGTTCGGACGGCGACGATGCACGCATGGACCTTTCCATCGTCCATCGTGCGGCGCAAACAATTTCCCAGTGCACCATCCAAACAATCGCCGATGGCCACTGTTCCATTGCGCTGCAAACGTGCGTTTCCATTGCCCACCCTGCCTGCCAAGCCGATCTGTCGTGCCGCAGTCTGCTGCTCACGCCAAGCGCACGGGTAGAGGTATCGCCGCGCATGGACATCCAAGCCACCGACGCCCGCTGCACCCATGGCACCACCTTGGGGGGGCCGGATCCGGAACAACTATTTTACCTCATGTCCCGCGGAATCGACACGGAGATGGCAAAAAAACTCATTGCCGAGGCAACGGCCGCCAAAATTTTTGCGTCTATCCCAAAAATCTAGGACAGTTTACAACTTTTCATTTTCAACCATCGGGGACCGATTTTTGGAGGAAACAATTTTTTTTCTGGGATGAGTTTTCCATTGGCACGGACAGGGCGGACTGGTTAGCTGGGGCGGTGCTTTTGGGAAGGTGGTTCGATGGCAATCGGTGCAACTAGGATGGCCCGCCTGGTGGAACGGCTCCATCTATCGCAGGACTGCACCGGCCGGGACATATTCTTCATCACACTTCACTCCGATGGACCATGGCACTATGCCGCCGGCGACTGGCTGGTCATTCCGCCCTGCAATGCGGAGTGCGACGTTGACCAGCTTCTGCAACTATTGCACTGCTCCGGCTCAGAAAGCTGCCCTGGCGGCCATCTACTGCGGGAAATTCTGCTTCGCCACCGCACCATTAGCCGCGTTTCTCCGGCCATAGTGGACTGGCTGATGCGATCGCAAAATGTTTCGGTCGGCCGTGACGTCTGCAACGGCCATGGGGTGGCGGATTTTTTAAAAAACCACGCCACAACATTGCCGAGCTGGCAGGAATTGCTTCCCCTTATGAAGCCATTGGCGCCGCGGGTTTATTCCATTGCATCCGGCCCAGCCGGTGGCGGTGGCGACATTCGCCTCCTGGTGGGCACCGCAATTTACCACGGTTGGGATGGCACAATGCGCTGCGGCGTTGCGTCTTCCTACCTCACCGCCCGGCTGCAGCCGGGAGATTTTTTGCACTGCCGCGTTGTGCAATCGCGCTTCCATCTGCCGGACGACAGCCAGACAGACCTTATTTTGGTTGGCCCCGGCGTTGGACTGGCTCCATTTTTAGGCTTTTTGGAGCAGCGGGCCTGGCTGCAGTCAATGGGCCATACGCTGGGCCGCTGCTGGCTTTTTTTTGGGGCCCGCAATCGGGCAACCGACTTTTTTGCAGAAAAGGAACTTGGCCAGCACTTAGCCTCCGGCATCCTTAGCCGGCTAGACACCGCCTTTTCCAGGGATCAGTTGGGCAAGATCTACGTGCAAGATAAAATTCGGGAAAATGGAGCAGAACTTTGGCGCTGGCTGGCCAACGGTGCCTATTTCTACGTCTGCGGCGATGCCATGGCCATGGCGAAGGATGTTGAAAAAACAATTGAAGAACTTATTGCCACCCACGGTGAAATGGACAGCACCGCAGCCAAGCACTACGTTTTCACACTGCGCAGCCAAGGTCGCTATCGCAGGGATGTGTACTAAATTTTTGGCCATTGGCCGGGCGACTGCGGTGCCAGGTGTGGATGGCGAAATCGTCCGTGCGCAGCAGGAGATCGCCCCGCTGAAAATAGTTTGGCATTTGCCAAAACGTGTCGCCCGCATGGGATGTAAAAATTTCTGTACAAATAACTTCTACGCACCACGGAAGAAGTTGGCGATAGATTTCACCGCCGCCCATTACCCAAAACTTTTCCCGATCTGCAGCGGCATGCAAAGCTGCTAAAAAATTTTTCAAACTGCGCAGCACACGCAGTCCAGAAGTTTCTGGAAATGTTTTGGACAAAACCCAATTATTTCTTTCGGGAAGGGGCCGGCCAATGGCTTGCAAAGTTTTTCGACCCATGATGACCGTATGGCCAACGGTGAGGCGGCGGAAATGGCGCAAATCTTCCGCAAAATGCCAGGGGATACGGCCATCTGCACCAATGACGCCGCCAGGGTCGACGGCCACTATGGCCCGCAAATTGTCAAAGGGAACTTCCATTGCCCAGCCGTTACTCTTCATGTTTAATCTTGAATTTTTTGTTGTCCCCATCCTGCCAAATTAGTACCTTATCCTCCTTATTTTCCACCGTGAATTTGAATTCTATCCATTCCTTAATGCTCCCTTCGTCCGGCACCACAGGGACCCGGTATTCTCCCTCATAATCTTTGCTGAACTCGGCATCTTCGCTTTCCCGGGAAAAACCCGTCCCAGATTCCTCCTTGCGCAACCGAATGACCGATAAGCCATTATTCCAGGAAAGGCCATGGCCCGCACCTCTCATGCGCAGCGTCCCACCACTTTTCAAAGCCTCCATGACTCCGGATTGCCCAAGAAAGTCATCGACCATCTGATTCGAGAGTCGAATAGATGATAACAAGTCAGGTATCGGGGCAGGTGCCACGCCAAGTATCGAGCCAAGATCTAGTTGGAATTCATTTGCATACAGTTGTGCAAGCGATATCTTCATGCGAATTGCAGAGCGACTCTCCGGGTTGACAATGCTTAACATTTTGTTGTCCACACGGACTAGTTGCAATTTGCCTCTCCACGACGGCATTTGATTCAGCAACTTGCGCAACTCAGCCGGATCATATTCGGTTACATCAATGATGGATGGAGCCGCTGTAGAGTTTTCGCTGCTATTCTCCAACTGGTTCTGGTCATGGTTGATGATGGTCTTTCCCGTGTCAATGCTCTCCACCGGGCTAGTATCCTCCTTTTCCTCTTTCTTCATCGGATGCTTCTCTTCTGCCGGTGAGGTATTTTCGTACCCTTCCGAGGCAAAGGAATTCTTCGAGTTGGTATCCTTCTCCTCCGTCGACTTCTGCATATTTTCCAATGAGAAGCTTGAAACCGTCAACTTGGCCGCGTCCTTGCCTTCAACGGACTCATACGGTTGCATATCTTCCGATGAAGTATTTTTGAGCTCTCCCGTTTCAATGAGCTTCTTCGGGCTAGTATCCTTCTCCTCCTCCGTCGGCGGCTGCTCATTTTTCGATGTGGGTCCTTCAATTATCGAATTGAAATCGTTTGAATTAGTGCTGTTGCCCGGCGACTGGTCAGATGCGTTGCTTTTTTCGTGGCTGCGGCGAACGCACATATGGATGATAACGGCAGCGATGCTCCCTAGGGCCAGGATAATTGGTCAGGACGAAATATAATCTAGAAACAAAGATGCCCAAGAAGGCCGTGCAAATGGCAAAGCAAAAGGAACTTGCTGTGACAATTTTACATGCTTTCCCGTTTTCGCAGAAAGAATGCATGGGGCAAGTGCCCCGGGTCGCAGCACCAGTAGTACTCATAAACTATTCTGTGATCGATCGGCGGCCATTTGTCCAGTTTTTTCAAAGTTGGGCAGAACTTGGGGCAGCACGCTTGGCGTAGGCCTGGCCTCCCCCGCCAGTTGTAGAAATAGCAGCCATCCATCATCACCGCTCTGCAGGGCAAATGTTTCCACCCTTTCCAGCAGCACCGTGCCGTCCGACGATTCCGTTTCGCCGAACCAACGGTGCAATCTGTGCGTTGCATGGTCAAAAAAATAGGTGCGCATGCCGGCAGCCGTTTGCCAGCGATAGGTACCCGGCCGTTGGCTTTGCACCTGCTCCGGTGAAACACAGGCAAGATCTTCCTCGAGTAGGCGCAGCAGCCTGGCCCTGGCAAGGGAGTGGTCTATGGTCGTCATTTCCCGTAAAAACGATCCGGTTGTGACCAGCAGGACTCGCTGGCCGATGGCTAGAACAGCTCCCAACAGGGAAATTGCCAAAAGAAATTCTAGTAGAAAAAAACCTCGAATGCGCACGGTCCAAAATGGCGGCAAATTGCGATCCTGACAATTTTTCTGTTTTACCTTTCCATCGCTTTGCCCTTGACATCCCGGCGAAATTGGGAATGGCTCCTGCGGGGAAGGCATTCGCCCACTGGCTTGTCCGGTGGGAGGAAAGTCCGGACACCGTAGAGCAGGATTCCCGGTGAAAGCCGGGGCGGGAGTGATTCCGACGGATAGTGTCACAGAAAGCAAACCGCCCACCGACCGGTGGGTAAGGGTGAAAGGGTGGGGTAAGGGCCCACCGCACCTGCGAGCAATCGGGGTGGCAGGACAAACCCAATCCGGTGCAAGGCGAAATAGGGAGCCGGGTTGCTCGCCCGATGGCTCCGGGTACGCCGCACCTCCGCAAGGGGGAGTGTCCCATTGGGATGCTAGATAAATGAATGTCACGGCCACCGGCCGAACAGAATCCGGCTTACCCCACCCCATCCACACCGTGGTGCAACCCTTCCGTCCACTTTTTGCAAAAATTCCAACCCATGGCCGGTCCCAAAATCATGCGCCTGCAAAATTTTCACCGCCTAGCTGTTGCGCAAGCTTTGCCGCACATTCCGCATTAGGGCGCGGCGACTATGCAGGAATTGTTCCAATGAATGCATGCTTCTTTGCACAAATTCGTGGCATGGACCAGCCTCCCGGGGCGTTGTGGCGAGAAGATGATCCTTGACAAGTTTGTGATCCCGCATGCTGCTGTGAAATCCTTTTCCAATTGCCTGCTGGCCAACGAGTGAGGTCGGTGCTACAATGTGGCAGCAACCAAAATCTGGAATGGTCAGACAGGCGTTTATTTTCAATAGGACGGGAATGATCAAAAGCATGTCCTCATAGCAGCAAATGTGTTTTTCTAGTAGATTGGACGGGACGGCATTCGCAGCATCGAGAAAAACCGTCCGCCGAATTATTTTATTGAATAAAAAGATAGGCACCAAGAAAAGTCCTTCTTCAATTGCATATAGCAACTCGTTTTTTTTAAAAATGTGACCCAGCTGGTTGGCTGGCAGGTTGCCCTCCTTGAAAAATCTTGCTTCCTTTCTCCCAATAGGCAACGTGAGCAGTCGAAATAGAACCATGTCCACGGCATTGGCCACCGCTGCTCCATGGCAAATTTCCACGATATTCGGCAAAAAATGGTCATCGGCATCGAGCCACATGACATAGTCTCCCCTGGCCGCCCGCACCGCGGTTACCCGGGCATGGAGAGTCCCAAAATTTTTTTTGCTCGTGACGACGCGAACCCGCAGGTCCTTGGCGACGTATTTTTCTAAAATTTTCGCCGTGCCATCGGTGGACCCATCGTCCACGCAAACCAACTCAAAATTTAAAAAATTTTGCCCCAGCACGCTGTCCAGCGCACGGGTCACATGCTTTGCGCCGTTGTAAACCGGAATAAGGATGGAAACAGCTGGGACTGATCCCTGATCCCTGATCCCTGATCCCTGATCCCTGATCCCTGATCCCTGATCCCTGATCCCTGATCCCTGATCCCTGATCCCTGATCCCATGTAAATTTTATTTTAACAGACAATTTACGGCATGTCAAACTCTTTGTTTCTAGAAGTTTTCAGTCGGCCGCGGCATGGCAGCCCGACTTTTTTTTGCTCCGCGGCTGCAATCAAATTTTGAGATTGAAAATGTCGCACGGTTCTGGTCCGGCCACACCGATTGCAAAACTTAGCAAGGCAAGTGTGGCATCGTTTGCCGACACACTCCCATGGCGCCATCCGGTAGATTTTTTGCGAAAATGCTCCTTTGACCACAGTCAAAGCGGGTGACAACGAACCTTTCGGCGTCTAGGAACAGGGTGACTGACAACCAAGCTACCTAAATACGGTCAAAATGCAAGTGCTTTTAACTCCATCACAAAGCAGTACAAAAGTTTTCGCGACGCCGTGATGCCATCTTTCCAACCATTCTGGTCGTACGCATTGGAAATTACCATGAAACCATTTCCAGTATCCACCGTGGGTGAGCAAAAAGCGCTGCGAAAAAAGTCAAAAATATTCCTTTCATCGGTGACAAATGCGGTCCGGCAGCAGTCGCAAATGGATGAATGGGAACCGTCGGCCATGCAATTTCCACAATAGTCCCTTCAAAACTCTGCGCTGCCCAAAAATTCTGTCCACAAAGGCGGCCAGCATTTCCCGATCCATGGAGCAGCCATCCATCAATCGCCGCAGGGCCAATTGGCACTGTGTCTGTGAAAATCGCCACCACATTTGTGTGTAGCCTTGCAAAACGATCGCACAGCGTTGGTACAGAATGTTACGAACCTTCGGAGGGAAAGTCCTGACCAGAATATGCCAGACCAGAAAAAATTCATCCAACATGTCCATGTGGCGATCGAAGCTAATTCGCTCTTGCCAACTGAGCGAAGAGGGCCAAATTGTATAGTCGCAGCCGATGTCGGAAATGGCCGCATAGGAATCGGCCTTGCTCAATATGATGGAACACAGCAATTCATCGCTGCGATGGGAAATTTTCGTTGCCCGTACCTCCGGTGGAATTTCGCCATCGCCGGCCAAAAAAACTTCCCGCCGAATCAATTTGTTCCACAACAGACAGCTAATACCACCGCTGGCGGCCGCCAAGGAAATGGTCGGTTGTCGCAAAATTTTTTCAAAAAAAGTTTTTTCCGGGCTACCCCATTGGTACAGCTCACGCCGTTTAAAAAATCCACAACGGCGGATGGTGCAGGAAAACTCAACCACATCTACCCGTTTTTCCAGGGCGGCCGCAACCGCCCGCTCCACGATGTTCGGTCGAAATGTATCGTCGTCATCCAGGCAAAGAAAGTACTCACCCCTTGCCGCATGGGCGGCCACCGAACGGGCATGGAGCGCGCCGCAATTTTTTTGCGTGAAAACTACAAGCCGGGAATCTCGGGCGGCAAATTCCGCCAAAACAGCAGGGCTTTCGTCGGTGGATCCGTCGTCCACGCAGACAACTTCGATGTTGCGAAATGTTTGCCCAAGGGCGCTGTCTAGACAGTTGCAAAGGTGGTCAGCGCCGTTGTAAACCGGAATGAGGATGGATACCATTGGCTGCCGCAGTTTGCTGGTATTATTTTCAACGGACTGCGCCACGGCGTGGGGCGGCGGTCCGTTTTTCTCCGCGCCTAGGCAAAAACTTGTCAAAACAGACCGCACTATGCCATCGAACGACCAACTTTTGCAACAACTTGTCAAAGGAAAAAAGACATGTGCGCCAAAGGACTGCAAAGATTTTTTCTATTCCAATCGGAGGGCGGCGCCCTGGGTCCGCACCGGCAAAAGTTGGAAGGAATGCGATAAAAGATTTAAAATCTTGACAGCCACGACCAAGCCCATGTACCGCCTTGCCAAAGGCGGATGTTGTGGCTTTGGCGGAAATGGATGGCGCAATTTTTCAATCTTCGTTCTGGGGAGAATGGCCAATGCCCGGCCGGGAAGACGATGGGGTTGACCTGATTTGGAGGGAGGACGACTGGTGCCTGCAAAGCACGCAAAAACTTTGCCTGGAAGAGGCACTTCCCGCGGCCGGCGTGTACGGCAATTCACCGGCCCTGCAGACCGTACTGTCCTGTCTGCACCGGCGCGCCGAAGATCGGGACCCGGCGGTTTTTTGCGGAGCGGCGGGTGTGGGAAAGATTACATTTGCCAGGCTGCTGCATAGACTGCATTCCCACAATTCCTGCGCCTGCCAGCTGGTGTTCTGCCAAAATTTACTCGACGACCCTTCTCCGCAAACAAGTTTGCAGCAATGGCTACGGCGGCTGACGACCTGCGCACGGCCCAGCGCCATCCTGGTCCACCCGGAGGTACTGCCGACCGACCTGTGCGGCCAAATTCTAGCCGCGCTTTTGGGAAAAGAACACCCGGTGCGCATTCTATTGACCGTGGATGGACCCGTGGACGGCGTCGCGATGGACAGCGTTTGCCGCAATCTGCCCGACGGCATGGGCAGCCTGCTCCGGGAGTGGGCCATCGCCGTCCCTTCTCTGGATGAACGGCGGCAGGACATTCGCCCCACCATTTTTGCCAAATTGCGGGATTTGAACCGCCGCACCGGATTGGAAAAAAAGATTGCGGAACAGGCTTTGGAAGAATTGCAACGCCATGGAAACTATCGGCAAAATTTTGCCACGCTTCTTCGCATGGTGGAAGATTTGCACGCCACCCACCCGGCCGTGATCTGCTCCGCGCAAAAAATGGGGCCGGCCGCTGGAAGGGAAGGGCAGAAATCGTCCATTGCCTGGGGTAGAAATTTTCATTTGCCAGCCTTTCTCGGCGCCGTGCGACGGATCATCGTCCACGCGGCACTGGAAAAAGCTGCCAACAACCAGGCGCAGGCAGCCCGATTGTTAGGAGTTCGGCCGCAAGCCATTAGCAAATTTCTCAAGGCTGGCAAGCGGATCCATGGATCATGCCAAATTGCGGCGACGATGGTAAATGCTCTGCACGATGCCCTGTAAAATGCAGCACACGGTGAGGAAGGAGCCGCCACTGCTCAAAAAGGGCAGGGGAACGCCGGTGATAGGCATCAATCCAAGGGTCATGCCCATGTTCACCGCCACGTGCATGAGAAGAAAAAGGGCTATGCCGGTGGCGAGGTGGCGGCCGAAACGATCCCTGGCGGATGCGGCAATGCGCAGGTTGCCGTGAATGAGCGCCGTCAGCAGCACCAGCGCCGCAAGGGATCCGAGCAGGCCCCGCTCCTCCGCCAGGACGGAAAACAAAAAATCATTGGTGGAGACGGATCTAGGAAGATAGCCCAGCTGGGCCTGGCTGCTGTCCACCGCACCCTTGCCGGCCAAGCCACCCGTGCCAACGGCGATGAGTGACTGGCGCAAATTCCAGCTGATGCCCGTTCCGCCCGGGTCCACCACGGCCGGAGCAATGAATCCCAGAATGCGGTTGCGCTGGTAGTCGCGCAGAGGAAGAAGGGAGTGGGCCTGGTAGAGGCCGGCATGGCGGTCCGGCCGCAACCCATTTTCATCCAAAAAATTTCGATAGCGGTAGATGTCCCAGGTGAGCAGGGCAAGGAACAGCACGGCAACGGCAAAAAATAGAAGAAAAAAGCGGCCGGATAGTTCGGAAAGAAATAGTAGGGCTAGCAGCACCGGAGGGAGAATGAGGGCAGAGCCCAGGTCCGGCTGGAGAAAAATGAGCAACCAAGGCAGGAAAAAAATGGCCAAAAGGCGGACCAGCGCGGCCCGCGATGCGCGCAATGAATCGATCTTTTCTCCGGCCAGAAGGGCCGACATCATCACAAGCGTGGTAAACTTGGCCACTTCGGCCGGCTGCAACTGCATGCCAAGAACACGAATCCAGCGCAGGGCGCCGTAGTGACTAACCCCAAGCGGCGTCCAGACGAGGAGCAGCAGAAACAGGCCAGCGGCGTAGAGGCTATGGGCATGGCGGCGAAAAAAATGGTAGTCCAGCTGCGCACAGGCGCAGTAGAGCAGTAGGCCGATGGAAAACCAAATCAGCTGACCCTTCCACTGGTCGCCCTGGGAAATCATTTGCGCCGTGCGGATGGTGGAAATGCCCAGCAATCCGAGGCAGAGGATGCAGATTGGGCCGATGGGATCCCAGCTGGCATTCGCCGTGAGCAAAATGTGCCGGCGGGGAAGTTGATAGGCGGATCGGGACACGGGTGTAGCATGGATGGGAGGCGGGGAGAGAAAAGATTTTTCAAGGAGGAGACGGGGCGCGAATTTCTAGCAAAAAAATCTTGACGCACCCAAAGCACCCATTCACCTTGGGCAACAAGTGGGGCGCTGTGGAAAATTTTGCGCCCCGGTGGCCCTTGTAGCTCAGTTGGCAGAGCACATCCTTGGTAAGGATGAGGTCGGCGGTTCAAATCCGCTCGAGGGCTCCATCGGTTTTGGTCTAATAGAAAAAGAGAGAACGCTATGGCAAAGGAAAGCTTTCAACGGAAAAAGCCCCACGTAAATGTTGGCACCATTGGCCATGTTGACCACGGAAAGTCCACCCTGACCACCGCCATTTTGCGGGTTCAGGCGGACAAGGGCTTGGCCCAGTTCAAGTCCTATGCGGACATCACCAAGGGCGGCACGGTGCGCGACGAAACAAAGACGGTGACCATCGCCGTTTCCCACGTGGAATACGAAAGCGACAGGCGGCACTATGCCCACGTGGACTGCCCCGGCCACGCCGATTTTGTAAAAAATATGATCACGGGCGCAGCGCAGATGGATGGCGCCATTTTGGTTGTTAGCGCCGCCGATGGCCCGATGCCGCAAACGCGGGAACATATTTTGCTGGCCCGCCAGGTGGGCGTGCCCCGCATCGTGGTTTTCCTCAACAAGGTGGACCTGCTGGACGATCCGGAATTGCTCGAGCTCGTGGAAATGGAAATCCGCGACCTTTTGACAAAGTACGAATTCGATGGGGACCGCATTTCCGTCATCCGCGGTTCGGCACTGGCAGCCCTTGAGGGCAAGCCGGAGGGTGTGGCAGCCATCGCCGCACTGCTGGAGGCCGTGGACCGGGACATTCCGGAGCCCCAGCGGGAAATTGATAAACCATTCCTCATGTCCGTCGAAGATGTGTTTTCCATCACGGGCCGCGGCACGGTTGCGACGGGCCGCATCGAGCGCGGCATTATCAAGGTGGGGGACGAGGTGGAAATCGTGGGCCTAACCGAGACGCGCAAATCCGTCGTGACCGGCGTGGAAATGTTTCGCAAGCTGCTGGACCAGGGCCAGGCCGGCGACAACGTGGGCGTGCTGCTGCGAGGGGTTGAAAAAAATCAGGTAGAGCGGGGCCACGTTCTGGCAAAGCCGGGCACCATCAAGCCGCACACAAAATTTAGGGCCGAAATCTATGTCCTATCAAAGGATGAGGGTGGTCGGCATACCCCATTCTTCGACGGTTACCGTCCACAATTCTACTTCCGCACGACAGATGTGACCGGCGTAATTAAACTGCCGGAGGGGACGGAAATGATGATGCCGGGCGACAACCTTGGCATTGAGGTTGCGTTACAGAAGGCTATTGCCATGGAGAGAGGCCAACGCTTTGCCATTCGCGAAGGCGGCAGGACGGTTGGCGCAGGTCGTGTGACGGAGATTTTGGAGTAGGGAGCTATGCGCCACCACCGGACGGCGGGGCGGTAAAAAAATGTCTTGCTTTTTTTTTGCCGCCATTTTTGTAATGGCTCGCTGCGTTTCGCAGGAGGGGAATAGCTCAATTTGGCAGAGCAACGGTCTCCAAAACCGTAGGTTGGGGGTTCGATTCCCTCTTCCCCTGCCAGCTGCGGCGGTTGGGATGGGGGAAGGTAGTTTGTGGGCGCATTGTTAGGAAGGACGAGGCGGTTTTTTGGCGAAACGGTGGCGGAGCTGCGAAAGACGTGTTGGCCAACCGTTGCCGAATTTCGTCGCGCAACGGAGGTGGTTTTTATGGGGGCACTCGCCCTCGGATTTTTTGTGGCATTGGCGGATTTTTCTCTCTTCCAGGCCATTCATCTCCTTGTGGACCTGGTGCGGTAGTTGCGGCAATGGATGATGGAATGGATGGTGGCACACCCGCCGATGCGGCGGATGACGGTGCGTCCAGCTTTCGCTGGTACGCATTGCAGGTGCTTTCTAACTATGAGGCGCGGGTGCAGCGCGCCATTCCACTTCAAGCGAAGCGTCTTGGCCTTAGCCACCGCGTGGGAAGAGTTTTGTTTCCAGTAGAAAACATCTGCGACGTGCGCAATGGCCAACGGCGACTGCGTCGGCGCAAGTTATATCCGGGCTACCTATTCGCGGAACTCGATCTTTTCGATGAACAGAATATTTTGTGCCACGATCTGTGGCAGTTGTTAAGAGGGATGCAGGGGGTGTCGGGATTTGTTGGATCCGACCAGCTCATACCCCTTAAGCAGCAGGATGTTGACACCATTCTGGCCCAGGTGGCGGTCCAGGACGAGGTGCGAAAGGTGGGCCATCTGTATGAAGTTGGCACGCCGGTAAAAATTACCGACGGACCATTTTCCGGTTCAAGCGGCGAGGTGGAAAGCGTGGACGAGGAGGCCGGAACCCTGCGCGTCGCCGTCGGACTTTTTGGACGGAAGACACCGGTGGACCTCGAGGTTTGGCAGGTGGCAAAGGAGGAGGTTTGAGCAGCGATGGCCGTGGTAAAGAAGAAGGTTGTGCGGGTGATTCGATTGCAGTTGCCGGCCGGGGAAGCAAATCCTGCGCCGCCGGTTGGACCGGCTCTTGGCTCTGCAGGCGTGAATATTATGAACTTTTGCAAAGAGTTCAATGCCAAAACGGCGGACCAGAAGGGCATGATCCTGCCAACGGTCATCTCTGTCCACGCCGACAAAAGTTTCACATTTGTTCTCAAGTCACCGCCGGCCGCCGTGTTACTCAAGAAATTCGCCGGAGTTAAGGCTGGATCCGGTACGCCGAATCGAACAAAGGTTGGCTCGGTAACCAGGGTCCAAGTTGAAGAAATTGCCACCATTAAGCGGGATGATCTCAATGCGGAGGACCTGGAAGCGGCCATGCGCATGGTGGAAGGCACGGCGCGCAGCATGGGAATTACCGTCACCGCCTGAGGAAGGACTATGAAAAAACGCAGTAAACGCTATGCGCAGAATCAAAAAATACTGCCGGACGGTGGGGTGTCCATAGATGTGGCCGTCACGACGTTGCAGGCAATGGCAGGGGCCGGGTTTGATGAATCGGTGGAGTTGGCTTTGCACCTCGGCGTCGATCCCAAGCAGGGGGATCAGATGGTGCGTGGCATCGTAAAATTGCCCCACGGCAGTGGCAAAACCGTGCGCGTTGTGGCATTTACAGATGACGTCGATGGGGCGCTGGCAGCCGGAGCGGACCATGCCGGACTGGAAGATTTGGTGGCGCGCATTCGGGACGATGGCTGGTGCGATTTCGACGTGGCCGTTGCCAAGCCGGAGGCAATGACCGCCATTCGTCCCATTGCCAAGATCTTGGGCCCGCGAGGGCTCATGCCCAGTCCAAAGGCCGGCACGGTGGCGGAGGACATTGGGGTTGCCATCCGTGACGTAAAAGCTGGCCGCTGTGAATTTAAAATGGACAAAACTGCCAACGTGGCGCTGGTTGTGGGGAAAAGGTCGTTCGACGCGCGAATGTTGCAGGAGAATATTCGGGCAACGCTGACCGAAGTGGTCCGTTCCAAGCCCCAGGCCGTGCGGGAACGGTTCGTGCGCTCGGCGACGCTCAGTTCTACCATGGGGCCTGGCATTGTGCTTGATTTGAGAGAACTACAGGCCTGAACGGAGGAGATTAGCATTGTGCGTGAAGAAAAGAAATTGCTGGTTCATGAGGCCGTGGCGCACCTGGGAAAATCCCGCCACACCTATGTTGTTGGCTTTAGCCATCTCACAGTCGGCGATGTGTTCGCATTGCGCAAGCTACTGAGGGAAAAGGGCGCGGAATACCATGTGGTAAAAAATTCCGTTCTGGGCCATGCACTTCGCGAAGGTGGATGGCCGAAGCTGAATCCTACCGCTCTGTGCGGCCCGACCGCCATTGTCACAGGCGGCCAGGATGCGTCAGCAGTGGCAAAGGTGCTGTGTGAATTTGCTGGCGAAAAGGGTCGAGAGGGCAAGTTGACGGTGAAGGGTGGCGCACTGGATGGCAAAGCCTTGGCTGCGGCGGACGTGACAACGCTTTCCCAACTGCCGCCTCTGGACGAGCTGCGAGCCAGATTGCTGGCACTGCTGCAGGCTTCGGCACAGAATTTGCTTCGCCTGTGCCAGGCGGCTGCGCAGAGTTTTTTTGGAATTTTGCAAGCATATGCAAGAAAAACAGTGGAGGAGTCGAACTAGGAGCAATGTTTCTTAAATGGTTGCAGGGGCAGCCGCTAGTTGATTTCGGGAGGATGTGATGGCGGAAATTACGAAGGAACAGGTGATTGAATGGCTTGGTGCCAGGTCGGTGATTGAAATTGCTGCACTGGTCAAGGAGTTGGAGGAAAGGTGGGGAGTCAGCGCAGCAGCTCCGGTCGTTGCAGCTGCCGTTGCCGCACCGGTGGTCACCGAAGAAGAGGAAAAGACGGAATTTACCGTCATGCTCCTGTCCGGGGGCGATGCAAAAATCAATGTGATCAAGGAAATTCGCGCCCTGACAGGTCTGGGACTCATCGAAGCAAAAAATATGGTGGAGGGAGCTCCCAAGGCGATTAAGGAAGGCATTGCCAAGGCAGAAGCAGAGGAAATGCGAAAACGTTTGGAAGCCGTTGGGGCCAAGATTGAATTGCGGTAAACGATGCCACCGCGAAGTGAAATGGGTTCGTGCGACGTCCTGCGTGGATGGCGCACAATTTTTTAGAAAGGCAATGCCATGGCTGAACGTGTCCATTTTGGAAAACTGAAGGAGACAATTGCGGCGCCGAATTTTATTGAAATTCAAACCGATTCATTTCGCGATTTTTTGCAGCTGAATGTGCCGCCCGAACGGCGGCTTAATGCTGGCCTTCAGGGAGTTTTTCTAGATTCTTTTCCAGTAGAAAGCTACGATGGCCGCTGCCGCCTGGAGTTTGTTTCCTACCGCATCGGTGAGCCAAAGCATGAGGATGCGGCCTGCCTGCGCGATGGGATAACCTATGGGGCAGGACTTTATGTAACACTACGCCTCTGCGAAGAGGGCAATGCGCGCGAAGAGGAGGTGCTTTTTGGCGACATGCCCCTCATGACGGAGCGGGGATCCTTCATCATCAATGGAGCTGAACGGGTTGTGGTCAGTCAGCTGCACCGCACGTCCGGGGTCAGCTTTGAGGAAAGTGAGCACGTGAGCGGCAAGAAATTGTTTGCCGCGCGCATCATTCCCGACCACGGGACCTGGATCGAAATGCAGTTCGATCCCTATGACCAGGTGTACGTCTATCTGGATCGGCGGCGTAGAAGGCGTAAATTTTTGGCCACGACGTTTTTACGTGCCATGGGGCACGGCTCGGACCTGGACATTCTGCGCCTGTTCTACGACGTACGCATGGAGCCAGTTGACCAATTGCGAGGAAATGCGGAAGATCTATCCCACCTGATTTTGGCGGATGACATCATCGATGCCCAACAGGGTATCGTGCTGGCCCGCGCCTATGAAACCATCACCCATACCGCCGTTGAATCCTTTGCCCAGGCCGGAGTGGAAGAAATTCAGGTCGTGGACACTTCGCTGGATGGTGGCCTGCTGGTGCGCACGCTAAAAAAGGATACCACGCGCAACACGGATGAGGCGCTCTACGAAATTTACATGCGATTGCGACCGGGCGAGCCCCCCACCATTGTCAATGCACAAACCTTGCTCAAACGATTGTTTAGGGATCCGCGGCGCTACGACTTGGGCCGTGTCGGGCGCTACAAATTGAACCAAAAATTGGGCCTGCAGCGGCCATTGGATGATCGGCTGGTGTCCACGGAGGACATCGTTGCATCGCTCAAATTTTTATTCCAGATTCGCCTCGGCAAGCAGCAAATGGATGACATCGACCACCTGGGCAATCGGCGGGTGCGGACGGTTGGAGAATTGCTGGCGAATCAGTGCCGATCCGGACTGGTTCGCATGGAGCGGCATACCAGGGAATGCATGAGCCTCTACGACCAGAGCGTCGATTCCATCACGCCCCAAAAGCTGACAAATCCAAAACTGTTCATGGCGGTGGTGCGGGATTTTTTTGCCCGCAGCCAACTTTCCCAGCTGATGGACCAGATCAATCCTCTGTCGGAGCTGACCCACAAGCGGCGCATCTCGGCCCTTGGTCCAGGTGGCTTGAGCAGGGAACGGGCCGGATTGGATGTGCGCGACGTCCATCCATCCCACTATGGTCGCATTTGTCCCATCGAATCGCCGGAAGGGCCAAACGTCGGACTCATCAATTCGCTCAGCACCTATGCGCGATTGAATGAGTTTGGTTTCATTGAAGCCCCCTACGCCGTGGTCAAAAAGGGGAAGCCGACCGACGTGGTGACGTACCTCAACGCCGACGAAGAAGAAAATTTTAAAATTGCCCAGGTGGATGCGTGCCTGGACGGTGCGGGAAAGCTAAAAGGTGCCATTGCCGTACGTTTCCGCGATAAAATTGTGGATGTCGAACCGGGCGATGTGACGCATCGGGACGTGTCTCCCAGGCAGCTTGTTTCGCCCACCACCAGCCTCATCCCATTTTTGGAGCACGACGATTCCAGCCGCGCCCTGATGGGGGCCAACATGCAGCGGCAAGCGGTCCCACTTTTGACCCCCGAAGCACCGCTGGTGGGAACGGGCGTGGAACAAAAGGTAGCCCAGGACTCGCGGGCCATCGTGCGGGCAGAACGGGATGGCATCGTTGCCTACGTGGATGCCCGCCTGATCGTTTCCACCGAAGATGGCCGTCTGCCGACCGACTTCGATCCAAATGATAATCCGTCGTCGGATGGAACAATGGCGGTGTACAAACTACGAAAATTTTTGCGTTCCAATGCCGCAACTTCTTTCAATCAACGGCCGCGGGTGCAGCGGGGCGATCGCATACGTGCGGGAGAATTGCTGGCCGACGGTGCGGCAACGGAAATGGGCGAGCTAGCACTGGGGAGGAATGTGCTAGCCGCGTTCATGCCCTGGAATGGTTACAACTTTGAAGATGCCATCCTGCTCAACGAGCGCATGCTGCGGGACGAGGTGTTCACGTCGCTGCACATCGAAGTTTTTGAGATTGTTGCCCGGGATACGAAGCTTGGCCAGGAAGAAATTACACGGGACATCCCCAACGTGGGCGATGAGGCGCTTCGCAATTTGAATCGGGATGGCATCGTGCGCATCGGAGCAAAGGTTTGTCCCGGCGACATTCTCGTTGGAAAAATTACGCCAAAGAGCGAAACGGATCTGGCACCAGAGGAAAAATTGCTGCGGGCTATTTTTGGAGAAAAGGCTGCGGAGGTAAAAAATTCTTCCCTGCTCGCACCGTCCGGCTGCTACGGCATCGTCATGGACGTAAGAACGTCGACCTCCAACCAGGGGGAAATGGCCGAGATGTCGGCCTCTGAAATACGGCGGCAGGTCAAAAAAGTGAACGAAGATTTTCGCAAACAGATGGATGAAATTCGGGAAGGACTGACCGAAGCACTGTCCAATATTCTGCTGGGCGAAAAGATTCCCCTCGATATCACAAATGGAGAAACCGGGGAATTGATCATTCCTGCCAATCGCAAAATCACAAAAACTTTGCTGCGCAAGTTGGCAGCAGCGGCGGACAAGGTCCAAATTGACGAATCTCCGGTGCGCATCAAAATCAATGACATCATTTCCGGATTTCAACGCAAGTTTGCCCAGACGGAGGGCGAACGGCGGGCACAGCTGCAGCTGGTGGAATCCGGGAATTTTGATGAAAATGGCACCATCAAAAGCGTCAAAGTCTACATCGCCACCAAGCGCAAGATTCAGGTGGGAGATAAGATGGCGGGACGGCATGGCAACAAGGGCATCGTTTCTCGCATCGTGGCCGCCGAAGACATGCCATTCCTCGCCGATGGCACGCCGGTGGACATCATTTTAAACCCCCTTGGCGTCCCTGCCCGCATGAATCTGGGCCAGGTGTTGGAAAATCAATTGGGCTGGGCATGTCATGAGCTCGGTTTACGGGTGGCAACCCCCGTATTCGATGGAGCTACCGAAGAACAAATTCGGGAAAAAATGCGGGAAGCAAACCTGCCAGAATGGGGTAAGGTCTATCTCTACGATGGCCATACGGGTGAACGCTTCGATCAAAAGGTCTGCGTCGGCTACATGTACATGATGAAGTTGAACCATCTGGTGGCAGATAAAATTCATGCCCGCGCCGTCGGTCCCTACAGCTTGATTACCCAACAACCACTGGGTGGCAAGGCTCAGTACGGCGGCCAGCGGCTGGGGGAAATGGAGGTTTGGGCACTCGAGGCCTACGGCGCCGCCTACTGCCTGCAGGAATTTTTGACCGTCAAGTCGGACGATGTTCAGGGTCGGACGGCTACCTATGAGGCCATCGTCAAGGGGGATCGGACACTGCGGGCTGGAACACCCCAATCATTCAACGTGCTGGTCAAGGAAATTTTGGGCCTTGGACTGAACATGCAGCTGCACCGAGAAGGCGAGGACGATGCAAATATTTTTGAAGGAGCAGCATGAGCGAGCAGGAAGCAAGGGAAGTTTTAGGTGTTGATGCGGAACGAGTCTTTGACCACGTCAGCCTGTCCATCGCATCGCCGGACACGATTCGCTCCTGGTCGCACGGCGAAATCAAAAATCCGGAAACAATCAATTACCGCACATTTCGTCCGGAATTTGGCGGACTTTTTTGTCCCAAAATTTTTGGGCCCGTGCGGGACTACGAATGCGCCTGCGGCAAGTACAAGCGCATAAAATACAAGGATGTTGTCTGTGACCGCTGTGGTGTGGAGGTGATTCAGTCACGGGTTCGGCGAGAACGGATGGGGCACATTGAGCTGGTGGTTCCGGTTGCCCACATATGGTTTTTTAAAAACTTGCCCAGCAGGCTTTCCCTATTTTTGGACATGTCCGTCCGCGACTTGGAACGGATCATTTACTACGAAAGCTATGTGGTCATCGATCCAGGTTCAACGCCAATGGAACAGCGGCAATTGCTCATGGAGCAGGAGTATGCGCGGGCCCAGGAGGAATATGGCGAAGACGCCTTCGTGGCCAAGATGGGAGCCGGGGCATTGAAGGAAATTTTGGCCGCCATGGACCTGCTGCAAACGGTCGATGAATTGACGAATTTGATGCAGACAACCCGCTCCAAGCAGGTCAAAAAAAAGCTGGCCAGGCGGTTGAAGCTGATCTGTGCCTTTTTGCACAGCGGCACGTCGCCGGAGTGGATGATTTTGGAAAATTTGGCAGTCATTCCTCCGGATCTGCGGCCCCTGGTTCCGTTGGATGGCGGCCGCTTTGCCACGAGCGACCTGAACGATCTCTACAGGCGGGTAATCAATCGCAACAATCGCCTGCGCAGTCTCATGCAATTGAAAACGCCCGATGTGATCGTTCACAACGAAATGCGCATGTTGCAGGAGGCGGTAGACGCGCTGCTGGACAATGGTCGGCTGGCAAGGCCGGTGCAGGGAACGGGCAACCGTCCTCTCAAATCCTTGAGTGACATGCTCAAAGGAAAGCAGGGACGCTTTCGTCAAAATCTGCTGGGCAAGCGGGTGGACTACAGCGGACGTTCTGTCATCGTCATCGGTCCCGAGCTTAAGCTGCACCAATGCGGCTTGCCAAAAAAAATGGCCCTAGTTCTTTTTGAGCCGTTCATCATTCGACGATTCAAAGAACTTGGCTTTGTACAGACGGTGTGGAGCGCGCGCAAACTCATAGAAAAGCAAGTTCCCGAGATTTGGGACATCGTTGAGGAAGTGATGCGGGGTCGGCCGATCCTGCTCAATAGGGCACCAACACTGCACCGCCTATCCATCCAGGCCTTTGAACCGGTGCTCATCGAAGGAGAGGCAATCCGTCTCCATCCAATGGTTTGTACGGCGTTCAATGCGGACTTTGACGGCGATCAGATGGCGGTACATGTCCCTCTCTCCATTGAGGCGGTTTTGGAGTGCAAGCTGTTGATGATGTCAACGTTGAACATTTTTTCTCCGTCCAGCGGCAAGCCGATCATGACGCCATCCCAGGACATCGTCATGGGGGGGTATTATCTAACCGTCGAACCGCGGCATATGCCGGCGGAAAACGAACGCCTGCCCCTGCTCTGTGATCAGGAGGAAGTGATGCTGGCCTACGGAGAAAAGCGACTGCATAAGCACAGCTGGATCCACCTAAAAAATCCTGACTTTCAAAAAAACACCCGCTACGGCGATGGCACGGTAAAAATTTTGCGCACCACGGTGGGCCGGGTGATTTTCAATTCCATCTTTCCTCCCCAGCTGGGCTTCATAAACTTTCCCGTGGCCAAGGCCAGGCTGGGCGAGCTCATCATGGCGGCCTACAAGGTGTTGGACAGGCCGGCGCTTCTGGAACTGCTGGATAACCTCAAAGAACTTGGGTTCCGCATGGCCATGGAGTCAGGGGCATCCATCGGCTTTGAGGATATCGTGGTGCCAGACAACAAGAGCAGGTTGGTGGAGGCGGCTAAAAAAAAGGTGCAGGATGTCAATCGCCAGCACGCCCGCGGCATCATCACCGACGGCGAGCGGTACAATCGCATCGTGGACATTTGGACGCGGGCAACGGACGAAATTGCCAATGGAGTATTTGCCCAGCTGAAAACCAATGGCGGCCGGGACGAGATCAATCCAATCTTTCTCATGATGGATTCGGGTGCCCGGGGCAATCGGCAGCAGGTACGCCAGCTCTGCGGCATGCGGGGCTTGATGGTGCGGCCATCGGGAGAAATCATTGAACGGCCTGTCCTAACCTCTCTCCGGGAAGGACTGTCGGTGCTGGACTACTTTACTTCAACCCACGGTGCCCGCAAGGGTTTGGCAGATACGGCCCTCAAAACGGCGGATGCAGGTTACATGACGCGCAAGCTCTGCGACGTGGCCATGGACTGCGTCATCACCGGCCCGGACGATGGCAACCGCGGCGGGGTTTGGAAGCAGGCACTCGTGGAAGGTGACCAGGAAATCATATCCCTGGAAGAGCGCATTGCAGGTCGTTGCAGCAGCGAAGATGTGGTGAATCCCAGCGATCCGAACGACGTATTGGTGCAGGGTGGTTGCCTCATCACAGCCGACGTGGCACGACGCATCCAAGAACTTGGCGTCGAACGGGTAAAAATTATGTCGCCGCTGACCCACATGACCCGCAGCGGCATCCCGGCCAACGCCTATGGCATTGACTTGGCCACCAATCGCATGGTGGAGACGGGGGCCGCGGTTGGCATCATCGCAGCCCAATCCATCGGCGAACCTGGCACCCAGCTGACATTGAAAACATTCCACGTGGGCGGCGTGGCCAACCAAATTTTGCAAACCCCTCAATACCGGGCACGGACGGACGGCAGCGTTCGCTGGCAGGGTCTGCGCCACGTGCACACGGCGGATGGCGCCGTCATCGTGCTCAACAAAACCGGCTGCATCGTTCTGCTGGATGGACATGGCCGGGAGGTGGAATCGTTCAAAATTATGGCGGGAACCGTGCTATTTGCCAACGACGGAGATGATGTAAAGAAGGGTCAAATTTTGGCAGCATGGGATCCGCACCACGTGCCAATTTTGTCGGAAAAAGCCGGCAAGGTACGCTTTCGCGACATGATCTTTGGCGTGACCATCCGGCGGGACACGGAGGAAGGCGAGGGAACAACGGTGGTCATTGAGCACAAGGATGACCTCAATCCGACCATCGAAATTTGCGCCCTGCCGGACAACGGTGAGGGTGTAGAAGAAGGCCGCGTTGTGGCGTGGTATGGCATTCCGGCCGGTGCACAGATTGCCGTTGCCGATGGCGATGTGCTGACCGCCGGCTCATTGTTGGCCAAAATTGCCCGCTCCGCTTCCCGCACCCAGGATATCACCGGTGGCCTACCCCGCATTGCGGAACTATTCGAGGCGCGGCGGCCAAAGGACGTGGGGGAAATGGCAAAGATCATGGGCGTGGTTTCGTTTGGCAACGTGCTGCGCAATAAGCGAAAAATCGTTGTGACCGATCCAGAATCCGGCCGGCACGAAGAACATCTTGTACCACTTGCTAAGCAGATTCTGGTCCAGGAAGGAGACTTCGTTTCCCGTGGCCAGATGCTATCCGACGGCGCAGCTGATCCCCATGAAATGCTGGAGATTTTGGGCGTACATGCCGTATTTGAATACCTTTTGCGAGAAATTCAAAAGGTGTACCGCACCCAGGGAGTGGCCATCAATGATAAGCACATCGAAATCATTCTGGCCCGCATGCTGCGGCGGGTGCGCATCGTGGCACCGGGAGATTCGGAATTTCTTTGGGGCGACCAGGTTGATTGCTTTGATCTACAGGACGCCAATGGTCAGATCGTCGAAGCAGGTGGACAGCCGGCCGAAGCAGAGCCCATTCTTTTGGGCATTACAAAGGCATCGCTGGAAACGAATAGCTTTATTTCAGCAGCCTCTTTCCAGGAAACAACCAGGGTACTGACCGATGCGGCTACGCTGGGTCGGGTGGATCCGCTGCACGGCCTGAAGGAAAATGTCATCATGGGAAATCTCATTCCGGCCGGTACCGGATTGCCCCGCTACCGCAAACTTTCCCTTATTTCGCTCGTTGCGGATGAGGATGACGATGAGACGGGGTCAGTCGCCGGTCGGCGCAATAACTATGGGGAAAATGATCTGATCATGGAGTGCGAGGAAGCAGAGTCCATCGACGAAATTTGAAGAAATTTTTAAAAAAACGTTGCCAAGGGTGGGGTCGACCGATTTGAAAGGGCGTACTTTCCACGGTTGGCGTGGGAATTGGTCATGTCAACTATCAATCAACTCATCCGAAAGCCGCGACGGGTTGCGCCGCGCGAGTCCAGTTCGCCGGCTCTTGGCGGCAATCCCTTTCGCCGCGGTGTTTGCGTCCAGGTCACGACGCGCACGCCAAAAAAGCCGAATTCGGCTGTCCGTAAGGTGGCAAAGGTGCGCCTTGCCAATGGCAACGAGGTCGTGGCCTACATTCCGGACGAAGGCCATACCTTGCAGGAGCACAGCATTGTTCTTGTCCGAGGCGGCCGGGTAAAGGACCTGCCGGGTGTGCGCTACCACATTGTTCGAGGTGCATTGGACTGCACCGGCGTGGAAAAAAGACGGCGCAGCCGTTCCCGCTACGGTGTAAAGCGGCCCAGAAAGAAATAGGGAAAAGTCATGTCGCGTCGCCATAGAAGTCAGAAGCGGACCGTTGCTCCGGATTCCAAGTTTCAGAGCCGTCTCATTGGCCAACTGATCAATATGATCACCCGCAGGGGCAAAAAATCCGTCGCCCGTACCATCGTATACGGTGCCATCGAGAAGGTCAGCGAAAAACTGGGCAAGGGAGATCCGGTTGAACTGCTGCTGGCGGCATTGGAAAATGTGCAGCCAAAACTCGAGGTAAAAAGTCGGCGTGTGGGCGGGGCAACCTACCAGGTCCCGGTCGAAATTTCCTACGAACGGCAGCAAACTCTTGCATTTCGCTGGCTAATTGGCCTTGCGGATGGGCGCAAGGGAGTGGCCATGGGCGAGGCGCTAGCCATGGAAATCGTTGACGCCTATAACAACACGGGGGCTGCGGTCAAAAGACGGGAAGAAATGCACAAGATGGCCCAGGCCAACCGTGCCTTTGCCCATCTCAATTGGTAGTGTTTTATCGCTGCATCCATCGCTATCACATTCGGAGAATTTAGGCCATGGTGGAACGGTGTTCAGAAAAAAATTCCCCCGACCGGCCAATCGCCATGGAACACATGCGCAACATCGGCATTGCGGCGCACATTGATGCGGGAAAAACCACCACCACCGAACGCATTCTCTTCTACACGGGCGTCATTTACAAAATGGGCGAGGTGCACGATGGCACGGCCGTGACCGACTGGATGGAGCAGGAACGGGAGCGGGGCATAACCATCACATCGGCGGCCATTTCCTGCGGTTGGACATCTGCCCGCGGTCTTTTTGCCGGAATTCCCTGCCGCATCAACATCATCGATACACCTGGACACGTAGATTTTACGGCCGAGGTGGAACGGTCGCTGCGGGTGCTGGACGGTGCCGTTGCCGTATTCTGCGCCGTTGCCGGCGTGCAGCCACAGTCGGAAACTGTTTGGCGGCAAATGAATAAGTACAATGTTCCACGCATTGCCTTCATCAATAAAATGGATCGGACAGGGGCCGACTTTCTCGGTGCGGTCGACGAGATTCGCAGCAAATTGGGCGGCAATGCCCATCCGCTTTTTCTCAACATGGGGGCCGAAGAAAATTTTTGCGGCCTCATCGATCTGGTCCGCATGCGGGCCTATCGCTACGACGACGGCGATCGGGAAGGCATGCGCTACGACGATCTGGAAATTCCAGAAGAGGAACGGGACCGGGCAGAACGGTACAGGCTGCGGCTGGTGGAGGCGCTGGTGGACTACGACGACGTATTGGCCAGCAAGTACTTGGAAGGGCAGGAAATCCGAGAAGAAGAACTGCGCCGGGCCATTCGACGGGCAACGGTTTCGCTGAATTTTATCGGGGTTATTCCGGGCAGTGCGTTCAAAAATCGTGGCATCCAAATGGTTGTGGATGCCGTGGTGGACTACCTGCCAAGCCCGCTCGACCTTCCTCCAACGCATGCATTTCGAGAGGATGGCTCCCCCATCGAATTGGCCGCGGATGATAGGGTACGCATGGCCATGCTGGCGTTCAAGCTGATGTACGATCCGTTCGTGGGAAAACTGGTCTTTTGTCGCGTCTACGCAGGGACGGTTTCCAAGGGCGACGTGGTCTACAACCCCCGCACTCGAAAAAGTGAACGGATTAGTCGGTTGGTTGTCATGAAGGCCAATGCCCGCGAGGATATTGCCGTGGCCTATGCCGGTGATATCTGCGCCATCGTAGGCGTAAAAGGGGTCGTCACGGGCGATACGCTCTGTGACCGTGCGCTCGACGTGCGCCTGGAACCACCCACATTTCCCGAGCCGGTCATCAGCATGTCCATCGAGCCAAATTCGAAGGCGGACCAAGAAAAGCTTTCCTTTGCCCTTCAGCGTCTGGCCGAGGAAGATCCAACTTTTAAAATTACGACCGACGCGGAAACGCAGCAGACGCTGATTGCCGGCATGGGAGAGTTGCACCTGGACATCATTCGTGACCGCATTTTACGGGAGTTTCGCGTGGGAGCGGTGGCGGGAAAGCCTCGCATCGCCTATCGCGAAACCATTACGATACAGGCAGATGGGGAGGGGAAATTCATCCGCCAATCCGGCGGTCGTGGCCAGTACGGCCATGCATTCATTCGCCTAGAGCCGGGAGAGCGGGGAAGTGGCATTCAAATTGTCAACGAAATTGTCGGCGGCGTAATTCCAAAGGAGTACATTAAGCCGGTTGAAGACGGTATTCGAGAGGGCGCACTGGGCGGCGTTGTTGCCGGATACCCGGTTATGGACTTCATTGCCCGCATCGTTGACGGCAGCTACCATGAGGTGGATTCCTCCGAATTAGCCTTCAAAATGGCTGGAATTTTCGGCTTCAAAGAGGCGATGCGCAGGGCGCAACCCATTCTTTTGGAGCCAATTATGAAGGTTGAGGCACAGACTCCTGAGGAATACCAGGGGGATGTGGTGGGGGATCTCAATCGACGTCGCGGCCAGATTCAAAACATTGGCAACAAGCATGGGACCTTGACGATCGAGGCCTGTGTTCCATTGGAAGAAATGTTTGGCTATGCCACTGATCTGCGCTCTCTTTCCAAGGGACGAGCTTCCTATGTCATGGAGCCCTACAGCTTTGAGCAGGTTCCGCAGAGTAAATTTTTGCAGATTACGGAAACGGCGAAACGTCAGCAGCAGCGCGCCTAAAAAAAGATGGAGAAAGGGAACGGGACATTATGCAGGCAAATAGGCAGGGGCGGAGGATTCGCATTCGCCTCAAAAGTTTTGACAGTCGACTCGTCGACAAAGCATCCGTGGACATTGCAGAGACCGTGAAGCGGTCGGGATCCCGTGCGGTCGGGCCGGTGCCATTGCCGGTCGTCATCAACCGATTTTCCGTAAATCGTTCACCCCATCTGCACAAAAAGTCGGCGGAACAGTTTGAGCTGCGAACCCACAAAAGAATGATTGACATTCTGGACCCGAGTGCCGACACAATGGACGCGTTGAAGAAAATCAACCTTCCTTCCGGGGTGGAGATTGCAGTTTCCGTATAAAAGCCGATGGAGTGGATGGGAGGACGGGAGCCCCGTTGCCGTGCGATGGATGATAGGAAGAGAACTGTGTTGTTGATGGGCCGAAAGGTTGGTATGGCCCAGGTGTCCGCGGCGGCCGGCCGCGTGGTTGCTGCGACCGCCATAGCCGTTGGGCCGTGTCCAATTGTGCATCTACGCACAGTGGAACGGGATGGGTACCGTGCGGTACAGGTGGCGGCCCAGCCGGTTGAAAGTAAGCGGTTGAGTGCGGCCGAACTGGGCCATTGTGTGCGCTGGCAGTGCAAACCGCACGCCAAACTATGCGAACTGCGGGTAGAGGCGCTGGACAACTACGCTGCCACGGGCGACGTTTTCACCATCCACGAATTGGAAGTTGGTTCCCGGGTGGACGTGTCGGGCATTGGCAAGGGTCGGGGGTTTCAAGGTGTAATGAAACGGCACGGCTTTTCCGGAGGTCCAGCCAGCCACGGCTCCATGTTTCACCGCCGTGGTGGTTCCTATGGCCAGCGGGAGGAACCGGGCCGCGTTTATCCTGGGCGAAAAATGCCAGGCCGCATGGGGGGTGGACGGCGAACAATGCAAAATTTATCCATTGTCCGTATCCTGCCGGAACAGGGATTGCTGTTTGTAAAAGGCAGTGTTGCAGGCGCCAACGGCGGATGGGTAACCATTCGCAGTGCAAAGAAAGGGATGTAAAAATGGAACTGTGCTGCTACGGACCCGATGGCGAAGAAGTTGGTATGCGGCTTGTTTCACTGCCGCGTCTGGATGGAAATTTCGGTCTTGCCGCCTTTCACCGCGTTGTGGTTGGCTATCAAAGAAATGCGCGCCAAGGCGATGCCCAGGCAAAGACGCGAAGCGAGGTAAGTGGCTCCGGCAAAAAACCATACCGGCAAAAGGGTACGAGCATGGCACGCCACGGCGAAAAGCGCAGCCCCATTTGGACGGGAGGTGGTGTTGTCTTTGGCCCCAGACACCGAGACCATGGCGTAAAAATCAATCGCAAGGCAAGGCTGTTGGCGTTGGCCAAGGGCCTAAACGTGCTGGCAGCTGACGGATCTCTACTCCTGGTGGAAGGCTTTGCTGTCCCTGAAAGGCCAAAAACACGGGATTTTTTACGAACACTGCGTCGTTTGCGGCTGGAAGATAACAATTCCGTGCTGCTGGTGGACGAATCGTTTGCCAAAACGACGGAGTTGTCGGCGCGCAACTTGCCCCAGGTATCCATGGTGGAGGCGCGCACGCTCAACGCATGGGACGTTGCCCGCTGCGAAAAGTTGGTTGCCAGTGAACGGGCAATGGCGGTGCTGTCGAGACGCATGGCCATGCTGAGAAATGGAGAGGATGGGCCGGCCAATGGTTGATGTGGAAAAAATTTTGCTTGGATTTTGGTTGACCGAAAAGTCCAATTTTTTGACTTCGTCCAAAAATCAGTACGTTTTTCACGTGGCGATCCATGCCACACGGGAACAGGTACGGCAGGCAGTTTGCAGGGAGTTTGGTGTGAGTCCGGTGCACGTGAATGTATTGCGTCAAAAGGGAAAGGTGCGGCGCATGCGTGTCACACGCCGCCACGCCGTTGCCATACGGGGAGTTTGTGCAAAAAAAGCGTTCGTTACCCTGCGCGCGGATGACAAAATTGAAATTAACTAAAAGGAAGGCAGCATTTTGCCATGGCCATCGTACGCACCCGTCCCATCACCTCCACCCAGCGCTATCAGGCGCTCAATCGACCGCTGCTCACCAGTGCGTCGTCCGAGCCGGCGCTTACAAAGGCGCGATCCCACGGCTGCGGCGGACGCAATTGCCATGGGCGCATTACCATGCGTCGCCGTGGGGGAGGGCATCGGCGCCTACTGCGAAGCATTGACTTTTTTAGGGACAAGTTGGACGTGGAGGCACGGGTGCAGCACATTGCCTACGATCCCAACCGTTCTGCGACCATTGCTCTGCTCGTCTACGCCGATGGAGAAAAGCGGTACATTCCTGCGCCGGAGAATCTTGCCATAGGGGATCGCGTGATGAGCACCAATCAACCTCCACAGGACTATCGGGTTGGTTGGTCGCTACCTCTTTCGTTGGTTCCGATGGCCATGCCAATTCATTGCGTGGAACTTCTTCCCGGCAAGGGTGCGCAATTGGCCCGCGGTGCCGGTGTTTCCGTGCAGCTGCTGGCCATTGATGCGGGTAAAGCCACGATTAGGTTGCCAAGCGGCGAGGTGCGGTTGGTGGATGCCCGCTGTCGGGCAACATTGGGCTCACTGGGCAATGGAGAACACAATCGGCGCTCTCTTGGCAAGGCGGGTCGCAATCGATGGCTTGGCAAGCGGCCGCGGGTACGTGGCGTGGTGATGAATCCGGTGGACCATCCCATGGGCGGCGGCGAAGGTAGATCATCCGGCGGCGGCCATCCGGTGTCGCCCTGGGGTCAATTGTCCAAAGGATTGCCCACGAGAAAGCGCTTCCGCGATGCCAACACGCAGATTCTTATCCGTCGCAATGGCAAAAAGTTGAGGAGAAGATAGGGCAATGGGACGTTCTACAAAAAAAGGTGTTTTTCTCGATCCATCGCTGATGGATGCGGTGGATGCGGCGGTTCGATCTTCATCGCGCAAGCCGATCAAAACCTGGTCCCGCCGTTCCACAATCACGCCGGACTTCGTTGGTCTTAATTTTGAAGTGCACAATGGCAAAACGTTCCTTCCGGTTCATGTGACGGAAAACATGGTGGGAAATCGTCTCGGTGAGTTTGCTCCCACCCGCACATTCAAAGGGCACAACCCCCATACGCAAAAGACAAGCTAGGAAATTCCATGGAACAGCGGCGGTACACGGCAGTTGCGGCGGAGGTGCGCATGTCCCCATTCAAGTTGCGCAGGGTGGCGCGGACGCTTTCCGGCAAGGGGGCGGTGGAGGGGGCAGAATTGCTGCGCCTTCTTCCACATAAATCGGCGCGGCTTATTGAAAAAACGCTGCGCAGTGCACTGGCCAACGCAGAAAATAATCACGATGCGCCGCTGGATTGTCTTGTCATTCGCAGCATTCTCATCGAAGAAGGTGCGACGATGAAGCGGCATGTGCCGGCAGCGAGGGGATCGGCCCATCCAATCCGTAAGCGCAGCAGCCACATACGCGTTATTCTTGCAAACAGGTAAGTATCATGGGTCAAAAAGTAAATCCGATTGGGTTTCGCCTGCCGGTGCGTCGGGACTGGCAATCCCGCTGGTATGGAGACAAAAAGAACTATCCAATTTGGGTAAAAGAAGATTTTCTTATTCGCCGTTTTTTGTTCCGCGAGCTCCACTTCGCATCCATTGCAAAGGTTTTCATCGAGCGGGCGGCTGGCAAGGTGCGCATCAAAATTTGCACGCCACGGCCGTCGGCTGTTCTGGGTCGCAAGGGACAAGATTTGGATGCGTTGACCCAAAAACTTCGCCGTATCTGTTCCCAGGATGTGCTGATCGACATTCAGGAAATCAAAAGACCGGAGCTGGTGGCCAGACTTGTGGCCGAAGGTGTTGCATCCCAGCTGGAACGGCGCATTTCCTTTCGACGGGCCACAAAAAAAGCGATCCAGCTGTCCATGGGGGCTGGAGCACAGGGCATCAAGGTACAATGCTCTGGTCGGCTGGGCGGTGCGGAAATTGCGCGAACGGAAACGCAGCGCATGGGACGCATTCCTCTCCACACGCTGCGGGAAGATATTGACTACGCCCTGGTAGAGGCTCAGACGGTGTATGGGAAAATTGGTGTAAAGTGCTGGATTTGCCGCCAGCAGGAAACCGCCTTGGGTTCACCGTCGCCGTCATCATCATCACCAAGCTAGGAGGGAACGGCGATGGCAAATTTATTACCGGCAAAGACAAAGTACCGCAAGGTCCACAAGGGACGAAATCGCCACTGTGCAAAGGGTGGTTCTGCGCTGTCGTTTGGCGACTATGGCATTCAGGCGCTGGAGCGTGGGTTGCTTTCAGCGGCGCAGTTGGAAGCTGCCCGCGTTGCCATCAATCGCCACCTGAAGCGAAAAGGTAAGTTGTGGATGCGAATGTTTCCCCATAAGCCGGTCACGCGCAAGCCGGCAGAAACACGCATGGGCAAGGGAAAGGGGGCCGTGGAATTTTGGGCCGCCGTGGTGCGGCCAGGAAATGTGCTATTCGAAGTTTCCGGGGTTCCATTGGCCCTGGCGAGGGAAGCAATGCGTCTCGCCGATGGCAAAGTCTCATTTGGCTGCCGTTTTATTTCGCGGGATGAACTGGGGCAATTTAGCAAATGAAGGCAAAGGAAATAAGAAAGTTGGACGGTGCTGAGCGTGGCAGGTTGCTGGCAGAAAAGCGGCACGAGCTGCTGCGGCTTCGACTGCGACGCACGACGGGGCAGGTGGATAAGACGCATCAATTCGTTGCATTGCGCCGAGACATTGCTCGTTTGTGCACGGCTCAGCGGGAGGCGGAGCTGGCCTTGGCCGGAGGAAAATTGCCATGATCGAAAAAAAAAGAAGTTTGCGTCGGTCATTGATTGGCCTTGTCACGAGTCGCATGGGCGACCGGAGCGTAAAGGTTGCCTACCTCTACAAAGGTCCTCATCCGCGCTACCTGAAGGAGGTTCGCCGTAGAACGGTGGTCCATGTTCACGATGCAGACAATAGCTGCTCCGTAGGAGATCGGGTAAGAATCATGGAAACGCGTCCTATTAGCCGACTAAAACGGTGGCGCGTATTGGCGATTATGCAGAAGGCATCAGAGGCCTAGAAGGGTGTGCCATGTTGCAGCAGCAGAGTATGTTGGAGGTGGCGGATAATACGGGCGCCAGGGTGGCCATGATGATACGCCGCCTGGGACAGAACAAGCGTACCGCAGCCGTTGGTGATGTGATTGTGGTGACAATCAAGGAAAGCATTGCCGAAGCAACGGTTAAAAAAGGGTCCGTCGTCAAGGCTGTGGTCGTGCGCACAAAGCACTGCATTGGAAGGAAGGATGGGAGCTATCTTCGCTTCGATTCCAATGCCTGTGTTCTCATCGATGATAAGGGCAATCCACAGGGAACCCGCGTCTTTGGGCCGATCGCACGGGAATTGCGGCAAAAAAAATTTATGAAAATTCTTTCGCTAGCTCCCGAGGTGATATGATGAAATGTGGAATGAAGGTTGGCGATGAGGTTCTGGTTCTTTGCGGCGACGACCGGGGCAAGCAGGGCAAGGTTTTGAAAATATTGGATGCCGGTAGTCGCGTGCTCGTGGAGGGGGTACGGGTGCAAAAAAAACACGTTAAAAAAACGGCGAAGTATCCGGAAGGTGCTGTGCTGGAACGAGAAGCCCCCATTAGCCGCTCCAATTTACGTAAAATTTTAGGCGATGGCGTAAAAAGGGATTGACAGGCAATCATTTTTTGTGGGGTTTTTGGTGCGACGCGGAGACGAAGAAATGGGGAAAGGAGAAGTAAGGCAGCCGACATTGGAGCAGTACTACCGCGACGTGGTGTCTGCGCAGCTGCGCGACAGCGGCGGCTATGACAATGTGCACAAAATTCCTGCCCTGCAAAAGATCGTGGTAAATTCGGCCATCGATTCTGCCGCGGAAAAAAACTGGGCCGACGAGGTGGCCAAGGACATTGCTCTCATCACAGGTCAGAGACCGGTCATTGTGCGGGCGCGTAAGAATATTTCGAATTTCAAACTACGGGCCGGCATGCCAAACGGTGTGAAGGTGACTCTTCGGGCACGCAACATGTACGAATTTTTCTACCGCCTCGTGTCCGTTGTATTGCCGCGGTTGCGTGATTTCCGCGGACTCTCCTCTCGCTGCGACGGCCGTGGGAATTATACGCTGGGTGTGGCAGACCACACGGTTTTTCCAGAAATCAGTGCGGCGGATCGGGAACGGACGGTTGGCATGAACATAACAATTGTTACGAGTGCACGGACAGACAGTGAGGCATTGGAACTTTTGCGGCGACTGGGAATGCCATTTCAGCGGCGAGAGGTTGGCGGAACTGCAGCAGCCTAGCGGCGGAGAAAGTTATGGCAAAAAAATCATCCATTGCGCGCAATGAAAAACGCATCCGAATGGAGCTGAAATTTCGGGAGAAGCGGGCTGCGTTGAAAGCTATTTTGGCCAATCCAACGGCGGAAGATGGAGCATTTTTTAATGCCCAGCGGCTGCTGGCGAAGTTGCCAAAAAATTCCTGCGCAGTCCGCATTCGAAATCGTTGCGCATTGACGGGTAGGGCGCGCGGCTTCCACCGCCGCTTTGGCGTTTCACGGTTGGTGCTGCGGGAATTGGTGGCCTATGGCAGCATTCCCGGCGTAATGAAAAGTTCTTGGTAAAAATGTCATGGACGGGATCGGCGATTTTTTAACCATCATACGCAATGCGGTGCGGGCAAAGTTGGCCAGCACGGTTGCCTCCTATTCGAAGATGCGCTGTGCCCTGCTGCAAATCCTAAAAAGCGCCGGCTATGTGGATGGCTGGGACGAGTTTGTCGATGATCGCGGCCATCGGTGCGTGCGGGTACATCTTCGCTACGTGGATGGACGATCGCCGATTGTTGTGCTGGAACGTTGCAGCAAGCCTGGCCGGCGCCTATACGTTGGAGCAAAAGCTGTGCCGCGCATTTTGAATGGCCTTGGCATTGCCATCGTCTCCACTTCCCATGGACTCATGCGGGATTCGGAGGCACGTAGGCGCAACGTTGGCGGCGAATTGCTGTGCAGGGTGTACTAGGACTGTGATGATGGCTACGAGGGCGGAAAGAAGTGCATTGCCGGTTCCGGCCGGTGTGGAGGTACTGGTTCAAAGGGAACGTGTTGCCGTGAAGGGTCCATACGGTCGGTTGGAAAAGTCCTTTCCCACACAGGCGGTGCGCGTTATTTGTTCCGAAAATGGACGTTCCATTTCCTTTCAGGCAGTGGACGGATCGCGGCGGGTTCGTGCCCTTGTTGGTACGGTGCGGTCCATCGTAGCAGGCATGCTGCAAGGCGCAGCAACCGGTTTTTTTAAGGATCTGGAAATTGCCGGAGTCGGATTTAAGGCAAGTTTTATGGATGATCGCACGCTCAACCTTGCCCTTGGCACGTCCCATCCCGTGCATTATGTGCTGCCGGAGGGGATTCGCGTAAAAATCGTCGACGGCATTCGTTTACACGTGGAAGGTGTTGACAAACAGATGGTTGGGCAAGTGGCGGCCGATATTTTTTCCTTTTATCCAATGGAGCCCTACAAGGGAAAGGGTGTGCGCATCGTGGGTCGTTTTGTGCGGCGCAAGGAAGGCAAGAAAACGGCCTAGGTAAAATGGTAGCGGCCCATTGCATCGGGTGCACAACTTGGGAGAATTTTTGGGAATGGAAATAGGAGATAAGACGGCTTTGGCAAAAAGGCGGCGGTGGCGTGTACGTTCGCGGGTTGTGGGGACAGCGAAACGGCCGCGTCTATCCGTGCATTTTTCCAATCGTCACATCTATGCGCAGTGCATCGACGATGGTGCGGCAGTAACACTTGCGGCGGCCACATCCCTGGCAATTCCCGGCGCAGCTGCTGTCCATGCCAACCGGGAAGGAGCGATTGTTTTGGGAAAGTATATTGCCAAAAATGCCAGGTCAAAGGGAATTGTGCAAGTGGTATTGGATCGGGGAGCACGGCGCTATCATGGCTGCGTTCAGGCGTTTGCCGATGCGGCACGAGAAGCTGGATTGGAGTTTTGATATCCATGGACATGAGGGCAAAAAGGCGCTTCCCAAGGGGTGGCGGGCGCATGGATCGGCGGGAAAATTCCGGTGGTGATTCCACGCTGGAAGAAAAAGTTGTCCACGTGGGACGCTGTGCTAAAGTCATGAAAGGAGGCCGCCGATTTAGCTTTTCTGCGCTGGTTGTTGTAGGCAACCGGGCAGGACGCGTTGGCATGGGCTATGGCCGAGCCCATGAAGTACCGGAAGCGGTTCGCAAGGCCAATGAGCAGGCAAAAAATCATCTGCAAACCTTTGAGTTGGTCAATGGGACCATCCCACACGACGTCATTGGCGTTGCCGACGGTGGCCGCGTTCTTCTTCGGCCGGCATTGGAGGGGACTGGCCTGGTGGCCGGCGGCGGTGTGCGGGCCGTATTGGAGCTGGCTGGTGTAAAGAATGTGCTGTCAAAGTCCATGCGTTCAAGCAATGCACTGGCGACGGTGCGAGCGGCACTGGATGCCATGCGACGGCTACGGTCCCGGGAAGTGGTCATGCGCATGCGCGGCAAAACCTTTATTCGCAAGGATGGCTAGGCCATGGGAATTTTACATAAACTATCACCATCATCGAATTCTCGCCGCCTGCGCGTTGGCAGAGGAGAAAGTTCGGGCCATGGAAAAACCGCTGGACGGGGCAACAAAGGGGCACGGTCCAGATCGGGCTACCGTCGATCGCCCGTCACTTCAGGCATTCCCTGGTATCGTAAATTACCCATGCGCGGATTTTCCAATGCGAATTTTCGCTCTGCTAGACCAGTTGAAGTGACGCTGCGCCAGCTAGCGAAGACGTTTGAAGCAAATGCCACGGTGGACCTCGTCGCGATGCAGAAAAATGGATTGGTTTCGTCCGACGCTAAGTTTGTTAAAATCATTGGCTCCCAGGACCTTGCCATGCCGTTAATCGTTCAGGCCCACGCCTTTTCCAAGGGCGCACGGGAAGCGATTCTACGGGCGGGTGGCCGGGTCATGGTAGGCAACGTGGCAGCAGAATCCATCCGCTGCGCCGGCGTGGACGATGTGCCACAGGCTGGCGCGGAGATGGCCGTGTCTTCGGAAGAAAGCGACGCATAGAAACGTGCGAAAGCCATGATCGCCGGATTTGTAAATTTTTTTCGGGTATCGGAGCTGCGGACCCGCCTGTTTTTTACCCTACTGTTCGTTTTTGTGGCACGGGTGGGAGCGAACATTCCCCTTCCAGGCCTGGACCCAATGCCGTTGCGCATGTTTTTTGCAGACCAGGTTGCGGCGGCCAGGGGCGCTGGACTGGTTGGGTTGTATAACATGTTTACCGGTGGCGCACTGCTCAAGGGTGCAATCTTCGGCCTCGGCATCATGCCCTACATCAGCGCATCGATCGTAATGCAGCTCCTGTCCGTCGTGATGCCGTCGCTGGCACGACTGCAATTGGAAGGCGAAGTGGGGCGCTACAGACTTGCCCAGTACACGCGCTATCTGACCCTCGCCATTTGTCTATTGCAGGGAATTTTGCTCGTGGCAGCACTGGCCAATTACCCCGGTAAACTGTTTGCAGGATTTAATTCCAGCCACTATGGGCCGATAGTGGTGACGGCCCATGGCTGGTTCTTTTTTTCATCCACCCTGTTTTTGACAACCGGCACCATGGTTTTAGTGTGGATCGGTGATCAAATTTCTCGCCGCGGCATTGGAAGCGGCATATCCCTGCTAATCGTGGTTGGCATCCTGTCATCGCTACCCCGCAGTTTGCAACAGGTGGGTCGAATGATTTTGGGCCGTGGCGATGGGGTAATGTTGCCGTGGAGTTTGCGTCTCATGCAAATTCTTGGCATGGGGACATTGCTGCTGGCGGTCATTTTGGCCATGATCGCCATGACCCAGGGCCAGCGCAAAATTCCAGTGCAGCACACCAAGCATGTGGTCGGCAACCGCATCTATGCCGGCAGCAGTTCTTTTCTGCCGTTGAAGGTAAATTATTCCGGCGTAATGCCAATCATCTTTGGCAGCGCCCTGCTTCTCTTTCCACAGCAAATTTTTGCCTATCTCGGCGCGGCCACCGGAATGCATCTTTTTCAGTCCGCATCCTACCATCTTTCCCAGGGTTCTGGCCTCTACTATGCGCTCTATGCGCTGCTAATTTTTGCCTTCAGCTACCTCTGGGTTGCCATGATGTTCCAGCCAACGAAGGTGGCGGACGAACTGAAAAAAAATGGCGGCTATATTCCCGGAGTTCGGCCTGGTACGGCAACGGCCCAATTTTTGGACTTTGTCATGACGCGGCTTACGTTTGCCGGTGCCATATTTTTAACAACCATTGCCGTGCTGCCGGACCTGCTCTATTTTCTATTGCACATACCCTACGGCGTGGCCCTGTTTTTTGGCGGTACGGGCACGCTCATCGTCGTGGGTGTGCTGCTGGAAATGATGCGACAAGTAGAAACCTATCTCGTGCAGCGCAACTATGACGGATTCTTAAAAAAGGCGAAGGGTTCCTCATCCCTGCGCCGCTTAGGCGATGGCGCCTTGGAGGCGCGAAAGGTGTGCCGCCGGCTGGCCATCGGCCTTGGGGTGCTGTTTGCCATCGGATTACTTGCCTGGCTGTTGCGGGTTGCGCGATGAAAAAGAGAAAAAAAGACGTGATTTCCATCAAGTCGCCGGCAGAGGCGGCCGCCATGCGAGCTGCTGGGAAGGCGACAGCTGAGGTGCTCGCCGTCGTGTGCGCTGCGGTTCGGGAGGGAATCTCAACGGCCGAGCTGGATCGCATCGCAGGAGAAGAGTTGGCTCGGCGTGGGATGCGTTCGGCCTGCCGGGGCTATCCAGGCCATTTATGTCCATTTCCCGCAAATATTTGCGTATCTATTAACGAGGAGGTGGTGCACGGAATTCCATCGCCGAAGCGCTTTTTGGCCACCGGCGATTTGGTGAGCATGGATCTGGTTGTGGTGGAGAGCGGTGGCTTCATGGGGGATGCGACGCGGACGGTTGTGGTTGGAAAGGCAAAGGACGGGAGCGTGGAATATCTTTTGCATGGCACGGAATGTGCCCTGGCGGAGGGAATAGCCAAGGCCCGTGCGGGAAATTTCGTCGGCGACATTTCCGCGGCCATCGAAGCCTGTGCCAATCGCTTTCACCTTGGGATTGTGCGAGAATTGACCGGCCATGGAATTGGGCAGGAAATGCATGAAGCTCCCACCATTCCTAACCATGGCAAGCCGGCCAGTGGCCCACTGCTACAGGCGGGCATGACCCTTGCCATCGAGCCCATGCTGCTCGCTACTGCAGGTGGAGAGCGAATCCTGTTGGATGCCGACGGATGGACGGTGCGGACGGCCGACGGTTCCTGGGCGGCACACTGCGAACACACGGTTTTGGTTACGGATGGGGCACCGGAAATCTTGACAGAGATAAAAAGTTAGTTTTGGAGTTGTGCTGGTTCGGATGGGCCGGCGTTAGAAATGGATGGATAGGAATCATGCCACGAATATTTGGGACGGATATTCCCGGTAAAAAAAGAATTGCCTTCGCGCTGCGTTACATCTACGGCGTTGGACCTACCCGTGCAGATGCCATCGTTGCCGAAGCCGGTTTCAATGAAGCCATGCGCGCCGATCAGCTCACGGAGCAGGATATCAATCGCATCATGGCGATCTGTGGAGAAAAAGGATTCAAGGTGGAAGGAGATTTGCGGCGAGAAGTTATTGGCGACATCAAGCGCCTACAAAACATTCGCTGCTACCGTGGAATTCGCCATCTGCGCGGACTACCCGTGAGGGGGCAAAGAACTTCAACCAATGCCCGCACCCGCAAGGGGGCGCGCAAAACCGTCGGCGTTGTGCGAAGCAAGGAGTAGGCAATAATGGTCGGCGAAGAATTGGGCGGTGCCATGGATGGTAGCGGTGCGGGCAAGCGGGAGGATGCCAGTGGACTGGCGGAGCAGGTCGGGAAGGATGGTGCGGCAAAGGTAGCCCATTTGACGGCGGCGGAACTGTTGCAGGCGGATGGCTTTGGCGACGTAAAGATTCGTCGCGCAAAGAAGAGCAAAAACATCGGCAGTGGAATTTGCTGCGTTCTTGCCACATTCAATAACACCAAGGTTTCCTTCACCGACGTCGGCGGAGCAACCATTTCCTGGTCCAGTGCCGGGAAAAATGGATTCCGTGGATCGCGCAAGTCAACGGCCTATGCGGCCCAGGTGGCCGTGCAGGACGCAGCCCGCAGTGCCATGTCCCACGGGATGAAGGAGGTGGATGTGCGGATCCAGGGCCCGGGCGTTGGCCGCGATGCGGCCATTCGTGCGCTGCAAACGGTTGGTTTGCAAATAAATGCCATAGTAGATGTTACGCCGATTCCCCACAACGGATGCCGCCCACCAAAACCCCGCCGACCATAGCAGTATTATTGTCATCCTATCGTAGATAGAATTTTATCTCGCCACAATTTTTGGAAAACACGTCAATGTCACGCTATACTGGACCAAAAACTCGCATCAATCGCCGCTTTGCCCTGGCCATTTTTCCCCCCAATAAAGCCTTTGAGAGAAGGAATTATCTTCCCGGGGTGCACGGCCAGCGTCCGCGCCGCAAGGTGACGGACTATGGCATTGGCTTGAACGAGAAGCAGAAATTACGCTTTCTCTACGGTCTCACGGAGCGCCAGTTTCGACTGGCGTTTGCCAGGGCGAAGCGGGCAACCGGAGCAACCGGTGACGTATTTTTACGCATGCTGGAGATGCGCCTGGACAGTGTGGTCTATCTGTCCGGCCTCGCCAAGACGCGCCGCGCAGCTCGCCAGATGGTTGCCCACGGCCATGTCCACGTGAATGGTAGAGGGGTGAACATTGCCAGCACGCAGTGCCGTGCGGGGGATCGAGTTACCATCTGCCAGGGGGACAGATCGCGGCATTTGGCAATGCGCAGCTTGGAGGATACGCGCTACCGCAGCGTTCCGCCGTGGCTGCAGACCGACGGAGAAGCTATTTCCTGTGCCGTGCTGCGCGATCCCGTCCGCGAAGAAATTGGGCACACCATCAACGAGCGGGTGGTCGTTGAATTTTACAGTCGCTAGTGGGGGATGGCATGACACGGATGTTGGGAAAATTTGAGCTGCCGACACGGCTGGCAAAGGTAGAAAGTTCTGCTACGGCGACATTTGCCGCGTTTGTTGCCGAACCGTTTGAGGCAGGATTTGGCCAAACAATTGGCAATACTCTGCGCCGCATCCTGTTGGGAGCAATCGATGGCACGGCCCTGACCAATGTGCGGGTGGATGGGGTGCAGCATGAGTTTCAAACCATCGTTGGCGTGGTGGAAGATGTGTCGGAGATTTTGCTCAACTTGAAAAAAATTTTGTTCAAGACCGACGTGCGGGAATCGCAGGTACTGACGTTGGATGTGCGTGGCCAGGACGTCATTAGGGCAAAGGATATTTGCATACCGTCGACGGTGGAGGTACTAAATCCAGAACACGTGATCTGCCATTTGGATAAAAAGGTGGCATTTTTTGCCGAGCTGCGGCTGAGCCGAGGACGCGGCTATCGCCTGGCCGAAGAAAATGAAAAATTGGACAACGTGGAGGGTGGCATTGCCCTAGATTCCGCGTTTAGTCCCGTGCGGGCGGTGCGGTACGGCGTGGAAAATACGCGCATTGGCCAGATGACCAACTTCGATCGGCTAATTTTGGAAATTTCGACCGATGGCCGCATTTCCCCGGAAGGGGCTTTGGCTGAAGCGGTTGCCATTCTGCGCCTGCACATCAATGTTTTTGACAACCTGGCCGCCGAAGATGTGCAGTTTGAACATGCGGAACGTTCCGCATCCAAGGACCAGAATCGTTTGCAAAAATTGCTTGCCATGAGCGTGAATGAAATCGAGCTATCGGTTCGGGCGGCAAATTGTCTCAACAATGCCAATATTTTGACGGTCGGTGAACTGGCCTCAAAGAGTGAAAATGAAATGCTGCGCTACCGCAATTTTGGAAAAAAATCGCTCAATGAAATCAAGCATCGCCTGGAAGAGTTGGGGCTATCCCTCGGCATGAAAATTGATGAATATCTCTAACATTCGGTGGACAATCTATGCGACACAAAGTGCAGCAATTTCAATTGGGTGTGAAGAAGGAACATCGGTCGGCCATGGTGGCCGGACTTGCCGCTGCCCTGCTGCGCCATGGCCGCATTCGCACGACGTTGACGCGGGCAAAGGCATTGCGCCCATTCGTTGAAAAGATCATCACACTCGCCTGCCATGCCGCAAAAAGTTCCATCCCAGAACGCAAGCTCCATCTGCGGCGCATGGCGGTTGCCAGGGTGCGGGACCAGGCGGCGGTAAAAAAGCTTTTCGATGAGCTGGTGGGCGAATTTTTGGAGCGGCCAGGTGGCTATACGCGCATCTATAAACTTCTCCCACGAAAGGGGGATGGGGGAAAAATGGCGCTCATTGATCTAGTGAAGGCAGATGACAAAGGCTATCGGCGCCGACCACGACAACGGTCTCACCGTGCTGCACAGCGGCAGGTTGGCAAGATTGCGGAAAGTGAAGTTGGCGACGCAGCTGGCTCAACCAAATCTTAAAATTTTTAAAAATCTCGGGAATTGTGATTTCCGTATTGACGGGCCATTCCGGGTGCCGCACCTTCGCCGTGGTGGGCCATGAAGGGCCACGGGAAAGGCACAGCATGAATAAGTCTGACTTGATCAGTGCGGTCCAAGGGATTTTGGGCGATGAGCTGTCGAAGGCGGCGGTGGAGCGCGTGTTGAATGCACTGCAGGAGGCGATTCGCGAAGCAGTGGCCCGACATGATACGGTCCAGCTTGTTGGATTTGGGACGTTTAGCGTTGCTTCGCGGGCGGCACGGACCGGGGTAAATCCTAGGACGAAGCAAAAAATTCGGATCCCCGGCAAGATGGTGGTAAAGTTTCGACCGGGAACGGATCTCAGCCGTGCGGTCTAGCCGTACCCTTGCGTTGGGGCGTAGATAGATGTTGCGCGTTGGCATCGGGCGAGATGTCCATCGGTTGGCGCATGGCCGGCGTTTGGTACTGGGCGGTGTCTGCGTGGATGAGCATCGTGGCTGCGTGGCCCATTCGGATGGGGATTGCGTGGCACATGCGGTGATGGATGCCATTCTGGGTGCGGCAGGGATGCCGAATATTGGTGTTTTATTTCCCAATGACGATGAAGCCAACCAAGGCCGCGACTCCATGGAAATGGCGGCGCATGTGGTGCGGCTGGCCAGGGAGGCGGGGTTTTCCGTCGAAAATGTGGACAGTGTGATCCAGCTCGAAAGGCCGTTGCTCGGGCCATTCTTGGCAGCCATGCGGGATCGGATGGCCGGTGCATTCGGCGTAAATCCGGAGCGGGTTGGATTGAAGGCAACGACGGCGGAAGGCATTGGCGCGGTTGGCGCCGGGGATGCGATTGAGGTGTACAGCGTTTGCCTGCTACGGGAGGTTGGGGTGCGTGGGTGAATTCAATAGGTTTTTGTGCCCAGCCAAGCTAAATCTGTTCCTAGCCGTGCACGGCCGGCGGAAGCAGGGTGCGTTGCATGACATTTCTTCGCTGGCGGTGCAGGTTGCGTTCGGGGACTACATGCAGCTTCGATTTGCGGATACCGATGCACGTGAAGATTTTATAAGCTGTGACGTGCCGGACATTCCAACCGATTCCAGCAATACAATCATTCGCGCCGCCGGTCTCTTTCGCCAGATCTACGACTTTCCCCAAAAAATTGTGGTGCGGTTGGAAAAAAATATTCCATTGGAAAGCGGATTGGGCGGAGGAAGCAGCGATGCGGCGCTGTTTCTGCGCAATCTCAATATCATGCTGGGCAAGCCGGTCAATGACGACGATCTTACCATCATTGCCGGCTGCGTTGGTTCGGACTGCCCCATATTTCTTTCTTCGTCCCCCTGCATTTTGCACCAGGATGGACGGATGGAACGGGTTGCAGTTGACAAACTTGCGGGCTTGCGGCAAATGAAGCTAATAGTGTTCAAGCCGGTGGTTGGGATTGCAACGTCCTGGGCCTATGCCGAACTTGACCGACGGGGTCCGTCCTCATTTTCCTCGGCCGATGAAGCAAAGGTATCCATTGCCAAACTGCTCGACGAACTAGGGACAAATGCCAGGCCACCGTCCCTTAATAATTGCTTCCAATCACTTGCCGCCGAGAGACTTTTGGAATTACAGCTCATTTTCCGTGACCTGAACCTATTTTTTCGCGTACAGGGCTATCTCACGGGAACCGGCAGTGCCGGTTTCATTCCACTCCAGGAGGATGCGGATAGCTCATCCATTCTTCAGTACCTGAAAGATGTGCTGGGAAGTTCTGCACTTATCATAGAAACTAGACCATACCTGATTTCCTAGGATGGGAACTAGATACGGCAAAGGCTTTCATTTTGAAAAAATAATCAAAATGTGCACACTGCCGCACAAGTAGGGTTTAGCGTGACATTTACAAAATGCATTTTCTAGCAAAGTCTTCCCAGCTGGTATTATTTGCTATATGTTACCTTCTTTGCAAAAATCATACCCCACGATGGAAATTTTACGCCAAAAAAACGTTGATAATCTGACAATGGCAGGCCGACTGTTCTTACTGAGTCTGGCTTGATGCAAACAATGCCATCTTCTATCTGTGCCATCATTGCGGCAATGATTAGTAAAGAATCATTGGATAGCACCAAATTTTCCTGCATGAATTTTGCAGGCAAAAAGGACAATGTGGGGAGCACGGCAAAACTTTTTTGCAGGGTACCGGCCGGTCGGTAAAATTTTTTTAATCGTTGGAAATTGATGGCCGATCGACAATTGCTGCGGTTGGCATGGGATTCTCCATTTGTCAACGGCAGATGCGATCCAACAGTAGTCACAAATGGATGAATGGGAACCGTCGGCCATGCAGTTTTCTCAAAAGTTCTTTCAAATTCCTGCGTCGTCCGAAAATTTTGTTCGTAAAGGCAGTAAGCATTCCCCGATCCACTGAGCAGCCATCCATCAATCGCTGCAGGGCCAATTGGCGCTGTGGCCGTGAAAATCGCCACCACATTCGCGCATAGCCTTGCAAAATACACGCATAGCGTTGGTGTAAAGCGTTATGAGTCGTCGAAGGCAAAACCTGGACCAGAGTATGCCAGACTAGAAAACATTCATCCAACATGTCCATGTGGCGATCGAAGCTAATTCGCTCTTGCCAACTGAGCGAAGAAGGCCAAATTGTATAGTCGCAGCCGATGTCGGGAATAGCCGCATAGGAATCAGCCTTGCTTAGTATGATGGGGCACAGCAATTCATCGCTGCGATAACAAATTTTCGTCGCCCGTACCTCCGGTGGAATTTCGCCATCGCCGGCCAAAAAAATTTCCCGTCGAACCAATTTGTTCCACACCAAGCAGTCAATGTCACCGACGACGGCCGCCGAAGAAATGGCCGGTTGTCGCAAAACTTTTTCAAAAAAAGTTTTTTTCGGGCTACCCCATTGCCACAATTTTCGCCGGTAAAAAAGTCCGCAACGACGGATGGTGCAGGAAAACTCAACCACATCCACCTGTTTCTCCATGGCAACAGCAACCGTCCGCTCCACAATGTTCGGCCGAAAAATGTCGTCGTCGTCCAGGCAGAGAAAGTACCTACCCCTTGCTGCACGGGCGGCCGTCGAACGGGCATGGAGCGCACCGCAATTTTTTTGTCTAAGGACAACAAGTCGCTGGTCTCGGGCGGCGAACTCTGCCAAAATGGCGGGGCTTGCATCGGTGGATCCGTCGTCCACGCAGACAACTTCGATGTTGCGAAACGTTTGGCCCAGGGCGCTATTTAGGCAGTCGCGAAGGTGATCAGCGCCGTTGTAAACCGGGATGAGGATGGAAACGACTGGCATCCCTGATCCCTGATCCCTGATCCCTGATCCCTGATCCCTGATCCCTGATCCCTGATCCCTGATCCCTGATCCCTGATCCCTGATCCCTGATCCCTGATCCCTGATCCCTGATCCCT
>JAISOW010000002.1 GCA_031275345.1 Puniceicoccales bacterium
CGTTGCCGGCCGACGTATCCTGCCAGGCCAGACAAAATTTTGGTTTTACGGCTGCCAGCGCTATAATTTGCGCAACTTCTCCTATCCGAGGGTAGCCGACAGCGGCAAAATGTCTTGCACTTTTTAGTAAAATAGTTGACAATAGTGGCTGTGGAGTTTGCGGATAAGAATCTTGTCGAGGCGGCCCGCATCCCAATCGCCGAAGTACGGGTCCTTGGCTGCGTAAGGGATTTTGTTTCAAGCCTGGTGATCGCAGTGGTGTGCTTCACGCTTCCCTTATTGCTGCTGGCCTTTTGCATGGCTTCCTGGCCAGTGACGATCTGTGGACTGATAGCTTCCGGATTCATGTCGATCACCATCATCTGCTGTCAAATCCATGCCCTATGCCGTGCCAAACGGGAAAAGTCTATGGCACTGCAAGCCAATTTGCCGGAGACAACCAACCAGCTTTCGACGCCACTTTCCATCTCACAATTTATCAATTGCGAACCGCCAACACCCAGTTCCTCATCCATTCTTTCGGACATTTCTCCGTCCCAAGCCAACGCGTTGGGCAACTACGTGCGGGCATCGACGGAACGTTCCGCCATACTGCGCGGCTTGCCTGCAAAAATCCTGACCGTTGCCTGTGCCTGTGCGCTGGCTGTCATTACCATTGCCTGTGGATTTGTCGCATGGCCAGCCGCCCTTATCAGCCTTTGCTTGGATCTTGCCATTGGAATGGCCAGCATTGGCTATGCCATTATTTCGTACCGCAGATACGGACGGGAAATGACAGAAGCGCAGATCAAGTGGGGTGAGCCTGCGGATATCACGGAAGGAAATTTATCGCAATCAACTGCCACCGTACTCAGCTCAACGGCCCATGACGTGTCAAAGGCGCAGACGCTCTGGTCGGCTCTGATTGACGGTGCCCTTGCCGTTGGCCAATTGCTTATCGTGCTATGTGCCACAATTTTCCGCATTAGCTTTCTTCCCCTGACGGCGGCAAATGCCATTTCCGGCACCGTAAAGAGCGTGGCCTACTTTTTTTTGGCGGCGTACCATGCAATTCGCGCAGGAAAATTAAAAGAACGAAGTAGGGACGTACAGCGCGGATTGAAGAAAATTCTTTTCAAAAACAAACACCCTAACGACAGAGGCACAGTCCTCAATTCATCGGATACTCCGACTTCTTCCCAGCCTGGATGACGCGTTTTTTATTCAAAATGCGCAGTCGACGCGCATCGCTGCGGGAAAAATTGGACAGGTCGTCGTATTCGAAAATGTCCTGGCCGATGATGTATTCAAAAATATCCTCCAGAGTAAGGACGCCAACCGGCCGATGATCTTTGCCATCTTCGACGATGGCAATTTGCTGAAAATGCTGCAGCAAAGTTTCCAGTGCCTGGGAGATTTTGGCATCTTTTGGGATGACCACCGTTTTGCGCACAAGGGAACTGATGGGACGGCTGTGCTCATCATCGGCCAGAGCTTTTAGCAGGTCACGGCGGCGGACGATGCCAATCAAATTGCTCCGCTCCCTTTCATAGACCGGAATGCGCCCGTAGGGAATTTCAGGAAATTTTGCAAAAGCTTCGCCAACGCTCTGATTGGCGGCGATGGAAAAAATTTTCTTTTGGGCAATTGTCTCCACATCAACGTCATCGAGGGTTAGGGTATGCTCCACCATTGTCCCCTCGATGGATGTTAGGATGCCATCCCGCACACCGCGCCGCGCGGTCAGGATGAGAGCTTCGTCGCTGGTGGCATCATTGGCCAATTTTTTTGGCAGAAAAATGTCCACAACCTTGGAGCAAACATGGGCAATGGGGAACATGGTCCAGATGAAAATGTGCAATGGAACAACGGTCCATGGCAACAACTTGCGCCGATAATAGATGCCAAGAGTTTTTGGCAAAATATCGGAAAATATGAAGCCGGTGACGGCGATGGCAATGGAAATTGGCACGAGCATCTGCATCCCAAAAATTGCCACGATGAGCGGGCCCAGCAGCAGGGAACCGATGGATGTGGCCGAAGAATCCACCGCCAATACCGCTGACAAAGACCGGTCTGGCCTGGATTGATGCTGTTCAAAAATTTTTCCGAGTCGGGGAAAGCTGCGCTTCAACCATTCCACCTCGGCTACGGTGGCACCGACCAGCACACCTTCCAGCAGGGATGCGGCAAAGGACAGCCCCACCATGAGAAATAGGATGAGGGCAAATGCGAACATGGCCGGCCAGAAGGGTCGATCACATCGTAGAATTTTTTACCGGCTGTCAATGCCAATTTTGTAGCAACCGCTCCACGGCATCCACATCTTCGTCCGGCGTAGACGTTCCAGATGCGAGTAGTACCCTCGTTCCGGGAAAAGATGCGCCGGTGGCCAATTCATCCGCATCGGCCACGTGCCGGGTTGGAAATCCCAGAGCCCGCGCCGCCATGGCAAGCCGCACCGTGTTGGCAGAATTTTTTCCTCCCACCACCACCACCAGATCAAATGTGCACCGTTCCAGCCAGTCCACCAGTTCGCTTCGACGAATTTTTGTGCTGGTGCAGATCGTGTCGTCCACGATGGTTTTTGGAAAACGCTGCCGCACGGCCAGGGAAATGGCAAAAAACTCTTCCCAGGCGGCGGTCGTCTGCGCCAAAAGAACGGGCGGTCTACCGGCCGTTGCAGTGAATGACAAATGGTCCAAATCCTTTTCCCGGCGCACCACCCGTAAACTTTCTCCACCATGGGCCGCAAGGCCCCTAATTTCCGGATGGTCGGCATCGCCGAAAAGCAACATGGGATGGCCAAGGTGCCGCCAGTGGCAAATTTTTCCCGCTACCCTGGCCACGTCGGGACAGGTGCCGTCGAACACCGGCCGACCCAGTTGTCTAAGATAGGATCGGCGTTCCGGTGCCACACCATGGGCTCCGATGAGGATGCAGTCCGGCGGTTTCCAGCGGCGCTCTTTTCCATCCCACGGCCACACGTGGCGCATTTTTAAGGTTCGCAGCACGGTTGAATTGTGCACCAGCTCACCGTCGGTCAAAACGTGCCGTCCCTGGCCGGCCAGGCGCAGCGCCAAATCAACTGCACGCCGCACGCCGCGGCAAAATCCGCAATTGCGGCAGCGCGTCACATCCATGGCCCCTTCTAGCTGGCAACGGATCCGCCAGCCAGAAATTTGCAAAAAGTGGCGGCAATGGAACATTCCCAGCGCCAATCGCCGCAGGTGATGCGGATCCCACCGACCAGTGCGGAGTTTTTTTGGAGAACAAAGCGAACCCTGCGGCCCAAATTTTTGGAAAATTTTTCTTCCAATGCGGCAACGGTAGCCGGAGCAAGTGTGCCGGCATATTCCAAAATGGCCCGCCGCCGGCGCAGCTCGCCGACAAGTTCCCGCTCCAAATTCGGCAGCAAAACTTTGGCAAGCGGTGCCGGCAAAGATTGCAGCTCGCGCAGGCCATCCGCAAACTTCGCAGGGCCAAGGTCCACAAAAAGCGGAGCCAAACGGTTGGCACGGCGGATGGCGGCAAAGCGCATGGCAAACCTCTGTAAACTATAGTTTTAGCAATGTTTCGGCGGCTTTTTCGGTAAAGGTTGCCATTGATCCGCCCAACAATGCTTTCTCTGCCAAGGCTGCCACGTCGGACTTCACAGCCTTCACGGTTTTTTGCAAAACCGCCAGCCGTTCCCGTTCCAGCTGCTCCAATGCCTTGGCATTGCGATCGGCCAGTTCTCTGTCGGACCTGGCCCGCTCCTTGGTGGAGATGTCCACCGCCGCCCTACGCGCGTCTTCCACAATGGCATCCGCCCGTTGCGCAGCATCCCGTAAAAGCGCATCCCGCTCCGCCTCTGTCCGCTGCAGCCGCCGCTGCAGTTCCTCCGCATCCTGTAGGCCTTTGGCAATTCGCCGCCGCCGTTCGTCCGCCATCGCCAGCAGGGGGCGGAAGGCAAAGCGGTGCAGGACATAGGCAACTACGCAAAAATTGAACGTCTGCGCCAGGAGCAGGGGCCATTCCACGTGGAACTCACCAGCAACCCTGGCCAGTGTGCCGGCGGCGATTGGGAAAAAGCTGGACGGCACCATGGCAATCGCCTAGGATAGGAAGAGTGCGTAGAATGCAATGGCCTCGGCCAGTGCCATGCCAAGAATGGACTGCACCAGCACCTTGCCGGCGGATTCCGGATTGCGGCCAACGGCCTCCGTCGCCTTCATGCCAACCAGGGCGACGCTGAACGCGGCGGCCAGGCAACCAAACGCCCCCGTCAAACCCTTGGCAATGTCGCCCGTGAGTTCTCCCAAAATGCTGCCCAGTCCACACGCACCGGCCAACCACCCGGCAAGGCATCCCCCCGCAATAATTCCCATTTCACTTCTCCTTTTTTTCGCCGCTAGGCCGCCAGCAGGTGGGCAACCAAATCTGTTTGCTCCAGTCCGGAAAGGATAAATTGCACCGCCAGGGCAATGAGTATGAGGCCGGATAGGCGAAAGAACAACTTCATTACTGCTGTGCCGAGCCACTTTGTCCCCCGCACTGCCAAAAGCAACAGATAGCATGTGACGGCAATGGCGCAGCCAATGGCAAGTAGCAGCCCAAGAATTTGCCATAGACCGGCGGCGCGACCCGCCTGCAGGATGGCTGCGGAAATCGATGCCGGACCGGTTATGATGGGGACCGCCAGCGGTGTCAAACCAATGTCAGCCAGCTGTTCTCCGCCACTACCGTCCTCCAGTGCATCGGAATTGTCCTGGGCACGCAGGATACGAAAGCCAACGATGAGCAGAAGAAATCCTCCGGCAACATGGAACGATGCCATGCTGATGCCCAAAATGGCAAGTATACGATCGCCGCAAAGGGCAAACACGGAGAGAAGGCAAAATGCTACCCACGACGCGGTGCGGGCCATTGCTTCCCGCCGTTCCTTTCCGTGGCGAGCTGCCATGGAAACGTAGAGCAAGGCGATGGCAACCGGATTGAGCACGACCAACATCAGTACAACGGAATCTAAAAAATAGCGCATAGCAGCTGTCCAGCCGCATGGAGAACCACCCATGGTGGCATTTCATGGAAAAAAAAAGGACTGTCAAGGCAATTGGCCCACTTTTTTGGTACGTTCCACGGGCGTTAAAAATTGTTCATGGCACAATGCAGCATTCGTTGCACAGAATGGCTCGATCGGCACGGAATGGGTTGGATGGAGGCCTGACATGGCCACTGCTAGCAATTCTTTGCACAAAAGCATTGCCCAGGCCACCGCACTGACCTTTGCTAGATAAAGATGAATCGCCCCGTGCCCCGTCTTCTCTTGCAATGGATTTGGCCCTACCGCTGGATGGCACTGCTGGGCATGGTGCTGACCATACCGGCTGGAAGTTTGGATGCGCTCATCGCCGCCTTTCTCCGCCCCTACGTGGACCAGGTAATTTTAGGAAAAAATCTGGCCCTATCCACCCAAATTCCGCTGTGCATCATCCTCTTTACCATTGTGCAGGGTGCTCTGACCTATTCTTCCGCCTACGTAAATACCTGGGTGGGGAACCGCATCGCCCTGGACGTGCGCAAAATTTTTTTCCACAAACTTCTTTCCCTGGACGGTGCCTACTTCGACGGCGTCCATTCCGGCGACGTCTTGCTGCGCTTTTCAACGGACGTGGACCTCGCCTGTGCCGGCCTCATACAAAATTTACGCCTCGTTTTTACTCGCATATTTTCCATGTTCTTTCTTTGCTGCGTTCTTCTCTACAATTCATGGGAATTGGCCATCGTCGCCATTCTCTTCCTGGGCAGTGCATTCTGGCCGATCCGCCTGGTACGGCGTAAAATTTCCTCGTTGACGCGGACGAATCAGTTTGCCTTGGCCTCATCCGCAGTTTTTTACAATGAATCCTTTGCAGGTAATCGTACCATCGCTGCCTACAATTTGCAAAATAATCGGGAAAAAGGCTTTGCCGCGCTGATGGACAATATTTTTTGCATGTCCATGCGCATTTCCCGCCACGCCAACTGGCTTGGCCCCGCCATGCACCTCATCGTTTCCTTTGGCCTGGCCGGTGTTTTGCTCATGGGGGGATTTCTTGTGGCAAGTGGCGGCATGAGCAGCGGTGCATTCACATCGTTCATCGCCTCACTGCTTCTGCTCTATACCCCCATCAAGGGCATGGGCAACAATTTAACGGCATTCCACGGTGCCTTGCTCGCCGCGGGACGGCTGCACGAATTGCTGCACTTGCAGCCGCGCATTGCCGTGGAATTTTCCGATGCGGTGGTGGAGCCGCTGCCGTTCCACCGCGACATTACCTTTGAAGATGTATCCTTTTCCTACCGCAAAAATTTACCCGTACTTTCCGGTGTCCAATTTTCCATACCGGCCGGACAAACGGTTGGCATAGTTGGCAGTTCTGGCAGCGGAAAGTCCACATTGATTCATCTGCTGCTTAGAATTTACAACGTCGACGAAGGGCGCATCACACTCGACGGAGAAGACATCCGCAACCTGCCCGTAAATCGTCTGCGCCAGAGCATGGCCATGGTGTTTCAGGATAATTTTCTATTCTCCGCCTCTATTCGGGAAAACATTCTTTTGGGAAATCCGGATGCCTCGGCCGATGACCTGACAGCTGCCGTCCGCGCCGCCCTGCTGGAGGATTTTGTTACAACATTGCCCGACGGCCTGGACACCCAGATTGGGGAGCGTGGCATGCTGCTGTCCGGCGGACAGAAGCAGCGAGTCGCCATTGCCCGGGCCATCCTCAAAAATGCTCCCATTGTCATCTTGGACGAGGCCACAAGTTCGCTGGATAATCGCTCCGAAGCCGTCGTGCGGAGAGCTTTGCAAAATTTAACAGCTGACCGCACCGTGCTCATCATTGCGCACCGGCTTTCCGCCATAGCACATGCGGATCGCATCCTGGTCCTGGAGGGTGGACGCATCGTGGAAAGCGGCTCCCATGGAGAACTTTTGGCCGTTTCCGACGGCTTCTACGCCCGTCTATACCGAAACCAAGAAGAAACGACGACAACATCGCCATCGTCGTAGAGGGATGGGGCAACCCTGTCAAAAAAGCGGGCGGTGCGGACACCACGCAATTCCCAAAAATGTTCCATCTAGATGGCCAGTCCCATGCTTTTGGACAATTACTTTTTCTTGGCGGTTTTTGATTCCCACATTATCCTTTCCCTGAATAGGCGATCATCACGCACTTTGTCATTCAACCTGCTGCGACTGCTCGCCCGTTCCCTTGCCTCCATTGCCTTTAGCGTAAGGGAATCCGTTCCTTTCATGCTGCAAGTGAACCCTGTTCTCCTACTTTCACGCGGACTGTTGAAGCGCAGCGACATGGAATAGGGAGTAGCCTGCTCGAAATTTTGTGCAGATCTTGTGTGGGTCAAACCTTTGCGAACTTGATGGGTCGGTAACGATGAACTCATCCACGGCTTCAGCGTCTGGCTGAGGCTTTTGGAACGAGCCATATGCGTAGCACTCGGACTGGACAGAGCATTCGACTGCGAAGCACCGCCCCCACCTATTTGTTTATCATCCTTTTCTTCTTTTTTTGTTCCACGATTCTGGACGAATGGAGAGGCATACGGACTCTTAGGCCCATATGTCTCCTCGAGCGAAGAGAACTCGGAATTCTTGGAATCATCTCCTCTATCTGTGATTCCAGTGAAATAATCTTCTCCAATTCCACGAGTTTGGCCGCCACAAACTCCAACCCCTTTGATCTCCGGTTTCACTTTTTTTTTTTCGTCCTCTGCATCGGGATGGACGTCTTTAAATGCATCACTATCCACATCTTTCATCTCCTCGACGGGTTCCCTGTCATCTCCGTCGGAAGAGGCTTTTTCAGATATCTTACTGGCCTTCCCTTCCGCCTCTTCTTTGTTTCCTTGGATAACTACTTTATCGTCTCCGCCTTCGACGGTAGCTTCGCCTTCGACGGCAGCTTCACCGCTCTTGCCTTCTGCCTTGTTGTTCAAAATGTTGGACTTCTCTTCTTCGCGGCTGTTATCGTAATTATCATCATTCTCCTGCATCGAGAGGTCTTCATTTACTTTGCTCTCTTCTTTGTTTTTGTCACTTTCGAAAACTTCGCTATTGCCTCCGCCTTCGCCGGCAGCTTCGCCTTCGCCGGTAGTTTCACCGCTCTCGCCTTCTTCGATAGCTTCGCCTTCGCCGGTAGTTTCACCGCTCTCGCCTTCTTCGAGAATTTCGTTTTCTTTTTCGTTCGTGTCGTCTTCTTCTTCGTTCGTGATAACTTCTGCTTCGAAGGAAGGCACAAAGGTTTCTACGGTAATTTGCATGGAGTACGGCGGATTTTCAGGTTTAGGGAACCTGTGCAACTCACCAGATTTATCTGACACATAAAATATATACTCCAGATTGCCAGCATCCACATCCACATCGGCGTCTTTGACAGGCAGAAACAGTCTGTCGCCGATGCCTTGAATGAGCTGGGTACTCTCATCCATGGAAAGACCGAACCCCTTTCCTTTTACTTCTGGCCAGCAGTTTTCATCATCCAATATCTTTCCGAACACTGGATCCTTGCAAAAGGCCTTGATGACATCTTGCGGAATCTCGATATATTGTTCCCCAGATTTGCTATACACATATGTTGAAAGGATTCTTTCTGAGGCATCGGCATTGAAAGTTTCCTCTTTAAGCTCAGAAGACTTGTCTAGCGGATCGACTACCTGATCGTTTTTTTCATTCGGCTTATTCTCATTTTCGACGGATTGCGAGCTAGAAGGAGCAGGAGAATGGTGAGAATCAGGGGAGAGAGAGGACGACATATTCAAATCGCCAGCGGGCGATATGCTATCTGGAGTGGCTGGAGTGGTTAGTCTGCTGCTCACATTGCTTTTGTTCTCTTCATTCAAAGAATTCCTACGAGAATGCGTGCTGGTCTGTGATTGAGTCGCTGTTATCAACAAACTATTGTTGGATAATTCCTCTAGCTTTTCATCATCCTTACTGGAGGAAATGAGGCTTTTGTTGTTCAAAATGTTGGACTCCTCTTCTATGCGGCTGTTATTGTAGTCATCATCATCCTTCTGCATCGAGAAGTCTTCATTTACTTTGTCCTCTTCTTTTTTTTCGTTATTGTCTTTGTTTTCTTCGATAACTACTTTATCGCTCTCGCCTTCTTTGAGAATTTCCTCTTTATTGAGAATTTCCTCTTTATTAAGCTCAGAAGACTTGTCTAGCGGATCGACTACCTGATCGTTTTCTTTATCCGGCTTATTCTCATTTTCGACGGATTGCGAGCTAGAAGGAGCAGGAGAATGGGGAGAATCAGGGGGAGAGGGCGACGTATTCGAATCGGCGGCGGGCAATGTGCTATCTGGAGTGGTTGGTCTGCTGCTCACATTGCTTTCGTTGTCTTCACTCAAAGAATTCCTACGAGAATGCGTGCTGGCCTGTGATTGAGTCGTTGTTGTCAACAAACCATTGTCGGATGATTTCCCTTCTGTTTGCTTATCATCGGTTTCCACGGAGTCAAATTGCACGAACTTAAGAATCTTTAATTCCTCCGGCTCGCCAGCGATGGGAGGATAGCAAACCTCCTTATTTTCCAAATGCACTACAAACTGGGCATTTTTTATGCAACCTTCCTCATAGAACTTATCTACAGATATGTATAGATCACCATTCCTGTCTAATTGCGAAACGAGCCTCTCCTCACCCCGAGTAAGGTCTATTCCCTCTCCCCTTAAGAACACAACACCTCCACTTGCTCCAAGTGCGGCCCTGAATTGACCATTATTCATGGCTCTAACGAAAAGCTCGTTTGAGATTCGGGCAAACACCCCTCCCGACGGCCTCAATATCTCAATGTTTGCAATCCCTGTATCTGTCAACTTTGCGTCAGAATGCCTTCTCTTTGCGTCAGAATGCCTGCTACAGGTGCAGGAGATGGCTGCACCGAACCATTTGCGCGGTCGCTCGAAGAGCAAAAGAACGCCACCAAGGCCGCCCAGCGAAACGACAAAAATAAAGATACGAAGCAACCGGTCATGGCAGGAAAGATGGCCCGTTTTCACGCCGGCCGTTTTTTGGATGGATGTAGGTTGTTGACTGGATGAACTTAAATTCTCCACTCGGGAACTTGAACTAGGACACAAAAAGTCAATGATTGCTTTGAGCATGCAACCCGTGAAAAGACCATGGATGAAATTTGCAATAAAAAAAATCAAATTCCCCGTCAAGCCCATGAAAAATCACGGTTTTTTTCAAAAAAATAGCGCCGTTCGGCTGTGCGGTTGACAGAAATTTGGTTCGCGGCGGAATTGCGCCATGGTGGACGAGGTGGTGCGCATCGTTGGCGGCAGGACACTGGCCGGAGCTGTGGCCATCGCCGGGGCGAAAAATGCGGGCCTGCCACTGCTCGCTGCCAGCCTGCTGACCGATGAGGAAGTTGTTCTCCACCGGGTGCCGGAACTGCGCGACATTGGTTTCATGGGCGATATTTTGCAAAAATTGCAGGGAGAATTCGTCCACAGCGGCGGCACGGTACGGGTGCGCATGGAAAATCCCCGGGGCAATCCCGACTACGATGCGGTGCGGCTGATGCGGGCCTCTGTCTGCGTCATGGGTCCGCTGGTTGCGAGAAGGGGCGAGGTCCAGATCCCTCTACCCGGCGGCTGCGTGCTAGGGGCGCGGCCCATTGACCTACACCTGCGCGGATTGGAGCGTCTTGGCTGTTCCATTTCCCTGCGCAACGGCCTGGTGCACGTGGCGGCCAGGCGGCTAAGGGGAGCCAACATTTTTTTGGGCGGCCGCCATGGCAGCACGGTTACCGGAACGGCAAACGTGCTCTGCGCAGCGGTGCTGGCCGAAGGAATCACCCAAATCCAGAGCGCAGCCTGCGAACCGGAGGTGGTGGACCTCTGCCACCTGCTCTGCAAAATGGGGGCTCGAATCGATGGCATTGGCAGTCCCACCCTAACCATCGAAGGGGTTGGCCGGCTCCACGGAGCAGAGCACACCCTGATTCCCGACCGCATTGAATTTGGCACATTTCTCCTCATTGCCCTCATTACCCATTCGGATCTCGTGCTGCCGGCCATCGAATCCGTGGCGCACGGGGCATTGCTCGACATCCTGGCCCAGGCTGGGGCAAGCATCGAGGTGGGGCCGGAACGAACCTTTATCCGTGGCAGCGCCTGCGAGCTGCGGCCGGTGGAACTAACCACATTGCCATTTCCCGGATTTCCAACGGATTTGCAGGCACCCATGTGCGCCCTCATGACCCAGGCGGCCGGCATCAGCGTCCTCACCGAGCGCGTCTATCCCAGTCGCTTTTCCCACGTCGCCGAACTGGAGCGCATGGGGGGCCATATCCTGCTGGAGGGGCCCAGTGCCATCGTTCGCGGACCAACGAAGCTCAGCGGTGCCCCGGTCACGGCAACCGAACTGCGGGGCGGTGCCTGCCTCTACATGGCTGCCCTTGCCGCCGAAGGAGAAAGTGTCATCCGCGGCGTGGAGCACGTGGACCGGGGCTATGAAAATTTTGATGCCAAGCTGCGCAGCATTGGTGCGGTCGTAGAACGTGAATGTCTGGGGCAGAGGCTTGCGCCATAGTAACTTCGATCCAATGGCCAGGGACTGTGCAGAGGGTGTACCCCATCTTTTTACCAAATTTTCTTGACAAATGGAGAAAAATTTTTTCCCAGGCCCCATCCCATGGAGCCTGCCGCCTCACTTTCAATCCACCACCTTTCCCCGCCATACTTTCGTCGCCTGCACCGCCGTGCCGAGCGCCGTCTCATTTTTGCCAATTGCCGGGACGATGGGGCACAGCGCTCCGGTCCGTCGCTGATGGAAATTTTTCACCGCATCGACCCGGGAAAGGAATGGTTTACGGCCAAGGAGGTTGCTGCGCTGCTGGGAAGAACGGATCAATTTGTCCGCGATCTTTTGGAAAATGGCCGCATCCTGGGCCATGCCCTCCACGCCAGGGGCACGGCAGCTCGAAAATCTCACCAAATTCACCGGCAGGCGGTGGAACTCTATCTGCTAGAAACCGCCAATTTTTTTCCGAATGACTACGTGCGCTGCCTGCTGGACCTGGCCAAAAGATTGCCGCGGGCCCAGCGGGAGCTGCTGCGCAGCCAGTTGTAGGCGGCCCTGCGATGCTGGTCCACCTGCCGATCCTTGTCACGGCAAATGCCGCGGCGAATGCCATCGTGACAGCCGATGGGCTGCCGGTGCGGATACGGGTGGCGGCGCCGCCCAGGGACGGTCGGGCCAATGAAGCACTGGTACGGTTCCTTGCCACCACCCTGGCCATCCCCGTGCATTCCATTGCCATTGTTCGGGGCAGGCGGAGTCGTTTGAAGTGCGTTGAGGTAAAAAACATTGACAAAGAAACGCTCCTGGCGCGACTGGTTGCTGCTGGGAAGGCAAAGGGCCGTGGAGCATGACTACGATTGGCGGGAAGTGGAGGATAGGCTCTATGCCGAATGGCTTGCTGCGAATGCATTTGCTCCACGGGACGACGGCCCATCCTCCGGCTACGATGCCATCCTCATGCCGCCACCCAACGTGACCGGAGTGCTCCACGTGGGCCATCTGCTCAATGGCACGCTGCAGGATGTGCTGGTGCGCCGTGCCTGGCAGCGGGGTCGCTGTGTGCTTTGGCAGTCCGGCACAGACCATGCCGGCATATCCTTACAGGTGAAGGTGGAGAAAGATTTGCAGGCCCGCGGCATCGATCCCAGCTCCCTTTCCCGTGAAGAGTTCCTTGGCCATGCGGAGCGCTGGCGAGATTGCCACCGCGATCGTATCCTATGCCAGCTGCAACGGCTTGGCATCTGCTGCGATCTGTCCCGCCGGGTGCATACCCTGGACCCTGCCTATTCCCGCACCGTTCTGCACGCGTTTGTGGAACTGTACCGCCGCGGCCACATTTACCGGGGTCGGCGCATGGTCAATTGGTGTCCGGTCAGTGGGACGGCGATCAGCGACGAAGAAGTTTTCATGCAGCGGCGGCCGGGAAAGCTGTTCTATGTGCGCTACGAAATGGTGGATGCACCCGGAGAATTTGTGGAAGTTGCCACCACCCGTCCGGAAACCATTCCGGGGGATGTGGCCATCGCCGTCCATCCCGCCGATGGCCGCCATGCAAATTTGGTGGGCCGCCTCTGCCGCCGGCCTTTCCCGGAGGCCCCCATTCCCATCATCGCCGACGAAGCCGTGGATCCAAAATTTGGCACCGGTGCGCTGAAGATCACTCCGGCCCACGCCGCCGTGGACTACGCCGTCGGCGAACGGCACGGCCTGCCTTGCCGCGAGGTCATCGGGCCCGATGGCCACATGGGGATACTGGCCGGGCAGGAATTGGCGGGACTTGACAGGGAGGAGGCACGGGAACGGGCCGTGGAGGTGCTGCGCAGACGCGGGCTGCTATCCAGGGAAGAAAAATACGAACACAGCGTCGGCATTTCGGAGCGCTCCGGCGTGCCCATCGAGCCACGGCTGTCCGTGCAATGGTTCCTACGCTACCCAAAGGTAGACGAGGCGGCGCGTGCCGTGGAGCGGGGTTTGCTGCGCTTCTTTCCGGCCCATTGGGGAAAAACCTATCTGCACTGGCTGGAAAATATTCAGGACTGGTGCATCAGCCGCCAGCTGCGCTGGGGACACCGCATCCCTGTCTGGTACCGGCCAGGATGGGACAGGAATGACCCCCATGGACGCCACGTATCGCTGGAGGCTCCGCCGGACGGAGAGGATTGGGAACAGGAGGACGATGTGCTGGACACCTGGTTCTCGTCGGCACTCTGGCCCCTTGGGACCCTGGGCTGGCCCGATGGGAAGGCCATGGCAGCCAAGCATTTTGATTGCTTTTATCCAACCTCCACCCTGGTAACGGGCCCGGACATCATCTTTTTTTGGGTCGCCCGCATGGTAATTTTTTCCCTCGAATTTCTTCCCGGCGACGCTTCGGACGCATCGATTAGCCGGCGCATTCCATTTCGCCACGTGCATTTTACCGGAATTATTCGGGACGACAGGGGGCGCAAGATGTCCAAAAGCCTCGGCAACTCTCCGGAACCGCTGGATCTGATTGACCGCCATGGAGCCGACGGTGTGCGCTTTGGCCTCATTTCCTCCGCCGTCCAGGGCCAGGATGTGCAATTCAGCGAAGAACGCCTGGCCCAGGGTCAACATTTTTGTACGAAACTATGGCATGCCTGCCGCCTGCGCCTGCTGCAGGATGGCACAACTCCATCCGATCGTAGCAGCTGGGAAGCCATTGTCGGGCGGCTGCACGCGGATGAACTCAACTTCGTGGATCGGGCAATTCTTTGCCAACTTTTTGATGCGCGGTTGCGCTGGGATGGCGCGCTGGAATTCTATGAATTCCAGGCCGGATTGCAGCGTCTGGAACGATTCTTTCGCGACGATTACTGCGACTGGTACGTGGAAGTGGGCAAGGCCCGCCGGCGGCTTGGATTGGATTGCCGTGCATCCCTCGCCGTGCAGGATCTGGTCCTGCGCCATCTGCTGCAGCTGCTTTCTTCGGCCATCCCATTTGTGACCCAGGAACTGTGGCACCGGCTGGGCATGGGAACGGAACGGCCGCTGCACATGGTTCCCCTGCCGGACGGAGATTTCTGGAACGGTGCACTGGAGCGGTGTGGCATTGCACCGGCAAAGGAGGAGGATGTGGACCGCTGTGCCGCGCTGAGAGAGGTATTGAAAGCACTGCGAGCACTGCGGACAGATGTGGGTGGCGGCGGACCTATCTATTACCTGCCGGGAACGCGCTGGGAAGATGGCTGCCGAGAATTGCTGTCAACGTTGCTTGGCTGTGGCGATTTCGTGGCCCTGCCGGCGGCCGGAGATCGCCCCGTGGCCGTTACCTCCTGGGGCACCTTTGCCATGGACCATGCCGCCAATGGCAGGGAAAAGCTGGTTGCCGAACTTGGCCAGCTGCGGCGCCACGTGGCGGCCAATAGGGCCAAGCTGGCCGATGCCGCATTTCTGGCAAAGGCACCGCCGGCCGTTGTGGAGGCAACGCGGCAGCTGCTGGAAAAAAACTTGGCATTGGTGGCACGGCTGGAAGGATTGCTGGGGACAGAATGTGGCCGGGGAAAATTTTTCTAAAAAAGATTTTTTGCTTGCAAACCGGGGCCATTCTTCTGGATTGAGTCAGCGTGAGGGCTATTGCCCCGTGGGACTCGCCCAGGCGAGTGGAGCGGAATCGCCGGCGGAATGGCTGGGATTCGGGTGCCTAGGCACTCCAAAACCCACGCAGGGAACGGTACCATGGCCATTGTCGATAAGGGTTCTATAATTGCAGAGTTTCGGGTCAGTGAGCGGGATACTGGCTCCTGCGATGTGCAAATTGCGCTGCTTTCCGCCCGCATTCACCAGTTGACGGGCCATTTGAAGATCCATCGCAAGGACTTTCATTCCCGGCGGGGTCTCGTTGCCCTTGCCAATCGCCGTCGCCGGCTGCTCACCTATGTGAAGCAGCGGGATGGGGAGCGCTATGCAACGCTTGTAAGGAGTCTTGGCCTGCGAAAGTAGTTGCCGCGTGAAATTTAAAAAATTGCTTCCCCGGCATGGCCGTGGGGTGGATGGTGGCCTAGGAGATTTGAGGAGTACGATGGACAAAGGGGAAGGGCGGCCGGATTCGGTGCAGGCGTTTGCCGAAACGGTGGAGGAGTTGGGGATCGTTATTTCCACGGGAAATTTGGCCAAGCAGGCCGGTGGAGCCGTAACAATCCAGTTGGGAGAGACCGTTGTCTTTGTGGCGGTAACGGCCGCCGGCGAGGCGGAAACTGGCAGAGACTTTTTTCCCCTCAGCGTGGAATACCGGGAGAAATTTTGTGCCGCTGGCCGCTTCCCTGGCGGCTATGTGAAGAGGGAAGGACGGCCGTCGGAAAAGGAAATTCTAACTGCCCGACTCTGTGACCGTCCGCTGCGTCCTTTGTTTCCGGCCGGCTTTGCCAATGAGGTACAGGTGGTGGGAATGCTGCTGGCGGCGGACCTGCAAAATGAGCCGGACATGCTGCTCGTAAATGGAGCGTCGGCGGCCCTTCTCTGCTCCGACATCCCATGGGATGGACCGATCGGCTGCGTTCGCATTGGAGAAGTTGAGGGAAAATTTGTCGTCAATCCGAGCAATGCCCAACTCTACGAGTCGAATTTGGACCTATTCTACGTGGGCAATGGGCGGGACATGCTCATGGTGGAGGGCAGTGCGGATCAAATTGGAGATGAACGTCTTTTGGAGGCCATGGAATTGGCACAGCGGTCCATCCAACCCATCATCGCGGCGCAGAAAAGATTGGCCGAAAAGGTGGGCAAGGCAAAGCGGCCATTTTCTCCAACCAGCCCGTGTCCCTGCTGTCTTGCCGCCTGCCGGGAACATTTTTTTGACACCATTGACGGAGCCCTGTCCATCGCCGATAAGCAGGTCCAGGAGCGGCGGCTCGCTGATCTGCGGTTGGAGTGGCTGGCGTTTGCCGAGGCACGGGCAACGGAGGAAAAAAAGGTTTTTGACGGAGCCGTGGCACGCGCGACATGGGAAACTGTGCTGGCCGAAATCTATCGGAAGAGAATTTTAGAGCGTGGCCTACGCACGGATGGCCGTGCATTGGACGAGGTGCGGCCAATCGTTTGCAAAACGGGCTTTCTTCCGCGGGTGCACGGTGTTGCTCTTTTCCAGCGGGGAGAGACGCAGGCCCTTGTTTCCGCAACCCTTGGTGCCAGCCGCGACGCCCAGGCGCTGGATGGCATCACCGGCGGCGTCAATGAAAAATCCTTCATTCTGCACTACAATTTTCCACCATTTTCCGTCGGAGAAACCGGCCGCTTTGGCAATGCGGGGCGGCGAGAAATCGGCCATGGAGCCCTTGCCGAACGGTCGCTGCTGCCCGTCATACCAGATGCGGAAACTTTTCCCTATTCCCTACGGCTGGTGTCGGAGATTTTGGAGTCCAATGGCTCATCGTCCATGGCTACGGTCTGTGGAGGGACGCTTGCCCTCATGGATGCGGGCGTGCCAATCCTTGCCCCGGTCGCCGGAATTTCCATTGGCCTTGTCTCGGAGCAGGACGCCGATGGCGGAATTGTGCGCCACGTGCTGTTAACGGATATCCTTGGCTCTGAGGATCATTTTGGGGATATGGACTTCAAAATTGCCGGAACGGGCGAAGGAATTACCGGCTTTCAGCTGGATTTAAAGATTCGCGGTCTACCACTTTCTCTTGTCAGAGAGATCGTTGCCCGCAGCGGTGAAGCACGGAGAAAGATTTTACGAACCATGGAAGAAGAATTGCCAAGCTCGAGGCCGAATCTGCGCACCCATGCGCCAAGGATGAAAACGACCCATATTCCGCCCGACAAGATCGGAGCCCTCATTGGACCGGGTGGAAAAAACATTCGGCGCATCTGCGATAGTACGGGGGCGCAGATCAGCGTTGATGACGATAACAGCGGCAAGGTGACGATCTTTGCCAGTTCCCAGGAAGCGTTGGATGCTGCGCTGCGCGAGGTGGAGATGCTGGCCTGTGAGATTGAGGTCGGCAAAACTTACCAGGGGGTGGTGCGTGGCATCAAAGAGTTTGGCGTTTTCGTCGAATGCCTGCCGGGAAAAGAGGGTTTGGTGCATATTTCCGAACTTGACAGTGGTCGCGTGGAAAGGGCTGAAGATGTGTGCAACATTGGCGATGCCATGGTTGTGCGCTGCATCGGCGTCGACGACAAGGGCCGTGTGAAGTTGAGCCGAAGGGCCGCACTTTGCGATGCCAGAGGCGTTGCCTACGAACCTCATCCGTCGCCGGCCGGCAGGGGACGGAGCGGAGATGCTGCTCCGCGGCGAGAATTTAGCCGGAACGACAACGATCGTAGACGGCCGTTTTCTCGGGATGGTGATGGCGGTGGCCGCCGCCCGGGTGGCGGAAGCAGGCCAGGTGGCAGCAGCCGGCCGGATGGTCGCGGCAGGGAGCGGGACCGCAGTAGTAGGGACTGGGATAGCTATTGAATGCGGTGCCATGGGCCAGGCCGTACTGTTCAGTGGCCAGGGGGCGCAGCATGTTGGCATGGGTCAGAGCTATTTGGCCGCTGCCGCCGAAATGCGTGACTGCTTTGCCCTGGCGAACGACCTGCTGGGCTATGACCTGGCCTGTCTTTGCCGCGATGGGCCGATTGAGAAACTAACCCAAACAGAAATCTGTCAACCGGCGCTATTTACCGTTGGCTATGGCATATTTTGCACCCTGGAACGGCGTGGATTTTGGCAAAATCTGCGCGCCTGCCTGGGCCAGAGTTTGGGAGAATGGACGGCGTTGGCGGCGGCCGGCGCGATTTCTTTCCACGACGGACTGCTTGCCGTTGTGCGCCGTGCGCAGCTGATGCAGGAAGCTTGTGAAGCCATTCCGGGAGCGATGGTTGCCCTCATCGGTGGGGATAGGGAAAAAATTTTGCAACTTTGCTCCGCCACCGACACCACCATCTCCAACTACAACGCTCCGGACCAGATCATTCTTTCCGGAACAAGAATGGCCGTGGACCGCGCCCTTGGGCTGCTAGAAGAGTGTGCCGTTCGTCGAACCGTGCCGCTGGCCGTGGCCGGAGCCTTTCATAGCCCGGCGATGGAAATGGCACGCCGTAAATTTACTGCCGTGCTATCCGAGCTTGCCATTGCAAAGCCGCGCATCCCCGTGCTGTCCAACGTGACCGGACGGGCCATGGAGGAACCGGAAGAAATTCGTCGGCTGCTGGCCGAGCAGATTGTAATGCCGGTGCGCTGGGAGGACAGCTTGCGGACGGCGGCGCAGCTTGGAGCAACGCATTTTTACGAATGTGGGGCGGGACATGCGCTGGCTAGCCTGGTGCGCAAAACCTTGCCGTATGCCGTCGCCGCGGACGTCAACGACTATCATGCTCCCTTCGATTCCAAAGCCCAGCGGTAGCATTCGCGGTAGCGAGCAGCGGAGCGGGTCCAGCCGAAGTCCTGTTCCATGGCGCGCCGTACCATGATATCCATATGATCGGGCCGGTTGTGGTAGCAGTGGCAGGCCCAGCCGATTGTGTCGTAGAGTGCCCGATTGCCAAGGTCGTGGAAGACAAAGCCGGTGCCAGACCCGGTCCGTTCGTCGTAGGATAGGACGCTGTCCCGCAGCCCTCCCGTGGACCGCACGATTGGCAATGTTCCATAGCGCAGGGAATATAGTTGATTAAGACCACAGGGTTCGAAGCGGCTTGGCATGAGAAAAAAATCTCCCGCAGCTTCCAGTCGGTGAGCCAGCCCTTCGTCGTAGCCAATGGTGACATGGATTCGATCGGCGTACTGGGCGGCAAGTTGGCAAAACTTTATCTCCAAATTGCGATCTCCCGCTCCGAGGATTGCCACGCGCACATCCATGGAAGCAAAAATTTTTGGCAACACATCTGCCAGCACGTCCAAACCCTTTTGTGCATAGAGCCGGGAAATTGCGACGAAGAGCGGGCTGCCGATGTCACTCGTTGGAAAATGGTTGTGAAAAAAATCTTTCTTGCACAGCGCCTTACCTTCCATCCGATCCCTGGAATAGTGGTGAGGAATGAGTGGATCACTGGCCGGGTCCCAGCTTGTGCCATCGATGCCGTTCATAATTCCCAGCAGGTCCCCGCCGCGAAAGTTGAGAACGTCCTGCAGGCCGCAGCCAAACTCGGCCGATCGGATCTCCTCCGCATAGGTTGGGCTCACGGTTGTCAATTTATTGGCAAAGTAGAGGCCACCTTTGAGAAAATTTACGCCGCCGCACGCCTCCAAACGGTCGGCGCGAAAAAGATCGGAAGGAAGGCCGGCGAAGGCTAAAATTGACCGGTCCGCATAGCCCTGGTGGGCCAGGTTGTGGACGGTTAGCACGCTAGCGGAATGGCGCAATGGTCCATTGCGGTCACGGGTTTCCAAAAAAACAGGCACCAGACCTGCCATCCAATCATGGCAGTGAAAAATGTCCGGGACCCAGCCTGTGAGCCCTGGCAGGTCAAGGGCGGCACGGCATAGTAGGGCAAACCGCTCCGGGTTATCGGCAAATGCACATCGCCTGCCATTGCCTTCATCGTGATCATCGTAGATACGGGCGCGGTCAAAGTAGCGCTGGTATTCTAAAAAATACACCCGCAAGCCGCTCGGTTCGATAAGCTCGTGCACCCTGGCCCAGTGCTCCCGGCCCAGGTGGATGGCGAGTGGATGGGGCAGCGGGTACATATTTTTTCGATGCAATTCGTCCATGCCGCGGTAGAGGGGCAGCAACAGGCGCACATCATCGCCACCTTTTTGCAGCTCCCGCGCCAGGGAAGCAACCGAATCGGCCAATCCACCCGTCTTCGCGTAGGGGACTGCCTCTGCCGTTACCATTAAAATTTTCATGGATTGCACAAATTTGGACCGTCAGCCTCCCAACCGTCTGCTCCCAACGGCGGTTTTTCAAAGCTTTTCCTTCGGCGCAGGATAGGCCGCTGGGGTAAAAATGCTTCGCAGCCATCCGGAAGATGGCCGGAAAAGGAAATGGCAGCATGAACCCAGGCCCCTTGTCCCAGGACAGTACCCGGCAGCAAAACAGCATTGCAACCAACCTGGGACCCGTCGCCGAGAAATGATCCACACTTGCGCAGACCGGTTGCCGTGGATCCGGATGGACCATGGACCCGCACCGGTAAACCATCCAGCCGCAAATTTGCCAACACAACCCCCGCACCGATGTGTGCCCCGCGGCCGAGGATGGAATCGCCCACGTAATTTCTGTGCGGAACCGTTACGCCATCTAGCAGCAAAGAATTTTTTATCTCACTGCCATGGCCCACGGTGCAGCAATTGCCACAAAAAACGTTTTCCCGCAGCAGAGCATTTGGCCCAATGCGGCAATCGGCGCCGATGAAGGCCGGACCTACGATGTGGGCAGAAGAATCTACGCTGGCCGACGGGTGGATCAAGACCTGCCCAATCCTGCGGCAGTCGGACGAAATGTGCAATGGCATGGCGCGCAGTGCATCGGCGATGGCAGGAAGCCATTCCCATGGCTGGGAAGTGGTGGAAAAAAATGGACGCAAAAATTCCAAGCTTCCCAGCGACGGAAAAAGTTGGCCGGCTTCCAACATTAGTAGGCAACCTCTAGCCAGCCCACACCTGCCTTTCTTGGCCGAACCACCTCTCCGGATTCGGTCCGAACGCTCAGGGCGCTGCCCTCGGAAAACGAAATTTGCACACTTTCACCGTATTCCACCATTTCGGTGGCACCTTTTTTCAAAAGGCCGGAAAAAATTTTCTTCTTTGATTCCTTGGTGCGCACAAGGACCTGCACGCCGTCGGATGCCACCAATGCCAATTTTTTTGCCGGCAATGGCGCCACGGCCACCACATCTCCTGCCTCACTCCGCAGGAGATCTGCCCATTCCGCATCGGTTGCCGATGTGGAGTGGAATAGAGAAAAAAGGAGCGGCAGGGCCAGAATTACGGCCAGGGCACCGCACTGCCAGCGCCGGTTGCAGCACCGTGCCCACAGCCAGGTTTTCCAGCGAGATCGGGTGGCCGTGGCAGATTCTCCATCCTTTTCTCCATCTACCATCGGACCTTGGCCATCCAAGCTGTCCATCTGCTCCAGCCACGGATCAATGTTTAGTTCCAGAAATTCGGCATAGACGCGGAAGAAGCCACGCTTGTAGATATCCGGCAAGGGAAAGTCAAAGTTGCCCTGCTCAAATTCTCGCAAAAAATCTTCCCGAATTTTGATCGCATCCTCCACCTCCTTCAACGTCAAGCCCCTCGCTTCCCGCGCCCGGCGCAGCTGTTCGCCAAACGGTTCCCCATCGAACCCCATGGTCGCATGGTAGATGGTGCCCTTGCCACTGGCGAGCACTTTTCGCGGGATCCGGAGCCGGGAAAGTGGCAAATGAATGCTGGTGGCAGGATTGGGGGTGGATGGAATTTTTTTGTCAAATATTTTCACCGTTTATCCGACAGAATTCTCGCCACCGGCCGGCCAGAATTGCCTCCCGTGCGGCCGCAAAAAAGCGGTTAATGAAGGTAATGTTATGGATGGCTAGCAGCTGGCCGCCGAGGGTTTCCCCCGCGCGGAAAAGATGGTGGATGTAGCCGCGGGAAGCGGTGCGGCAGGCATGGCAGGGACAGCTGGCATCGATGGGATTTGGATCCTTGGCAAAGCGGGCATTTTTTAGGTTCCAGTGGCCGGTGCCGTCGGACAGGGATGGCGGCACGATGGCTCCGCCGTGGCGGGCTAGGCGGGTGGGATGGACGCAGTCGAAGGTATCCACCCCGCAACCAATTCCGTGCATGATGTCGCCCAGCCCTCCGATGCCAAGCAGATGGGTTGGCTTGGTGGGGTGCTTTTGGCCACATACCATGGCCACGATTTCCCGCATTTGTTCCCGATTTCCGCCCAAACTTCCGCCGATGGCCTGGCCAAAAAAGGCGTGTTCCCCCACAAAGGCACAGCTTTCCCGGCGCAAATCCTCATAAATTCCGCCCTGCACGATGCCGTAGATGGCCTGTTTCCCGGTGGAACGGCGGAACTCTTCCAATGAACGCAGTTCCCAGCGGTGGCTTCGCCGAGTTGCATCGGCCGTATATGTCCGATCGGCATGGAATGGGGTGCATTCATCCAGCGGCAGGACAAGATCGGCGCCCAGCAGTCGCTGAATTTGGATGGAGGATTCGGGCGAAAGGAGATGGATTCCTCCGCCGCGGTAGGAGCGGAACCATGCCCCGTCCTCCGTAATTTTGATGAGCGTTCGTGCAGTGGGCCGTCCGCGGCAGCCCTTGATTTCCCTGGCAACTCCGCCGTGGCCAAGGCTAAAAATTTGAAAGCCTCCGGAATCGGTTAGCATCGGACCGGACCAATCCATCATGCGGTGTAGGCCACCCAGCTGGGCCACTGTTTCAGCGCCTGGCTGCAGGGAAAGATGGTAGGTGTTGGCCAAAATCACCTGGGTGCCGCACTGGCGGACCTGCTCCGCCGTAAGACCTTTAATTGCTCCCCGTGTTCCGCAGAATAGAAACGCCGGCGTGGCAATCGTGCCGTGCGGCGTCTGCAGCAGGCCGTGGCGAGCACCGGAAGGATCGATGGCCGTCGGAGAAAAGGAAAATTCAGCGCCGTCCAACAGCATCATAGTGGCAGATTCCCTGGCATAGGGCGCGGGCGATGGCTTCCCTGTACTCTTCCGTGCCGAGCCGTCGACCTTCTTCGCCATTGGTGAGAAAGCCACACTCCACGAGGGCCGCTGGACAGTGGGCCGCCTTCAAAACGAGAAATCGACCCCGCCGCACTCCCCTGTCCTTTACGCCGGTGATGCCAATCAGCTGTCGTTGCAGGCAGTAGCCGAGCCAAAGATTGTGCTCATCGCAGCGGTTGTTGGGACAACTGTGCTGGTCCTGTGCTCCGGGTTTGTCCATTCTGGCCGTCGATGCCATGCCCTTTTGGGGTAGTACGTAGGTTTCCACGCCGGAGGCCATCGGCGCATCGGCCGCATTGCAGTGGATGCTGATGAAGAGGTCACAGCTGGAACCAATTTCCGGCCGCCGTTCCAGCGCAACAAAGCTGTCACCGCTGCGGGTGAGGATGGATCCAATGTTTCGTTCTCGCAAAAGTCGTTGCAGGCGTAGGGCGATGTCGAGGGTGAGATTCTTTTCCACCAGCTGGCCCTGGACAGTGCCGGAATCGTGGCCACCGTGGCCGGCGTCGATGCAAACACGGCGCAGCGGTGCAACGGCCGGCGGGGTGAGGAGCGGTGCCAGTACCCGTGCCCAGTCTGCGCCATCGACTGTCAATGCACCCGGCCCACCGCCGGTTGGGCATTGGCCGTAGACGGACACGCCGTTCAGCCGATGGCACGCGCTATTGTGCCGAAAGACAAGGGAACAGTCCTTGGAGCGGACAATGCCAACCCTGCCGTCCTGTTCGTAGGTTAGCGTACCTCCACAGCGGGAAGCAATTTCAGATAAACCAATGGAAAAGCTCTGTTGGCCAACGAAGAGGGCCAAAAATAGGAAAAAAAATGGCCGACTAGGCATGGCAGGTCCGATCCCTGGCATCACTGCGTGAGCAGCTCATTTCGCTTGGCAGCGAACAGTTCATCGATCCTGTCGATGCAGGCATCGACCCCTTTCTGCACCTCCTTCTCCCGGCGCTTGAGCTCGTCTTCGGAAATATGGCCCTTTTTTTGTTCCGCCCTCCACGCCTCCATGGCATCCCGCCGCACCGTTCTTGCAGCAACTTTTGCGGACTCCCCCATGGCAGCTGCCTTTTTTACCAGCTCCAACCGCCGTTCCCGGCTGGTTTCCGGAACAAGGCAGCGGATACGATCGGCGTCGATGATCGGCGTGAGACCAAGGTCGGCCTGCCTAATTGCCTTTTCAATGGCCTTGGCCGTGCCTCTGTCCCAGGGTTGAATTGCGATGGTCCGGCCATCCGGCACGGAAATGGCCGCCATCTCCTTCAATCGCAGGCTTGTCCCCTGCACGTCCACCACGATGGAATCCACCATGGCTACGGCCGCCTTGCCCGCATGCAGCGTGGCAAATTCCCGCGCCAACCGATCCAATACCCTGAGGCATAGGCCATCAAAAATTTTTGCATCCATTTGCTATTCCGTTGCCAAATTTTCCGCCACCAGTGTCCCAATCTCCCTGCCCTGAACTGCCTGCAGCAGCGCATCTGGCCGGCGCATGGGAAATACCACGATGGGCAGCGCATTTGCCCTGCACAGACAAAACGCCGTTCCATCCATGACGGCCAGACGCCGGTGCAGCACCTCATCGAAAGAAATTTTGCGAAAACGTCGCGCCATCGGCTCAATCCGCGGGTCGCCATCGTAGATTCCGTCAACTGAACTTGCCTTTAGCAGCACCTGGGCATCAATTTCCATGGCGCGCACGGCTGCAGCGGTATCCGTCGTAAAGTATGGCTGACCTGTCCCGCCGCAAAAAACCACCACCTTACCGTCCGCCAGCAGGCTCCGCGCCCGACGCCCGTCGCCGACCTCCACGCCCGGCACCGACGAAAAAGCACCCAGCAGTGCGCAGGGCACGGCCCGACGCTCCAGCAATTCCACCAGGGCGATTCCATTGATCACCGTTGCCAGCATGCCCATCCTGTCGCCAGCTTCCTGGGAAAACAGTCCCCTACGGGCGCGGTAGAGGTTGCCTCCTCCTACGACGATGGCGATGTGCACGCCAAGCTGCTGCAGCTGACAAATCTGTGCCGCCAGTGGAGCAAACGCCTCCGGATCGATGGCTTCTTCCTGCCCGGCCAACACCTCGCCGCTTAATTTTAGCAGGATACGGCCGTAGGCGACGTCCACACTGCAACCGTGACCCGGGTGGCTGGCCCCGTCAATTGAAAAAATTTCGCGAAGTGGTCCGAAGGAAATGCCTTGACAGAGAACCCCATCCCACCGGCAATGGGGCCCGCCACTGCCCGATTGTGTAACGGTAGCACACTGGATTTTGGTTCCATTTGTCCAGGTTCGAATCCTGGTCGGGCAGCCAGGCTGTCCGCCGCAGGGCATCCGCTTCTCTTGTGGCAGTCCCTGCTAGCAGGGTACGAATTCGCCGGACGGTTCCCTTGTCACCGCGCCGCCGATGCGCATGGTTTGCAGCAGTTGGGCACACTCCAAAACTGCCATGTCCAGCTCTGCCGCCAATTCCTCGGCCGTTGCCCTTCCCTGCCTGGCCAGAGCTTTCCAAATGCGCAGCTCAATTCCCTCCAATGTGGGACATGGCTGCAATTTTTGAGACAGGTCCAATTGCAGCTGCGCCGGCCGCGGGGAATGATCTAAAATTTGAAAAAGATCCTCCACCCCGGTGAATAGGTGGGCTCCTTCGCGAATGAGTTTTAGGCAGCCGGCGCTGCGCGGATCGGATAGCCGGCCGGGGACGGCAAATAGCGGCCTTTTCTGGTCCCTGGCAAAGCGGGCCGACAGCATGCTGCCGCCGTTGCATGGACTTTCCACCACAACCGTTGCGGCGGATAGACCGGTTATGATGCGGTTGCGAATGGCAAAATTCTGCCGCTGTACCCGCTGGCCAAATGAAAATTCACTGGCCAATGTCCCATCGCGGCGGATGCGGTGGTATGTCTCGGCGTTTTCCGGCGGATAGATGCTGTCCAGCGCTCCGGCCAGCACGGCAATGGTGTGACCATTGGCAGCAAGAGCACCCCCGTGTGCCGCCAGATCGATCCCCTTGGCCAATCCGCTGGCCACGGCATAGCCCGCCTCCACCAGCTGTTTTGCCAAATTTTGGGCCAACATTTCTCCATAAAATGTGCAAATGCGGCTGCCCACGATGGCCACGGACCGAACATTGGCAATGTCCCGCCCGGCGACGTAGAGGCCAATCGGCGCATTGTCCACCGCGCGCAGCTGCTGCGGATAGTCCGGGGCCAGGCAAGAAATGAATCGGCCACCGCAGCGTTCCATGGCCAAATATTCCCGTTCCAAATCGATGTGCGTTTCCCAGGAAAGGACGCTGGCAGCGGCGCGGTGGGAAAGTGAAAATTCTTCCACCAGCTCCGCCTCACTGGAGGAAAAAATACGGCCCACATCCGAGCCCAACCTTTCCACCAGTCGGTGAAACGCGTGCGGCCCAAGGTACGGCAGGGCGTTGCAAACCTGCGCCACCACCTCCCTATCCCACTTCATGGGACAATGATTTTCATGCTGCCGGCCAGGCTAGCTTTGGAAAAATGTTTGCCGCATCGACCGAACCAGCGGATTGTGCGCCCCGCCTAGTTGAATGCAGGCCCGGCTAGGCAGTGGAACGCGTCCATTGACCACGGCCGAAAAGTCTGCCTCGCTGCAGGGAATGACACCGCGGTACACCCCCCCATGCGGTACAACAATAGAACGTTCCAACAGCCGCTGCGCTCCGACAGACCGCGACATCTCATGCGTCCGGGCGGTCGTGGAGTGTACACAAAACTCACCGCCATTCCCCGCCCCAACAACGGATGTAGATCCAGCCATGCCAACCTTCCCGTTCAGTCGTCGGCAAGAGAAATCTCTTCGGCTTCCTGAACCATCGTCGCCAGCTTATGCATCCAAGCCTCTGTCGTGTCAACAAAATCCGCCAGACTCTCCTCAAAAGCTCCGTCATTGGACAGTGGAAGTTGGTAGCGGGTCATGATGACAACCGTCTGGGACTGGCGGTCAATGGCAATTGTCAGACCATTGGTTCCGCTCCAGAAAAAATTTGTTTCCAAAAGTTTTTCAAAAATATTTTCCCGCCCCACCAGCGGCATTTCCCCAAGGTAGGCATAGACGAGCAGGCAGCTAAATTTTTCATCCAGCTCCAGGTTGAGAACGATCTTGTCATCGAACATGAGCATGCAGTGCTGATTGTTATCCAATGACAACCGTTCCAGCCGCAGAGAGTTGGCCAGACGGGCCAGGATTTGATTTACTTCAGCTCTAAGATCCATCGCCGTATGCAGTGCCAGTTTAGTTAGCCACCGAGAAAGCCGAATAACAAGCATTTTTTGGCCCAACGTGCGACATTTTTTTTACTCTGACCGGGGAAATTTCCTTGCCCAGGCCGGCGGATGCTGGCACCAAAAAGACGTCTGCGGGTGTCGTATAGTGGCAATATGCGAGCTTCCCAAGCTTGAGCGGAGGGTTCGATTCCCTCCATCCGCACCGATTTTTGTCCACATTTCCAATGCACACCGTTCCTTCCATTGCACCGTTTCAGCTGCGCCGCAAAGAATTGGAACGGCAAATGGCCGATCCAGCATTCTACGCAGACCGGCGACGGGCGGCCGACATTGCCCGTGAGCGGAGCCATTTGGAGGCACTGCTTGCCGTTCATGGGCGCTGGGAAAATTTATGTAAAGCAGTTGCAGAAGCCCGGGCTTTGCGGGAAAGCCCGGCGGCGGACGATGAACTGCGTTCCCTGGCAGATGAGGAATTGCCGACCATGGAAAAGGAGTTGGCGGCGGCACAGTTTCAATTGCTGAGCCACATGCTGCCGGAAGATCCCGACGACTCCCGCAATACAATCGTGGAAATTCGTGCCGGTACGGGCGGCGATGAGGCGTCGCTCTTCGCCGGCGACCTGTGGCGCATGTACACGCGCTTTGCTGAACTGCGCGGTTGGTCAACGGAAATTCTCGGTTCGCATCCCTCACCCTGCGGCGGTTTTAAGGAAATTTTTTTCGCCGTGGCCGGAGAAAATGTGTACCGCACGCTGCGCTACGAAAGCGGTGTCCATCGGGTACAGCGCATCCCAGTAACGGAGGCCGGCGGCCGGATCCACACGTCAACTGCGACGGTGGCCGTTCTGCCCGAGGCGGAGGAGGTGGATGTGCAAATTGCTCCAGAAGAATTGGAAATTACGGTCTGCAAGGCGAGCGGCCCGGGCGGGCAAGGGGTCAATACGACGGATTCCGCGGTGCAAATTTTGCACAAACCGTCGGGCATGATCGTCATCTGTGCCGACGAACGATCCCAGCAAAAAAATCGCGCCAGGGCGATGAAGGTATTACGGGCCAGATTGCTGGAACTTCGCCAGCGGGAGGAGCGGGAACGCTATGCCACGAACCGTCGCCGACAAATTGGTTCCGGTGACCGTTCCGAGCGCATCCGCACCTATAATTTTCCCCAAAGCCGCCTTACGGATCACCGCATCGGCCTCACACTCCACAACCTGCCTCAAATCTTGGCCGGTGACATGGCCGCCGTGCTGGATGCTCTGCGGCGGGCGGATCAGGAATCGCGCATCGCGGCCCTGTGCGAACGGGATGCCGCGTCCTAGCCTGGGGCCAGGATTCGCTAGAATAGGAGCTGTGATCCGTGGTAGACGGCGGCGGCAGCGGCAAGGGCAAATGCCGCGTAGTAGGCGCATAGCCGTAGCGTCCACCACGGTGCACGCACCTCGTGGGCCGTGGCGGCGATGGCAGCGCAGCAGGGAATGTTGCAAAAAAATGCCGTCAAAAATGCCAAAGCCTGGGGCGGTGTCAGGGAAAGCAGCAGGGTAGACCGCACATTTTCCATGGCGATGGTCGGACCGTCGGATGCCAAAAAATTTGCCGCATTGCCACCACCGTCTCCAAACAGAATTGCCATTGCTCCGAGGGCGCATTCCCGGTTGACGATGGCCAAAAGCAGCGTCAACAGCAGTTTCCAGTGCAGACCAAATGCGGCACCGATCGGCTCTAAAATTTTTTGCAAACGATCCGGTGGACCGAGGTGCAGGAGCAGCCAGAGAGAGCAGGCCGACAAAAGGATGAGCGGCGTGGAACTGTGCAAAATGCGGCCGGCACGTCTGCAGGCATGGCCAATGATTTGATCCCAATGGGCCCGGTGGTAGGGTGGCAGCTCCATGGCCAGGCAATCGCAATAGTCCTTTTGTTTGCCGCCGAAAATGTGGGCCGTGGCCACGATGTGCAGACAGGCAAGAAAAAATAGCCCCAGCAGCACGACAATGGCCATCCGGCCGAAGAACAGGGAGGAAAATAGGCCAACCATGGCCCAGGTCCCGGAACAGGGAATGATCCAGCTGGTGGCAATGGTGAGCAGCCGCTGCCTACGGGAATCGATGGTGCGGGCACTTTCCACCGCAGCAATTGTGCAGCCAAAGCCAGCAACGAACGGCAAAATGCTGCGGCCTTGCAGCCCAAATATTCCCATCGGACCATCGAAAAGATAGGCAATGCGCGCCAGGTAGCCCACGTCCTCCAAAATTCCGATGCACACATTTAGGCACAGGCAAAAGATGGTCAGGTACAGGGCGATGCCCATGGCCGGCAGCAGCGCTTCCCGCACAATTAAAAAGTGAAACGGCGCATGCTGGGCCATTGCCGCAAGCAAAGGCAGCAGGATGCGGTCCTGCAATTCCTGGGCCACCAGGATGCAGATGGCAAAGGCGGCGCATAGGACAAGCAGCGCCATGGTCGTTCCCCAAAGTGGGTGCAGGGCCATCCGGTCCAATTTGGAAAATTCTGCCCGTCCCCGGCGAATGACAACCCGACGCAAACAGGTGCGAATCCATTCGTAGCGGCAGCTGGCGAGGCGCAGGGCAGTATCCGCACCGGCCAGACGGCGCAGGGCGGCGGCGCCATCCGGACACAACCCATGCAGTCGATGGAATGCGGCGTGGTCACCCTCCAGCAACTTAATGGCTAGCCAAATGGCAGTGCGGTGGTTGGCAATGGCGGCCCGTGCCGCTTTCCACTCCCATAGCAGATCGCGGCCATAGAGGGAAAACAGTGGCTTCGTCCGCAGGGTGGATCCACCTGCCAGCAATTTCGCAATCCCTGCCATTAGCTGAACCGTTGCATTTTTTTCCGTCGCCACCAGCGGCAGTACGGGAACGCCCAGCAATTTTTGCAGCAGAAAAAAATCAATCTCCTTGCCCTGCCGCCGCGCAACGTCCACCATTGTCACAACAACGATGGCTGGCGTTGCCAGGCCAACCAGGTCTGCCAAAAGGTACATGCTACGCTCCAGCTGGGAACCGTCCACGGCAATGACCATGCCATGGAACGATCCTTCCATGAGCCAATCTCGCGCCAAGCCCTCCTCCCGGGACGTTGCTGCCAGGGAATAGGTGCCGGGCAGGTCAAAGATTTTGCAGCGCATTGTTCCGCAGCGGCAAATGCCCTGTCGCACCGCAACGGTTTTACCGGACCAATTGCCCGTGTGCTGCCAGTTTCCCGTCAGGCGATTGAACAGCGTTGATTTGCCGGTGTTGGGCTGGCCAACGAGGGCAATGCGCGGCATCATCCCAATTCCACCCACACATCCCTGGCCCGCCGCCTATTCAACGCCACCAGACTATCTCCGATGCGCAGCAGCAGAGGGACAAAGCGGCGATTCTGCACAACCATTGCCCGGTTGCCAACCGCGACGCTCAGCGCCATTAGCCGGCGGAGTGAATGTACCTGGCCGCTAAGGGCACAAATCTTACAGGATTTATTTTGTTCGACCCGGTCCAAGCTCACCATGGCTGCATCTTGCCACACCTTGGCTAGGAAAATCTATGGCCAAAGGCAAGGAAAATCGTTTTGACCATCCCCGTTTCCGGCCGTGGACGGGTTGACGATGGCAACCGGCATTTGCCAAAAAAAATTTTCCCGGCACGGATGGATGGCCGCTCCCCCTATTGCGGCCGTGGCAGTTGGTTTGCCAACAGCTGGTCCGTGGTTTGCCGTATCTCCTGCGGCAGCTTTTGCAAAATTGCCAAAATTTGTTGCGCAATTTCGTCGTCTGAATCTTCGATGTAGATGCTCGCAACCATTTTGCTCAAAGAATTTTCCCCCAAAAAAACGTCCCGCAGCTGTTCATTAGAACTATCCCGCAGTTGTTTATTAGAATTATACCTATCCACAAAAATTTTCAGCAGTTTCACACCCTGCAACCGCATTTCACGGCTGGCGTGCAAAAAACAGTGGTGAAAAATGGTGCAGCGTAGGTTGTCACGGCACAGCAGGACGGTGCAAAAATTTTTCCCCATCAGGGATGGCAAATCCTTCAAAAATTGCAGCGCCTCCCGGTCCTCCATGTGCCTAAAAAGACTGTGAAGCAGGCAGTCGCCGTGGATGGTTGGCGTGCAAAAAAGTTCTTGGACGCGGTCCGCCGGCAGCGAAGTAAGCAAGGATGTGACCTGCTCGACAATTTCGAGCTCCAATTTTTCATTTTTATTGCATAGGCAGTAGAGTAGGGTCTGTGCACTGCCATTTTGCCGCAGCAAAAGTTGGGCGCGATCCTGTCGTGGCAGAGTTTGCAGCAGTGACAGTGCGGCCGATCGCATTTTTACATCCCCATGCGCCATGATTTCGTGAAAAATTGAGCCATGGCCAGCGTCTGGGATGGAAATGGCTTCATTGAAGGATGTAGCCTGCAAAATGGCGGCCGCCAGTTCGCTGTGTGGCCAACTTGCTGACAGCTGGGTGCACAATGCCTTCAGCTGTGTGAGGTGCTTGTCGTGGCCAAAGCACAATTCCCACATAAAGCAGAATGGCACCCTTGCTCCGCCGATGTCCCGGAAAATGACCATGCAAACCAGTGAGGCAAGGAGCAGCAATGGCGATACAATGAACATGCCCACAAACAATAATCCGGCAATGGCAACGGTGCGCAGTTCCATTGGTCCCCTAGCCGCTGGCGGTTGGTTGGGAATGGTGGCCTTGCCTTCCACGTCCTGGCAATCCGGAAATCTACCTATCCTTAAAGTAGACTGATTAGGTATGCTCACCGTCTGCAATTGCTACTGGAAAATTATTAAATGGCGAGAAAGAAACATAGCCAGGTTCAATCCAATGAAAATAAATTAATTCCAGCGAACCATCCGGCAATCGACGCACGAGAGCCTCTGCAACGGCAGAAATTGTTTTGTTCCCATTCCATCGCTCCATGCCATCACCATAGCTGCGGATGCGGAATGTGTCGCCCCGCACGGCCAAAAAATTTCCAAAAAAATGCAGCAAATCCGCCTGGGTCAGGTCGCCCGGCACGCCGACATTGGCATCGCCAGCCGCCGCTGCTTCGTCGAACCATGCACGGCCACGGCCATCGTCGGCTGGAATATTTGGAAAATGGCGTAGCTGGGCCGCTTCGATGGCAGCCTGCAGCGCTCCACAGCGTGTGTTCGGATCGGATGGGTCGCCCAGGCTGCGGTTAACAAAACTGGACAGGCTGGCAAATGGGCCACGGCGCAGTATTTCAAAGGTGATGCATTCGGCCAGACGATCCAATTCTTCGGCGGAAAAAGTTGGTGCGGATTGGTAAAAATCTGGCAAAAATCGCTGGCCGGGAAAGCGTTCCAAATAATAGACACGCCGTCCGGCATCATAGGGAAGGGCTCGCAGCAACAACTTCCATGCGCCAACGCTTGAACCATTGACATTGAACATGCCAGCCCGCATCATTCTTTCGCTGCGATCTTTTTCAAAGACCGAAACTTCCGTTTCTCCCCGGCAAGGGATGGAGCTCTGTCCGGCAGCTGCCACAAAGTAGTGATCATAGAGCGCCGCGTTGAGCAGGTACGAATAGTCCATCCGGCATTCTTGGCAAAAATATTCCATGTCCTGCCCGCCGATTGGCGGCGCAAGGCAATGGGTACTGTCCCGTGGTACGAGCGGTGAAGCCCAGGAATTGCCAACTGCCACGGCCGGATGGTAGGAAAATGGCGTTGGTACGATCTGGCCTAGCAGCGCAAGGCTGGTGATGGTGCTGGGAAAGTCAAAAACGATGGCCCGTCCGGAATGGCTTCCAAAAAACTTCGGCGAAGGTCCGTCGGAATTTGGCAAATCCGTAAATTCCGTGCGCCACGGGGCAAAGTGGCGGTGGAATAGTCCGGCCGGCACACCGGCAATGGAAAAATGTTCAAAGGCACTGCGGCGAATTTGCGGAGCGCGCGGGTTGTAATTTGCCAGCCAGCGGCAATCTCCTGCCATGCCAGTTCCGGCGCGCAGCACGGCGGAGAGGCGGAAAATGGCAAGGCGCTGCCCTGTGGCAACCTGCCAACGGTGGGATGGGCCGTCGTCGACAAAATCTGCCACCTCCTGGACACAGGTTTCTCCGATCCAGAGCCGCAGCGTGAGGCCATCCCACCGGGAATGGGGGGACAGTGGCGACCAGAGCCGTTCCACCTCGACCTGGCCATCTCCCGCCATGGGAAGAATTACTTCCCAGCCACCATTGCCACGGCTGTCATCGGCCAGTGGACCTGCCATGGCTCCTTCGCCGGACGTATGGGCAGTTTGCCAAGATTTTGGAGAAAAAATTTTTACCTCACCCGGTTCCCATCCGGCGGTGCAGGTTCCGTAAAAAATTGTACCCGTCTCACCGTCGCCCAGCGCAACCACCTTCCCCTGCGGAAACTGCTGGGAGCGGACAATGAGCCGTGGCAGGTAGGGTGGGTGGGAACGGTCCGCAGATTCCATGGTGCGCAGTTCCAGGGAAAATGTGTGGGGCCGAATTCCCACGGCCAGTGGGTTCCACAGGGCAAACTGTGGCACAAGGGTAAGGCGTACTGCACCGGGCATCCGTTCCGCCGCAACGGTTAGCCAATGGCCGCAGAGGACAGGGTGCACGCCGGCCATGCGCTGCATTGTTCCTTCGGTGGCCGAAGCAATTTGTCGCTGGCCTGGGTATTTTTGGCGAATGTAGGGCCCGCCTGGAACGGCATCCACGTAGCCACCGGTTGGCTGTTGGCGAATGTGGGCAGCCAGGATGGCAAAGCTGGGAGGAGGGGGAAGGTCGGCAATTTTTGGGAAAAGTGGCTCATTTTCCAAAAATTGTCCGTCCCGCAGCTTGGCAGCGATGTCCAATAAAAGTTCTCCCGCCGTGTTTTGCAGCACGCCCCAGCTTGCATCGGTCACAGAGCGGCGAAGTTTTTTTGGAATTGGCAAGGTTGGCAACCCATCCTCCGGCCATGGCAAGTCCTGACCAGAAAACATGCGCCGTAGGACGGTGGCTGGCCGATCGGCCGTGGAAGAGTTTGCGGCCATTGCAGCCGGCCATATTTTGGCATTTTCATCGTCGATCCAAAAAGCGTAGTGGCCACGGCAACGGCCATTTTCCACAATCCTTAGCAGGGGGCAAAGTTCGTCCGACCCAAGGTCGCGGAGGAGGGCAATTCCGTCGGTCACGGTTGCCATAGGCAGGCCAGGATCCTGCACCCGATTAGGATCTGCCGACACCAGCCACCGGTCAAATTTTGCAGTTTTTCCGCCTTCTACGCGCCAGACGCCAGTCCAGCTGCCATTGCGCTCGGCCAACACCCCATTGGCAGCGCTTGCCGTAACGTAGGTCCCATTCCGTACGGCGGATTGCAGCACATCCAGGGCCATTTCCATTGCCGCCATGGCATTTTGCCTGGCCAGATCGCGCAAAAGTTCTCGACCAGCCCGCCGTTCCAAGCTGCGCAAAAACGCTTCCCCCGCTGCGAGCATCGAACCTGCGAAGACAAGGAATCCCAGAAATAGCACGAGCGCGAATCCCGGAGTTCTCGAGAGTGAGCAGCGAGACCCGCGCACGGATGAGTTTTCCGGCCGCCCGGCGGGCTGTCAACATTGGACAGAAAATTTTTTCATTGCCCGGCCGCAGCTGCCGCCTGGGCTGCAGCAAAGTGGCGAAGACGTGAAAAAATTTTTGGTAAATTTGCCTACGCAAATTTTTAAACGAGCGGCAGTCGCAACTTGTTGGCACGGCCTACGCCCGTTCCTTCCCCGTGACATGCGCCGATTCAATGTTCCGACGACCTCCACAGGGCCAATGGAGCGCAAAGACATGCCATCACCGCTCCCTTCAGCCACTTGAGCAAAGGAATGCGGCACCTTCTAGGCGGATTTTTTCTTAAAAAGCATGTCCGGCACAAGGAAGCTAGAAAAATTTCTCTCCACTGCGGTTTGTAATATGCCCGATCCATCGCGTCTAGCGCATGGGCGAGTGCCGTAAGATTTTGTTCGTTTTTCAGACTATTTTCAAAAAAACGGTTGGACATGCCACCCAGCAGCATGCGCATTAGCGCGGACTGCAAATTGGCAGGAATCAGTTCCTGGACGGTGCGTGCCAAGAGCACATCGTCATTTATTTTTTGTAAAAATTTTGATAGATTGCAGGGCCAGCCGCCGGTAACCGAAGCTGCGTGCCGCAAATAGCAATAGCCAGCATCCGCGATGGCCGTATACGAGCGGGCATGTTTTAGGCAGAGAAGGCATAGTATGGTATCTTCGCCATAGATTATTCGCCGTTGCCGCAAGGCATCTGGAATCTCTCCAACAGCGGCAAGCAATACGCTCCGTGCGATGAGGCAGTTGCAGATCGTACTATTGCACATGCGGCCATAGGCCGCCAATGCCATAAGGCGCGGCTGATGAATAATTTTTCCCAGCATTTCTTGCCGAGGACTGGCCCACAAAAGGGGTCGTAGAAGCAGTGATCCACATGGGCGCTCCAGCATGGTGAATGCCACCATGTCCGCCCCAGTGGCAATGGCCGTGGTAGATGCCCGTAGGGCAATGTGCGGCTTCAACATATCATCCGCATCCAATGACAAAATAAACTGTCCAACCGCTGCCTGCGCCGCTGTCACCCTCGCATGGAGAGTTCCCTGATTTTTTGGCAAAGTTATCGTATGAATGCGAGGATCCTGGGCGGCGTAGCGCCGTAAAATCTGCGGCGTTTTGTCCGTAGAACCGTCATCCACGCAAATAATTTCAATGCTGTGCAGGGTCTGGCGCAGGGCGCTGTCGATGGCCCTGGCCAGGAACCGTTCGCCGTTGTGCACTGGCACGAGAATTGACACTGTGGGGCACTGTGGGGCACTGTGGGGCACTGTGTAAAATTTTATTCTTTCCCATGATTCTATGCAAGAAATAAATGCGGCAGCAATGAAAAAAACTGCCAACCGCAAATGCTCAGGACGATGGCGGCCAATTTAGGATTCATCCTCCTGTTCCCACCAGGAATTTCCATCACCGTCATCTTCTTCTGGCTGTGGCTCGATAGGTTTTGGAATGTCAAAAACAATGTCCGCCATGACGGTCGGGGCCGGCGCCGTTGCCGGACGCCGTGTGCCGCTGCCCATCTTTTTTTCGCCATTGCCACGTCCCGTAGCTGCAGGGCGGCCGCTCCCATCTTCGCCGGCGGCGGCAGCATCGGCGGCCGTTTCGTTGCCAGCCTCTGGTTCAAGGTCCCCATCGCCGTCTCCGTGGCGGAGCAGCATGGTGCGAAGAATTTTTTCTGCCACATCTTTTTTGGAAACATGCTTGGATAGCAGTGCTTTTCCCCTTTCCATCCAGCGATCAATTTCATCCACGAGCACAATACCATGCTCCTGCTCGATGGCTTCAACGTAGGCGTCGAACTCGGACGGTGTCATGGCCTTGGCTGCTGCCACATTTTTTTCAATCCAGGGCCCAATTTCGCCATCGCCGATGAGCTGGCTGACGGCCTTGGCAACCACGTAGTGAAAACGATCCGGTGCGGCGTCGAGGCCGCGGCTTCGTTCCAGGCCGGTGGCATAGTTCGACAATAGCCTTTTCAACTGCTGCAGTGAATCGTCACCACCGCCCGCATTGGAACCATTCGCCATTGGGCGAAGCTAGGGGTTGGAGTTGTGGCGTAAAGCGTCTTTTCCCATAATTGGGATGGATTTTGCACCGGGCATGGCATGGTAGGTGGAGGAATGGCCAAGGATGTGGGCCGTGGGCGAGCCACGGCCCCGCCGCCGGCCAACGGTGTGCAAAATTTGCAGAGGCGGCGGCGGATCAAAATCCAGGCCATGCGGCCATTCCACCACCAGCTGTGCCGATGGGTGCATGGATGCTGCGATGCGGTTGATCAACTTGCGGCAGGGTGCGGCGGGCAACGGCAGCATTTCATAGGGTGGGTCGAAAAAAAATAGGTCAATTGCCGCAAAATTTTTGCACCAGTGCAGGGCATCGGCCCGATGGATGGAAAAGTCAGCGGCAGCCATTATGGTCGATCCTTTGGCAACCTGGTCCAGATTGGAACGGATCGTGGCAACTGCACTGGGAGAAATTTCTACAAAATCTCCCAATGCCGCCCCCCTGCTGACCGCCTCAAGACCATAGCTACCGGTTCCGGCAAACAGATCAACGAATGTGGATCCTGCAACGGCTGCGCCCAGCGCCGAAAAGATTGCCTGGCGCAGGGCATCGGTCGTCGGCCGCAGATGGTGACGTGTTGGGCACAGCAGCCGCGTTCCTCTGGCCATGCCTCCTGTGATGCGCACGGCCAATCCTAGGATGATGCCGTTGCCAGCAAATTTTCCAAGCGGTGGCGAATCGCGGCAACGGAAAAACCACGGCGCGCCAATAGCTCCTTGCCATCGGCACATTCGCCAAATTCGCCGATGGAAATTGCATTTTCTTCGGCCACATGGCGCAGCCACGGCATCGGTCCAGCTGCTTCAATGGACAGGCGACGGCGGCAGGTTTTTGGAAGAACGGATTCCTGCCATTCCACTGTTTGCCGTGCAAATGCTTCCAGGCAGGGGAAGGAAACGACCCGACAGCTGGGATAGAAATTTGCCACCTCCATGGCCAGGTGCAGTTCGCTGCCGGTTGCCAGCAGCACCGCCTGCAGGGGAAGCTGTTCCTTTTTCACCACGTAGGCTCCAAGTGCCACGCCATCCCGCCGTGCGGCGTCGGGTCCGTCGCAGCTGGTTGGAAGTTCCTGTCGCGGAAGAATAATTGCGGTTGGTCGGGCAACGTTGGCCAGTGCCAGTGCGTAGGCACCCACCACCTCTTCACCATCCGCCGGCCGCACCACGTCCAGGCCGGGAATGGCCCGCAGGGATGGCAACATTTCCACCGGCTGGTGGGTGGCACCATCCTGGCCAATGGCAATGGAGTCGTGGGTAAATACATAGATAATCGGCAATCCTTCCATTGCGGCGATGCGCATGGCCGGCCGTAGATAGTCAGAAAATACGAGAAATGTGGAAACAATGGGGCGAAATATGCCATCGTAGGCGATGCCATTGGCCATGGCCCCCATGGCATGCTCGCGAATACCGCACTGCACGTTGCGAGCATCCATGCCGTCAATGGCGAACTGTTTTCCATCGCCGATGGCAGTTTTTGTGGAATGGAACAGATCGGCGCTAAGGGAAACCAGCCGGCCGGTTTTTTCATCCACGGCACGTAGAACGGAGGATGATACGCTGCGCAGGTCCACCATTTTGCCCTCGTCTCCAATTTTTGGAAACGTCGAGCGCAGCCATTGGTCCAGGCACTTTTCCCTGCCAAGCAGCTGGGCTACGGCCGGTCGACGGTCCAGTGCCTCGCGGAATAGGTCCTGCCAGGAACGGCGCTCTCGGTCGCGGAGCTGGGAAATTGCGGCAAAATGGCGGCGGATTGCCGCCGGGACAAAAAACTTTCTTCCTCCCCGCAATGCTTGCCGTGCCCTGGCCCATTCCTCGCCCACAATTGGGCAGCCGTGGGCCCGCGGACTGCCCTCGATGGCTGGTACGCCCATGCCGGCAACCGTCCGCGCAACGATGGCTTGGGGCAAGCCCATCGGCAGCATCCGTGCCCGTTCCAGTGCCCCGCCCAGCGCGTCCAAATCGTGGCCATCCACAACCTGAACCTGCCAGCCGATGGCGTCCAACAGGGCCGCAGAATCCACCGCATTGCTCGCAAGGGATGGACCATCCAGCGTGATGCCGTTGCAATCATAGATGAGAATGATGTTGTCCAGTCGCCACAGGCCAGCAAGGACAAGCGCTTCCAATGCAACACCTTCCTGAATGCAGCCATCGCCGGCCAGGCAGATGATACGACCTTTCAATAGGTCAGCATCCTCCTCCAGCCGTGACCCCAACAATTTTCGAGCCAGCGCCAGGCCAACCGCATTGGCAATGCCCTGGCCGAGTGGACCGGCCGTAATTTCCACGCCACGCCGTGGATCGTGGCCAGGATGGCCGGCAGTGGCCTCGCAGCGGCGAAATTTTTGCAAATCTTCCCGGGCCATGGGAAAGCCGGCAAGGTGCAGCCAGGCGTAGAGAAATGCACTGGCATGGCCGGCGGATAGGACGAATCTGTCCCGATCCAGCCAGCTGGGAAGGGTACCATCGCAGCGGAGAAGTTTTCCAAAAAGTATGGCCCCAATTTCAGCGCAATCAAGTGCCATTGCCAGATGGCCAGAGCCGGCCGCTTCCACCATGTCCAACACCAGCAAACGGCTCACCCGCGCCGCCTCCCTCAACGCAGCCAGCTCTTTTGGAGAAAGGCACTCACCGCACCGGGCAAGGTCGGCACAATCTTCACAATTTCCCAGGCAGTCCATGAAAAGCATGTCTAGTGGGGGGAAGTGATCCACGCCATCAAAAAGCCACGGCCATAAAAAATTTTTTCTATATCCTCAGCCATCGGGAGATGCAGATTTTTCAAAAAAATTTTTTATCGTTTTTTATTCAACCATCTGATCGGCATCGATGGTCTCATCTTCGGCCTTGGCCAGAAACGCTATGCCGAAAGCGACACAAAATTGAAAACATGTTTGCAAAGTTAAAAGATTGGCAACGCATTGCCATGCGCTACGATTGTTGCACTCACACATTTTTTCTATCTGCCTTGCCTGCATTTGCCTATTTTATTTCGACTTATGAATTCTGGACCTAGCCATGTGGTTCCGCGATCTTTTGGAGACAATTGAAAAAAATCCCTGCCGCGGCCCGGGCGCCATTGCCCAGCTGCTGCGGGTGGAACGGGATGGCGTGGAGGCGGCTCTGCTGTGGCTGGAGCGGGGTGGCTACGTGCGGCGCATGGCCATCCGTGGCCGCTGTGCCAACTGTCCAATTTTTTGCCAACGGCAGGCCGGCGGCTGGGTACTTACGCCAGCTGGGCGCAGCTTTTTGACAAAACGCCGTTGACAAGATTTGGCCAGTTGGCACCGTCCCGACCATGCGCCCGGCCCTGCCAGGATTTCGCGAGTTCTATCCTCCGGAGTGTGCCCTGCGCAACGCGATTTTTGCAACATTTCGCCGGGTTGTGCGCCGGTTTGGCTTTGAGGAATTTGACGGACCGACGCTGGAGCCGCTGGAACTATTCACCGACAAATCCGGCCCAGAAATTGCCTCCCAGCTGTTCCACTTCGCCGACCGGGGTGGCAGGGCCGTGGCACTGCGGCCGGAAATGACGCCAACGCTGGCCCGCATGGTGGGGGCTCGCGCCGCCGGGCTGCGGCGGCCAATTCGCTGGAGCAATGTGGGGGAGGCATTTCGCTACGAACGGCCGCAAAAGGGGCGGCTGCGGTCATTCTACCAAATGAACGCCGACCTGCTGGGCGAGGAAGATGCCGCTGCCGACGGTGAGCTCGTCGTACTGCTCCTGTCAATTTTGGAAGAATTTGGCCTTACGGTGAATGATTTTTACCTGCGCGTCAGTGACCGCCAACTGTGGTCTCTTTTCCTTGGCAGCTTTGGGCTGGCCGATTCGGCGATTGGCCAGGTCCTGTCCGCCATCGACAAGGTGGAACGGGAAGGAGAAGAAGAAACGAAAAAAAAGCTGGGAGAAATTTTTCACGGCAATGTTGCCCAACTTTGGGCCGGAATTGCCGCCCTCCGCTCCTGCAACGGCACCGATGATCTGCGTAAATTTTTTAGCTCAACGTCGCTGCGGGAAGCAACGGAAAAACGACTGACCGACTGGGATAGATTGCTGGAGTGCGTTGCATCGGCTGGATTTTCGGCCCATGTGGCCGTCGACATGACCGTTGTTCGTGGACTGGCCTACTACACCGGCTTTGTATTTGAAGCATTTGAAAGGGGTGAAAAGGGACGGGCACTGGCCGGAGGAGGTCGCTACGATGACCTGGTAGAAAAACTATCCGGCACCCCACTGGCCGCAACCGGCTTTGCAATTGGCGACGTGACATTGGCCAATCTTTTGGTGGAAAAGGGCCTCATTTCGGACACATCGCAGCAGCCGATTGCATTTGTTCTCATGGAAGATGCCGTGCGCCAGGCCGGACTGGCACTGGTCCATGGGCTGCGAAAAAAAGATTTATCCGTGCTCTGGGACCTGGCCGACAATCGATCGCTGGCCCGGCAAATGGGTCGTGCTGACCGCTCCGGCGCTGCCTTTGCCCTGTCCATCGGCGTGGAGGAGGTGGCCGGCGATTTTGTTACGGTGCGGTCCATGGCCAGCGGCGCAGTGGAACGGGTGGCCCGTGCCGAGGTGGGCGATTGGCTGGCACGGCACGGCGCGGTGCGGCTATCCCCATCGTTGCCATCATCATCGTCATCATAGTCATGTGGCGGCAATGGCCCACGGTTTTAAAAAAATTTGCCTCCCGCAATCCGCGAAAAACACTTGCCTAGGCCGGTAATTCTGCCAGCCTCTGGCACGGATGGTGTTATTTTTGATTCTTTCCCTTTCTCTTGCGCTCGCCATCGTCTGCGGCCTACTCCTGCTCCTCATCCTGATGCAGCGGCCCGGGGAAGGTGCTGGCATGGGCGGTGCGCTGGGAGGCAGTGCTCTGGAATCTGCCCTCGGCGGTGGCGCGGGCGATGTGCTGGCCAGGGGAACGGCGCGGGTAATTGTCGCATTTTTTGTCCTTGCCCTCGTCCTGTCCCTGCTGCACATCCACAGGGCTGCCAGCCGTCCGGCGGCGGATGGCACACCGTCTCCGTGGGACGTGGCAGAGGTGGTGGAGTAGGTCATTGCCGTGGGCCGCTTTTTTTTGCCACTGGCCGGCATTTTTTTGCTCTTGTTGCCGTTGGATGGAGCTTCGCTGAGGGATGGGAGCGACATGCTTTCACCCAGGGCAGCCGAGGAATTTTTTCGCCGCGGCGCGGAGCTGGTGGCCGAGGCCGGCGAGACAGTACGCGTGACCGTCGATGGCACGCCGGTTTGCATTGCCGCAGCGGGCGATGGTTTTTTGCTAACATTTTGCGGCAGAACAATATCAATAACTTCAACGATGGATCCGCTGCAACCGATCGACGCCGATCTGCCGCTGGCTCCGTTTGACCTATTCTGCCCATTTTTTCGCTGGCCGGATGTTTGCTACGAAGGTCCTGGAACGGCACTTGGCCGCACGGCCCAGCGCTTTACGGCGACGGCCACAAATGGTTGGACCGTGCGAGTTTGGTTGGATGCAAAATTTTACTACCCTCTTTGCTGGGAATTGCGCGATGCGAATCGGCTGCTTTTCCGCCGCCTACGCCTGCGCAGTATTGCCCAAAATTCCAACGGGGAATGGTGCATGCGGCGGATGCAAATCATCGGCGATGGTCGCACCGTGACCATTATGGCAGCGCCCTAATCGTCGTAAAAAGGATTGCCATGGCCGAACCACGCGACAGGGTGGCGCCGTGGTGGGGTGTGGGCGATTTTTGGGAATTGCATTTGGGCTATGCGCGTGCGCGGCGTCGATCTGCCGGGGTGTTTCGGTGACGGCCAGCTTTGATCCTGCGGAGACCAGCCTTGGCAGCACAACCTTGTTGACGGTGGAGGTGCATTCCCGTTCAAGGAACGTGGTGGCACCGGAGCTTGTGGCCGATGGCATGGTGCTGCGCCGCATGGGTGCGGTGCACCGCGTGGAACAGGATGGTGGAGTGGCCAGCACGTTTACCTACTTGGCAACCCCTTCCCGCACGGGAACGCTTTCCCTCGATCCGGCCGTTATTTCCGTTGAAGGGGAATTGCTGCCCCTGCCGACGGCCGTTGTTGCCGTACACCGCGCTGCGCCACCACCGGCGGCGGCTATTGGAAGTGGGACACGGCAACTGCTGGGGCAGATTCGTCTCGTTTTGCTCCACGTGCCGGACCGGGTGTACGCGGGCGAGGTGATTCCCATGGAACTTGCCCTGACCGTACCGGATGGTCTGCGCTTTCGCATCCAGGGAAGCCACCCGCTGAAAATTGGGGACGGATTTGCCCTGGGCAGCCCGGCCGATCCGCTCATCGGAGCAATGGTGCGGGAAAAGTCCGGACCAAGTCCGGAACAGCTGCGCTGGCGCACACTCGTCACGGCACGGCGGGAAGGAAATTTGCCACTGGCATTTGTGATCGGCCTATCCGTTGAAACATTGCCGCCGAATCTCATTGGTGGGGGAGCAGGCCAGGGATGGAAGACATTGTTTCAGGCATCGCCGGAATGGATGCCGATCACAGTCCTATCGGAGCAGCAGGAAATTGAAGTCATTCCGCTGCCGGAGGATGGACGGCCGGCCGGTTTCTGCGGTGCAATTGGCCAATTTTCCCTGCTAACACCAGAAATTCGAAAAATGGACGAAAATGGCACGGTCGAGGTCATATTTCCCGTGCGGGGTGCGGGAAACCTGCCAACCATCCCTCCCCCCAATCTGGCAATCGATGGCAATTGGCGACTGGGCGGGACGCGAAAATCCATCCACCTGGAAGATAGTCTGGGCCATCGCGCCACCGTTGCCTTTCACTACACCCTAATTCCAACCGGTGGGGCCGCCGTTCCGCCCCCGTTCCAGCTGTCCTACTTTGATCCTGCCACAGGAGGCTATGCAACTCTACGCCATAAGTTTGTAAAAGCAATTGGCGGAGGGGAGTAGCATTTTTTTGGAGATGGGCACGCTGGCGATGCTGCCAAATTTGGCTGGAGGGTGACCGCATGGCGCCCCGATGCCGATGGCACGGCGGGCGGTAAAAGGACAGGGCGGCGCAGGGTGCACGGCACAAGGCAACGGCATGGGGAATGGTGTAAAGGGAATGGAAACCAGCGACTCATTCCTGGCAAAATTTAAGTTCCGTGTAGGCTTCGCCGGGAACGTGCTTTTCCCAAAGTTTTTGGAAGAAAAAGTTGAATGTTGCCAACGTTGTGGGATGGACGCGGTAGCCTTTGCCAGGTTTGTCCGTCCATTCCATGGGTTTTAATTCGAAAAATTTTTGCACAAATTTTTTTAACGATTCCGCCCCATGAAGGCCCAGCAGATCGGCAAATTCCTGCATTGGATTGTCCTCCGAGGTCCATCCTCCTCGGATACAACCGTAAAACTCTTCTTCCGACATTTGCTTTTCTGCTACCTTTGCCAAATTAGGAGCGACCAGGGTCAGCGACGTAAGTTGCTGGTCCCTAGGAAGGAAGATGCCAGCCACCGGCACTATCGACATCCTTTCCTCCTGCGTCGAGCACAGCACCGTCCAGCGATCCTCCAGTGACAACAATCTAAGTTGTTCAACGAACAATGCATGGCCAGGCCAATCGAACACTGTCCAAACGGTATTGAGGCAATTGTCACCGCCGCACTGGAACAGCGTGGTTGACACTGCAGCCATGCGGTCTTCTCTAGAAAGCGTGGCAAAGATGGCAAGGTAGGCTGAAAGCACCTCCTCCGGTAGCCTATCCACCCACGCCAGAGCTGCGCCAATGGTCTGTTTTGCTGGTTGCTGCGCCAGCATGGCTTGGCCGACCGTACATTCCCCACGCTCGACCATGTCGCAAATTTGAATCAGCTGTCCATACTCATTTGAATTAGGCTGATCCTGTTTCATTTCCCTGGCCCAGTCGCCTATTTTTCGTAGATTTGCCCGCCTGCCCGTGCGGTCATCGCCCAGCAAATAGTTGCAAATGGTCGATGCGGAAGTAAACATCGCCAGCAGCCAGCAAATGGAAAAGAATAGCACGCGCAGCAACGGGTTCCGGTCCGGCAAGAGCCAGTACAACACCCGTGCACGGTAGGGTGCACCGCTAAATTTTACTGATTCATCTTTTTTAAGTTGAAATATTTCCATGCAGTCCGTTACGGCCCGAGGTGGGGATTGTGTATCCTCCAGGCACGCCCCGGCCATTCGCTCAACGGTCAACGATGCCGCAGCGGAATGATCCATCACCTGCTTCTCATGGGAATGAAAATGTCTTCCAAACAACCTTCGTCATTGCCTAAGAGTCCTGCAATTGCTCCGCTCCTTGGCCAACTCGTTCCCAAGTGCCATCGTATTCTTTGCCACAAGCGTACCAACTCCCTCACCCATCCCCTCTTGATTGGCCGCAATGTTTTCGGCAAATCGTTTGCGAAATTCGTCCGATGATTTGTCGCCGGAAATCGTGGCAAAGCCAGCCTTGTCAGGGGCGGCGAGCAGCGGCTTTAATAGGGCTTCATTTTCCTTCAAATCGCTGCGCATGCTGCTCTCATAGTTGCCAACCGGCTTTGATATTGACAATGAAGCATCCATTGTGAAATACAATGCACGCATTCAGCCATCGAGACAAGAAAAAAATGGATGCCGCCCACGGCTGGCAAAATTTCAACCGTCGGCGATTGACTTCTTGCCGGCTCCGTCCTAGGTGAACGTCGTCGCCGCCATGAAGAAGAAGCAGTCCCGGCCGTTGGGAAACCTTCATCCAAAAGTTTTTGCCATCTGGGCCGTCCTCATACTTTCCCTGCTGGCGGCCTGGGTTCGCATCACCCCATCCGCACCGGTTGCCATGGCGGTGGATTGGCCAATGGCACGGGTTCTGGATGCGGCGGCGGCCGGCCGTGTCATGGCCGGTGAAATTCGATCCATGCCGGCCCGCGGCCCGCAGTGGTATAGGGTAAATGGCCGGGCCCAGGCGGAGGAAGGTGGTGGGCTGCTCCTAGACTTTCGCGCCGAGGGCAGGCTCACCGATGCCAGATTCAATGCGCTCATGGATGCTGCACCGTTGCGGGAACGGCCGGGCAGCACATTTCTCACCGATTTGGCGCTGAGCATCGTTCCATTCCTTCTCATCCTTGGCCTGCTCTACGTTTTTTTTGCCCGCCAGGTGCGCAACGCCGGCAAGGGAGCCATGACATTTGCCAAAAGCAAGGCCAAGCTCCACACGGCGGACATGCCCAAGGTGCTGTTCCAGGACGTGGCCGGCTGCGACGAAGCCAAGGAAGAGGTGGAGGAAATTGTGGAGTTTTTAAAAAACCCGCAAAAATTCCGCGACATCGGTGGACGCATCCCCAAGGGTTGCCTTCTGGTTGGTCCGCCGGGGACGGGAAAAACGCTTCTGGCAAAAGCAGTTGCCGGTGAAGCGGGCGTGCCATTTTTTAGCATCAGCGGGTCGGACTTTGTCGAAATGTTCGTCGGCGTCGGCGCTGCCAGGGTGCGCGATCTCTTCGAACAGGGCCGCAAGCATGCCCCATGCATCATTTTTATCGATGAAATTGACGCCGTTGGACGGCAGCGCGGTGCCGGACTGGGCGGTGGCAATGACGAGCGGGAACAGACGCTGAATTCTATTTTGGTGGAAATGGATGGTTTTGATGGTCGGGAAGGGGTCATTTTGGTGGCCGCAACCAACCGGCCGGACGTGCTGGACAGCGCCCTGCTGCGCCCCGGCCGCTTCGACCGTCAGATCACGATCGATCTGCCGGACCTGCATGGACGGGAGGAAGTTTTGCGGGTGCATGGCAAAAAGGTAAAACTTTCCGATGCCGTTGACCTGCAGGTCGTTGCCCGCAACACGCCCGGGTTTTCAGGGGCAGATTTGGAAAATCTACTGAACGAGGGCGCCCTGCTGGCGGCACGGCGGAACAAGAACCTGGTGGATCCGGTCGATTTGGATGAGGCACGGGAAAAGGTTGCCTACGGCCGGGAACGAAAAAAGCTCATGGATGAGTCCGATAAACGGGTGGTGGCCTACCACGAGGCTGGCCATGCGGTGGTGCAGGTTATTGTCGACGATGGCCTGATGCCGGTGCACAAGGTAACCATCATTCCCCGCGGCCGTAGCCTGGGCAGTACAATGTTCATGCCAACCAAGGACATATTGAACCATTCACGCCACCATGTGCTCAACCAAATTTGCTGCTCCATGGGAGGCCGCATTGCAGAGGAACTATTTTTGCGAGAAATTTCCAGCGGCGCCGAGGGTGACATCAAGACTGCAACGCGGCTGGCACGGCACATGGTCTGCGACTGGGGCATGGGCGAACTCGGTCCCATTGCTTTTGGAGAAAATGCCGACCACATTTTTCTCGGCCGGGAAATTACCAGAAATCAAAACTATGGCGAACGGACGGCCCAAAATATCGACGATGAGGTGCGCAGGGTGGTGCTGGAACAGTACGAGAGGGCAAAAAAGATTTTAACGGAGCGGGCAGCGGCGGTTGCCGCATTGGCAACGATTCTTTTGGAAAAGGAAACCGTTGACGGATCCGCCGTCTACGGGATCGTGCGCGGCAACGGCGATGGTGCCGCAGCTTCCGGATCGGCCGCGGCAATGGATGGACCGCAATCCAATGGCAAGCGGCCCAGGGCCGTGCGGCGTACCCGTCGTGGAACAAAAAAATCGGATGGTCTGCCGGAAGGTTCTCACTCTTTCCAGCCGACTGGGAACAGTTCCGGCTGCAACGACCTGAGCAGTGAGCCAAATGAAAAAAATTTGCCAAAATAATCTCCCTGGCAGTAGGGCGCCAGCAGCACCGCGTAGGTATCCGGCGTGAGCCAGGTGTGCAAAAAATCAAGTTCTTTGCCCACAGATCGTTGAACGTGCCGAAGAAAGTAGGCCCGTTGCCGACCATTGAGCAGTTCCATGGCGCGGCGGATGGCGCGCATGTGACAGGAAAATTTGGCCGCCAGTGCCGATGGCAAAGTTTGCGCATCGCAGCAGGTCAGGCTGCCGTCACGGCGGTGGTAGTGATAGCCAATTTTTTTTGTCCATAGACCGCTGCGGGCCAGCCGGTAGACGGCTATGCCATGGGCAAGATCTTCGGCCAGGTCAACGCGTGCGCAACAAAAATCCTGCCCCAATAGGTCGAGTGCGGCCAGGTAGGTGCTACGGCGTATCAATCGCGGCGTATTGCCCTCCAACAGCGGCCGGCGCAGCAAACGATTGAGAGGCCGGGGAAAGGCAACGTCGGTGGGCATGCCATCTTCGCAGGTATGAAGAATGCGCGAACTTTTGCCGTAAACATATTTGCGGAATTCCACAACGTCGGCACCCGACTCCATGGCCAGACCAACGGCCACCTCCGCAATGTCGACCTCCAGCGCATCGTCGCTGTCCAGTGCCAGAAAAAATTCTCCCCGCGCCTCGCGAACCCCCCGGCACCGCACCCGATTGATTCCCTGGTTTGTGCCATTGCGCAGAATGCGTACGCGGCCATCTTTTTGAGCAAATGCGGCGGCAATGGCAACCGAGCCATCGGTCGAAGCGTCGTCCACGCAAAGAACTTCGATGTTGCGCAAAGTTTGGCCAACGGCGCTTGCCAGGGACCGTTCCAAAAATGGTTCGTCGTTGAAAAATGGAACAAAAATTGTCAGGCAGGGTGGATCGCCCCGCGCGCCATCCCCGTCCATCGTACCGCATTCCGCATTTCCATCCATGGCCATGCTGTTTAGCATGGCATGGACGGCGATGGATTGGCAAGGTCTGTCGACTATTGAAGTTTACGTCGCCATGGGCAGATTTTAGTTGGGGCGGCTTGCCAAGGGTGGAATTTTTTTTACAATTACTCCATGCCACTTCCAAATTTTCGGCCAGATTTCACCACAACCCAAGCAACCGTATCCATTTTGATCCCCGCATTCAATGCGGCGCGCCACATCGGCGAAGCAGTTCGCAGCGTACACAATCAAAAGCAATGCGGACCAATTGCGCTGGAAATTTTGGTCGTGGACGATGGTTCATCAGATGACACGGCCACGGTTGCCGAAAAGCTTGGTTGTTCCGTGCTACGCCGGCCGCATAGGGGAACTGCCGCCGCTAGAAACCTGGCCTTGGACAATGCCAGCGGTGAACTGATTCTATTTTTGGATGCCGACGACGTGCTGGAACCATCCGCACTTACGAACCTCTACGCCGCATTTTCGGCCGACAATGATCTGCAGGTCGCCATGGCAATGGCCGAGGATTTCATTTCTCCCGAACTAGCTCCGGATGAGCGGACCAAAATTCTTCCCAGGCCAGAGCCATACTTTGGAATGCTGACCGGCTGCACGCTGCTGCGCCGTAGCACGGTCGACCGGGTCGGCCACTTTTCCGAAACGCTGCCAAGCGGAGAGACGGTCGCCTGGCTGCTATCTCTCCAGGATCTTTTGCCAAAAACCGTCCATCTACCCGTCGTTGCCCTGCGGCGTCGATTGCATCTAAATAACACGGGCCGACGACTTAGGCAAAAAGAATGGAACTCCTATGCAACCATTCTCCGCAGCCGGCTTGCGCACAACCTTGCCACCGAAAAAAATTAGCAGAATTTGCCATCGATGGTGGCGTGGTCGGCCGCAAATTTTGCTTGACATATTGTCAAAAACAGCGTCAAATTGATTGAAATTGGGTTTTGTTTTCATGCGGCCGGTCACTGTCCTAATTTTTTTTGCCCTTCCCGTTGCCGGCTGCTCCAGCATGGGATGGCGCGGCCATTGGAATACTGCGCCGAATCCACAAACTCCATGGAGCGGTGGTGCCACGGCGGCGGTCGACGGCGATGATCCACTTCCGGCCGTTGGATCTGCGGCCCTGGTTGGCCAGGTTGATTTGGACCTGGCTCTGCTGGTGGACATGGCATTTGACAACAATCCAGAGGTATGCCGGCTGTGGCATGGGGCGCGTGCCGCCGCTGCGCGTGGCCGTGCCGCCATCGCTCCGATGCTGCCCCACGCCGACCTATCCTGCGCAACTTCCAGGGAATGGAAGGATGGACTGGGACAGCACGGTCATGCGACCGCATCCGCCATGCCGTCGCTGGAAATTACTTGGCGCCTGTTTTCCTTTGGCTCCGACCTTGCCACGGCAAAGATGGCGCAATGCCAACTACAGGCGGCAAATTTTGCCCACAGCCGGGCGCTGCAAACCTTGCTTTTTCAGGTGCAAAGCGCCTATTTTTCCCTAAATGCGGCCGAAGCAACCGTTGAGGCGCGTCTGGCTGGACTGCGCGAGGCGGAAGAATTGTTGGCATTGGCGGAGAGTCGCTTCCAGGCGGGACTGGAGAATCGTCAAAATTGTCTGCAGGCGCGGGCTGCGATGCTGCAGGCGCGCCATGCCTGGGAGGAGGCGCGGGCAAAGGTTGAGCAGGGTAGGGCCGTGTTGGCCGAGGTGGTGGGCGTGCGGGTTTCTTCCAAATTCCGCATCCGCCGTAGCCGTCTTCCGGAAAATGTTGGCGCGATGGAGGACGTGGAGGCCATGCTGGACCGCGCACTACGGTGCCGGCCGGATCTGTTGGCTTTGCGAGCCCAGCTGGGTGGAGCAAGATTCGGAGAGCGGGCGGCACAGAGAGCCCTCTATCCACGGCTGGTTACCACATTGTCCGCCGACCGACTGCACACCGGCGGCGTTGGAACGGCAAAAACTGCCACGGCTGCCATTGGTCTTAGCTGGGATCTATTTTCCGGCATGGAGCGCACGGCCATTGCCCTGGAACGGCGGGAAGATGTGGCCATTGCCCGGGCAAACCTAAAAACCGCCGAGCTGAAGGCGGCGGGAGAGGTCTGGACGGCCTACCAGGACCACGGAGCAGCCGTTCGCCAACTGGAGTCGGCAAAGGGCTTGGTGGCGGCGGCGGATGAATCCTTCCATGCCTGCGAAATTGCCTATCGGGGCGGGCTGTGCCCTTTTCATGAATTGCTGGGCGCCCAGAGCCGCTTCGCCTCTGCCAGGGAAAGTTTCGTAGCAGCGGAATGCCGCTATTCCCTGTCCCTGGCATCCCTTGCCTACGCCGGTGCCGATCTCCACTGCATTGGCCAATAATAATGCTTTTTTTGGAACCAACTGCCATGAAACGATCCATCCCATTCCTCCTTGCAGTTCCTCTGTGTGCACTGGCAGCGGCAGGGTGCCGGCCGGCGACGTCTTCCGCCGGTGAACGGGTTGTGCCGGTGCAGGTTGCGGTGGCAACGGCGAAGCGCGTTCCCATCTATGTGGACGCAATTGGGACCTGTTCCGCGGCCAGCGAAGTGGACATTCAGTCCCAGGTGGGTGGCCAGCTCGTTGGAGAACATTTTCAGGCAGGTTCGGCGGTGCAGCGTGGCCAACTGCTATTTTCCATCGATGCCCGACCCTACGAGGCGCAGGTCATGCAGGCCAGAGGACAGCTTCGCGAGGCGGAGGCCGGGCTTGCCATCGACCGCCTGCACCTGGAACGTTCCCAGCCACTCGTGCCCTGTGGCCACATTTCACAGCAGGACTATGATGCCCTCCAGGCGGCCGTGGAACGAGATGTGGCCAAGGTGGAATCGGCTAGAGGTGCCTTGCAGCAGGCGGAACTGCAGCTGGAATTTTGCTCCATCCACTCACCAATCGCAGGACAGGCCGGCTATGGCCAAACCAATCTTGGCAACGTGGTATCAGGTGCCGGAGCTGGCGGTGGCGGCAGCCCGCTGGTCACCATTCGCCAGCTGGATCCGCTCACCGTTGATTTTTTCGTAGCCGAGACCGTTTTCCCCACACTTTATCACCATTTTCGAGAAAATGGTGGCCTGGACTGCGAGGTGCGGTCCATGGCCGATGCATCGCTGTGCGTTCCCGCCCGCCTCGAAGCCGTTGACAACCAGGTCAATGCCCGTTCCGGCACCGTACATCTGCGGGCCACCATGGCCAATGGTGATGGACGGTTCTGGCCCGGTGAGTCCGTGCGGGTACGGGTTCTGCTGACCCACATTGAAGATGCCATCCTGGCGCCGGAGATTGCCGTTGGCACGGGCGATGGCGGATCTTTTGTCTTTGTTGTGTCCGAAAATGGCCTGGCCGAGCTACGCCCGGTTGTGATTGGCCAGAGCCATGGCCGAGATGTGATCTTCCTGCAAGGTCTGCGGGCAGGGGATCGGGTGGTGACGGAAGGCCAGTTTCTTCTGGCGCCGCGGACACGGGTGCTGATAGCTCCAGGCGCAGACGGGGCAAGGTAAAGTTCCATGAAAAGTATTTCCGAGCCATTCATCCGCCGACCGGTGATGACCATTCTTCTGGCCCTCACCGTTGTCGTGTTCGGCCTAGTTGCCTACATTGGCCTCCCGGTGAGCGACCTCCCCAGCGTGGACTATCCCGTAATTCGGGTGTCGGCCAGCTTTCCAGGAATGGATCCGGAGTCCATGGCATCCAACGTGGCAACGCCACTGGAAAAGGAATTTTTAAAAATCCAGGGTCTGGAATTGGCCACTTCCCAGAGTATGACCGGCCAGACATTCATCACGCTGCAGTTTGCGCTGGAGCGGGATGTGGAGGCAGCTGCCATGGATGTGCAGGCGGCCATCCAACGGTCCATGGGCAGCCTGCCATCGGACATGCCATCGGCCCCAACCTACGAAAAGTCCGACCCCAACAGCCATCCTATTTATTACATGGCCCTTTCCAGCACCACGCTCACAAAGGGCCAGCTCTATGACTATGCTTCCAACTACGTTGCCCAGCGTTTCAATGTCATCTCCGGCGTGTCCAAGACAGAGGTGTATGGTGTCAAACGGGCCGTGCGCATTGAAGTGGATCCAGATAGACTGTCGGCCCGCGGCCTCACATTGGACGATGTGTCCCAACGCGTCTGCGGTGCCACGACAACTGTCAGCGGAGGTGTGCTGCGGGGCGAGGACCGGTCCTGGGTGGTCTGTCCGGAAGGGCAGCTGTTGCAGGCGGAGGACTATGCTTCCATCATCATCGGCCAGGTGGACGGTGCGCCGGTTTACCTGCGGGATGTGGCAAGCTGCGGCGAAGGATTGGAAGTTCCCTATTTTCACAATTCTTTTTGGCTAAGAGGGATGGAAGGCCATCACAACGAGGTCATGCTGGCCGTGAGCAGGGCCGCCGGAGCAAATACGGTAACCGTTGCCAAGCAGTTGCGCACCTTGATCCCTGAAATTCGCCGGCAAATTCCCGACTCCGTCTTTTTGACACCAGTCTATGACTATTCTGTCAACATCATGTCCTCCATTCGGGATGTTGAGGAAACGGTGTTCATTGCCTTTGGCCTGGTTGCTGTGGTCATTTTTCTCTTCCTTGGCCGACTGCGGGACACAATCATTCCGCTGGTTGCCTTGCCGCTATCCTTGCTGATCCTGTTCATTGCCATGCACTTTTTGGGGTTCACCCTGGACAATCTTTCGCTCATGGCCATGACACTCTCCGTTGGCTTTCTGGTGGACGATGCGATCGTCTTTTTGGAAAACATGGTGCGCCGGATGCAGCGCAAAGGAGAAGATCCGGAACAGGCCTCGATCGGTGGGGCGCGGGAAATCAGCACAACGATCGTATCCATGACGCTGTCCCTTGCCTGCATCTTTATCCCGCTGCTGTTCCTCGGTGGCCAAATCGGCCGGGTTTTCCACGAGTTTGCCCTGGTCATCGTAATCGCCACCATAGCATCGGGTGTTGTTTCTCTAACGGTTACTCCGCTCATGTGTGCCACCATGCTCAAAGGTCGTAGCCGGGAACGGCACACGCGATTGGAGGCCGCGGCCCTGCGGCTGGAAGAATTGTTTTTGCGCGCCTATGGCCGCAGCTTGGATTTCTTTCTCAACCGCAGCTGGATTTCCATGGCCCTGTGGATCCTTTGCCTGGTTGGAACAATTTGGACATTTTCCCACCTTCCCAAAAGCTTTCTTCCCGTCGGAGATAGCTGTGCGCTGCAGGGTATGTTTATCGCCCAAGAAGGAACCTCGCCCCGCCACATGCGACTGTATCAGGATCAAATTGATGCCATCGTGCATCGACATCCTTCCGTGCGCATCGCCGCCAGCATAAGTGGCTTTTCCTGGTTCCCTTCCAATCAGGGCATGCTAATGGTCTTCCTCAAGCCACCGTCCGAACGGGAAGATATTGCCACGGTCAATCGCCAGCTGATGGGGGAATTGTGCCGCATTCCAGGCGCCATGGTTGTCATGCGCCCCATTCCAGCCCTGCAGATTCAAACCAGTACCCGCGGTTCGAACCAGGGAAAATACTCCTATACGGTTTCCGGGGTGGAACCGCAGCAAGTCTATGCCGCCGCCCAGCTTCTTCTCCAGCGGCTGCGCATCTACCCAGCCCTAAGCTCCGCATCGTCCGATCTTTTCCTGAGCAATCCGGAGGTTCGGATTGCCATGGACAGGGAGCAAATTGCCCTCAAAGGCACCAGCGTGACCCACCTGGCCGGCCAGATTCAGAGTGCCTATGCTGAAAATTATATCTACCGCATCAAGGCTCCCACCCAGCAGTACCAAGTCATACTGGCCGTCGGAGAAAGGTTTAGGGAGGGCGCGGACTGTCTGGATCGGCTGTATTTTTCCGGCCAAGATGGAGAATTGGTGCACGCTGCTACGGTTTCCAGCCCGCATAGAGCGGTTGGGCCACTTGTTGTGAACCACACCAACAACTTTCCTTCTGCCACAATTTTCTTCGACATTCAACCGGGTGTCTCGCTTGGGGATGTGGTGGACCATGTGCAGCGTCTGGCGCAGGAAATTCTTCCACCGGGCGTGCAGGGGGCATTCCAGGGCGAGGCGCAGACATTTTCCTCAACCTTCCGCAGCCTCACCGTGCTAATTTTTGCTGCGATTTTCATCACCTACGTGATACTCGGCATTCTCTACGAAAGCTATGCCCACCCGTTGACAGTCTTGGCTGCGCTCCCAGTCGCCGCCCTCGGAGGACTGGCCACGCTGTTTCTTTTTCACCAAGAACTTTCGCTCTATGCCTACATCGGTCTTTTCATGCTGCTTGGATTGGTGGAAAAAAATGGCATCATGGTGGTGGACTTTGCCCTACGGCAGCAGCTGGGCAATGCTTCGCCCCGCGAAGCGGTCCGAGCAGCTGCCCTGCAGCGATTTAGGCCAATTCTCATGACAACCCTGTCCACGGTGATGGGCGTCCTGCCAATCGCGCTGGGATGGGGCACGGATGGGGCATCCCGCAGGCCGCTGGGGCTGGTCGTGGTGGGTGGGCTGCTCTTTGCCCAGGTGATTACTCTGTTCCTGACGCCGGTCATCTATCTCCATGTGGATGCACTGCAGACCCGCATCTTTGACCGTATCCCATTTCTTAGGCGGGGACGAGTTTTAGAAAATGTTCAGGACGAAAATTAAAAGGGATAGCCGCAGTCAGCGATAGGCTCTGTGCATGAAATTTCTTTGATGATTGTATCTATCTGACGTATCTACCTGACAGTAGCCTGGTTTTTGGCCAACTGTCATTGTACGGGCAAGCGGCGTCCCTTTTTCATCGATTGCAGTGTGGATTTTGCAAAAAAACCATCTCGACTGCGCCCCAAAGCCTACCAATTCCCTGTAAAACCCAAATGAACACACCTGCGACTAGTTTTTGTTGCTAGACGAGGACTATCTTGGTTTCCTGGCGAAAGGCTGGTCTGTGTTCCAAGGTCGAAGGCTAGCCAATGGGCGTTTTTTTGCAATCCAGAGTGCTGCATTTGGAGCTGTGCATAGACAAAATGTTCACATGGGGACAGTGCAAGGCCCGTTTTTTCCATTGGCCCTGGTTTGATGCAAAGGACTCCATTTCCCATCTGTCCCATAATTGCGACAATGAGCAGTAAAGAATCGTTGGATAGCGGTAAATCTTCCTCCGCGTAAAAACGACACACCCTGCTCCCTCGAAAATCTCCCAGCGTTATTGCTTTGCTTCTGTTCGCTAGACGTATGATCGAAATATCACAAATGAATTTTTTAAGTTCTATTTTTGCATCAATTTTGGCATTTGTGTCGATGTTTTGCTCTGCACAAATGATTGTCATGGCATCGTCTATTGGCATATTGTCCGGAAAGAGTGTGCGGTCAAAAAGCTTGTTGATCCAAATTTTAGCGTTCTCCTCGAATAGCGTGCTGCCATCATCGACTGGAATAGTCTTTCCTAGGCGTTGGACAATGAACATGGCAATCGGGCCGGCAATGGCCATGCACGCACAGATGCCCACAAGGAGCCATGGGCCAAAGGTTTATGCAATAAAGGCCTTGCAGAGAAGTGTTATCGTCAATACGCCCATGAAAAAGGCCGTGGCCGCGGCTACTAGGCAAATCCTAGTCACCAAATTTTGATGACCAGAATTTGCCATAAATTCGCAGATTGCATTCTTCATATGAATATGCGTCTGGCAAATTTTTGAAAAGAAGCAACTTTTTTAAGTTTTATCGCGAATGCCATACTGGAATGCGCTACGCCGCAGCTGCTTCATCGGATAATTTTTTGGAAAGTTGCCCGCCGGCGATGAGTTCTTCGTCGGTTGGAAGTTGCAATCGCTTCCAATCGTTGGCCGTGACCTTGGCAGTGCTCACCAGTTCATGCCAACGTTTCCGCTGGCCTTCATCCATGCGGCACGTGCGCGGATGGCCCGGTGATAGCAGGAAATACATGGGAGCGCCCTTGTAGAACATTGTTTCCACAATTTTGAGAAAAAGCTGCACAATTTCTGTCAATTCATGCGGTTCCAATGACTCCAGCAGCACCAATCCTGCCTCTCGCACTTCCCTATGCCTGGAATTAAGACCGTAGCAGGCAAAATCCCCTACACAATTTTTTAAAAATACCATGCGGGGTGCGGCATCGTCCAGCAATGCTGCTATGCCACACCTGCGAACCTCTTCCCAGGCAAATGCAAGCACGTCGGAGCAGAATTTGGCCGCACGTTCCTCCATGTGTCGGTGAAGGACGCCGATGGAAATTTTATTAAAAAAAATTGCCACAGCCCGCTGCACCTCCGGATATCTGCTCCGCAGCGTGAGACGCTTGAGCATTTCTCCATGGAGCCAAAAGGCGAGGTCCGCTTCCTGGGGCGTCAGCGTTGCAAGGTAGCGCACACTGACGTCGCGTAGATTTTCATACTTTGACGGAAGGGCGTGGTGACAAAATCTTCGCCCATGGCGTTCCACAATAATCGCCCTGGGTAGGGCGGGGTTGAGCAGGTCTTCATTGATCTCCGGTGGCTGATTCAGGGCGAGGGCAACGGTCTGCAGCGCATCCACCAGCTGCCTACGCAATTCCATGTCATCCCGATCCATCATGTTGCGGCAGTTTCGGCCAGGGTCATGGGGCCGTCAACCCAAAAAGCAATTGACAGCGGCCACTTCAAAGGCCAAACTATCTTTGGACATGTGGGGGGACGAGTTAGAGGTATTCGCACGGCGCCACTCCCTGCAAGATCTGGCACAGGACGAACATGGAGTTGCCAGAGCCAGTTTAGAAGGAGGAGCATGCGAGCTTTTTATCGACGCGTCCCGCAACACCTGTGCCAGCATCTACGTCCTTTTTCCCATGGACCGTCCATCCGTTGCAACGCTGCTGCATGGATTGCAGCTCTGTGAACCGGCCAGGGTGGTGGGACATCCCATCCATTGCGTGTCCGATGGAGGTAGCCGGGTGGGATTTCTCATCAATTTGGATGCAGCCCACATGCACGCCGATGCCATGGCCGTTGCATTGGCACAAATTTTACAGACCATGATCCGCATGCTGCATGGGTGAAAACAGCCATGAACAATCAACAGCCCCAGCAAAGACGTTCCCCTCCCATCAAGCCGGTGGATCCTGCCATCTATTCCTTCAACATTGGGCTTGTGAAAATTACCACAAACCGCGGGCAGCCACGGCGGGCTGGGCTGCCATCCACCACGGAAATTCGGCCGAGCGTTGGCCGCATGGAACAGCGGCTGGATGCGATCGTTGACATGACATCATTTGAATCCATTCTTTTGGATGCCCTGCGGCCGGATGTGAAGGATCGGGCCATGCTCGTGCCGGTCAACTTTCACAGCCGGCTCAATTCGCTGCGAAAATCCCTGCGCCGGGGATTGGCAAAAAAAAATGAAAAGGAAGAGGCGGAATTGGAAGCGCTGCTAACTGAGTTGGAATCCCAGCTGGCGGAGGAAACTGGTCGGAACGAGTTGCTGGAGCAATATCGGCTCACAATTTTGATTGGATGAGGTGTGAGGGGGAGCGATCGCGAGTTTTTGGAACTATTGGGGTACCTCTATCTCCAGTACGGAAAGGTGGATGCGGCTCGCACGGTGTATGCCGTGCTCGTGGAACTGTCGGCCAGGCGGCCCATTCTGTCGCTCACCTATGCCTATTGCCTGGCCAGGACCGGACAGTACGCCGTGGCACTGCACCATTTGGACGAATTGGGGAACATTCCATTTGCGCTGAAAGAGCGCAGTGCCTATCTTTTGCTGCGGGGCAATGTGCTGTGGCACATGGGTCGTAGGGACGATGCACGGCTAGATCTTGAACATTTTTTGGCCGTGGAGCGGCGGCGGGCAAAGCTGCAGCCGACCAGGCTATCCCTCATCGTGCGGTCTGCCACGGAAAGGGCACGGAATGCGCGGCTGAACCACCGCGCTGCCACCGTCGCCAGGACATCGGCGGATGGCACGGCGCGACGCCGACGGCGATCCGCCGGGCCGGCCTACAACGACGACGACGGCTTTATTCGCCGCATTCTAAGATTCATTGCCAGGAAGGAACTAAATCGTGAGCTTGTCGGATCGGATTGAGAGCGGAATTTTAAAGGTTAACCGGGTCAGTGACATTCTCCTGGCCGGGCTAATCATCCTTGTCCTGGCGCTCATGATTGTGCCCCTCTCCGAGGGCGTGGTGGATCTGCTCATCGCAACAAATCTCACCATTTCCATGATCATGCTCATGATGTCGCTCTACATATCCGGCGTCCTAGCTTTTTCCACATTTCCCAGCCTACTCCTGTTCACCACACTATTCCGCATGGCGCTCAGCATTTCCACAACGCGAATGATCCTGCTCCACGCCAGTGCCGGAGAAATTATTTTTACGTTTGGAAACTTCGTCGTTGGAGGAAACTTCGTCGTCGGTGCCGTGATCTTTCTCATCATCATCATCGTCAATTTCCTTGTCATCACCAAGGGCTCGGAGCGCGTGGCAGAGGTGGGTGCCCGCTTCACCCTTGATGCCATGCCCGGCAAACAGATGTCGATCGACGCCGACATGCGGGCCGGGACCATCGACGTGGAGGAGGGAAAAAGGCGCAGGTCGAATCTGGAAAAGGAAAACCAGCTCTACGGCGCAATGGATGGGGCGATGAAGTTCGTCAAGGGGGATGCCATCTGCAGCTTGATCATCACAGCCATCAACATCATAGCCGGCCTCATCATCGGCGTCAGCCAAAAGGGCATGCCCATGGACAAGGCCCTCAAGGTGTACTCCATCCTAACCATCGGCGACGGGCTCGTTTCCCAAATTCCTGCCATCATGATTTCCATCACCGCCGGCATCATCGTCACCCGCGTTTCCTCCGAGGACAAGATGCCGCTGGGCAAGGAAGTTTTTAACCAGATCTTTAACCAGCCGAAGGCCATGATGCTGGCAGGTTCCATTGCCCTGCTCTTTGCCATGCTGCCCGGCTTTCCAAAAGTTCCCTTCGTGGGCCTTGGCGTGACCATCTTCGTTGCCGGCCGCACATTTTTGAGCGGCACGGCTGGCAAAACGGGAAAGCAGCGAAAAAAGAAGTCGGCCAAGCCGGGCGTCAAGGGCGATGTGCAGTCAGCTACGCCGGAAAAAACCGAGGAGTCGGAAGAGCCATTCTCCGTCACCGTTCCCCTCATGCTGGACGTGGCATCGTCCATTGAATCATCCATCGAGGCAGAGACGCTCAACGAACAGCTGATGCAGGTGCGCAGGGCGCTGTACCATGACCTGGGCGTGCCATTTCCCGGAATTCATCTGCGTTTTAATGAAAACTTGACGTCCGGCAGCTACCAAATTCTGCTGCAAGAAGTTCCCATTTCCCAGGGCAAGTTGGTTCCTGGCTCCGTAATCGTACGCGAGGCGAAGGAAAGTCTTCAAATGCTGGGCATTCCTTTCCAGGAAGAAACGCCATTTTTGCCGCACATCCAGACGCTGTGGGTGGCGGAAAAGTACATTCCACAGCTGGAGCGGACCGGCATCAAATTTCTTCGCACGCCGGAAATTTTTACCTACCATCTTTCCTTTGTCCTAAAACGCTACGCCGGAGATTTTATTGGACTGCAGGAAACGCGATTTTTGACGGAACAATTTGAAAAAAGTTCACCGGAAATTGTGCGGGAAGTCATGCGCGTGCTGCCGGTGCAAAAGATCACCGAGGTGCTGCAGCGACTGGTGCAGGAAGAAATTTCCATCCGCAATTTGAAGGCGATTTTGCAGGCGCTCATCGACTGGGGACAGAAGGAAAAGGAACCGGTGCTGCTGGCCGACTACGTGCGCACAACAATGAAGCGCTACATCAGCTACAAATTCAGCGGTGGCCAAAACATTTTGGCGGCCTACCTGCTGGATCCCACCATCGAAGATACCATCCGCAAGGCGATTCGCCAAACATCGGCCGGATCCTACCTGGCCCTCGAACCGGACATGGCCAAGCGCATTTTGCGCGGCATTCGCCAGGAGGTGGGTGACCTGGAACGTTTGTCGCAAAAGCCGGTGCTGCTCACGTCCATGGACATCCGACGCTACGTGCGCAAGCTGATCGAATTGGACCTCTACGACCTGCCCGTTCTATCCCACCAGGAACTTACCGAAGAAATTACCATCCAACCGCTCGGCCGCATCGTCCTGCCACGCGCCTAGCCACCAAACAACGAATGACGGCCGGATGGAGATCTACGTTCGCCGAACAACGGTCGTTTGCTGCTTTGTTCCGCAGCATTTTTTGTATTTTTTTCCACTGCCGCACGGACAAACGTCGTTGCGTCCCACCTGCCGAGCCGGAGCCGCCGATTCCTGTGGTGTGGGTGTGGCCACACCGCCACCCTTCGCATGGCCAATTTTTTCCAGCAAGGATTGAAAAGTTTGGAAACTACTTGCCGAGCGGAATAGACCATTGGCCACCTCCCGCCGCACCGCGGCAAGGAGCTGTTCAAATTGGCAAAATGCCTCCGCCTTGTACTCAAATAGTGGATTTTTTTGGGCATAGCTGCGCAGGTTGACACCGCGCCGCAGGTCATCCATTGCGGTGAGATGTCCCTGCCAGTGGCGGTCGATGGCAAGCAGGAGAAGAAAGCGTTCCAGGTGCCGCAGGTCATCGGGATTTTCCAGCAATTCCTTCATGCGGTAGGCCTGGCGGATGCGGTCCAGCATGGCATCTACCCGGCCATCCAGCGACAGCGGCTCCAGCGTGCTTCGCTCGATGGCAATCGGAAATGTTACGGCCAGCTGTGCCAGCGCATCATCCAGCGAACTGGTCCCATCCGCAACGCTGCGCAGCAAGGTTTGCAGGTGATCTCGAACAAATTCTTCCAAAAGTGTGCGAGGATTTTCCGTCCGCAGCACCTCGTTGCGCATGCCGTAGATAATTTCCCGCTGCACGTTGAGCACGTCGTCGTATTCGAGGAGGCGCTTGCGCAGAGCATAGTTTTGCTGCTCCACACGCCGCTGGGCATTGGCAATGGAACGGTTCAGCATGGGATGGGCCAGCACATCTCCTTCGTGAAATGTGCGATCCAGGAGCGCCGCAATTGGTCCACGGCTGGCAAATAGCCGCATGAGATCGTCCTCCAGGGAAACATAGAACTTGGACGATCCGGGATCCCCCTGGCGAGCGCAGCGGCCGCGCAGCTGTCGATCGATGCGCCTGGATTCGTGCCGTTCCGTTCCCAGAACCTTCAAGCCGCCAAGGGCGGCCACCCCGTCGGCCAGGCGGATGTCGGTCCCACGGCCAGCCATGTTGGTTGCAATCGTGACGGCGCCAATTCCTCCAGCCTGGGCAATGATCCGCGCCTCCGCCTCGTGGAACTTGGCATTGAGAACGGTGTGGGGAAGATGCTTTGCCTGCAGCATTTTTGCCAGCAATTCCGACGTTTCAACCGCCGTCGTTCCCACCAGAATTGGCTGGCCACGGCCGTGGGCTTCCTCGATGTCCCGCAGCACGGCGGCGTACTTTTCCCGCCTGGTTTTGTAGATTTCATCGTTGGCATCCAGCCGTCGACATGGCCGATTGGGAGGGATCACCACGACGGAAAGGTGGTAGATGTCGTAAAATTCCTGGGCTTCGGTCTCCGCCGTGCCCGTCATGCCGGCCAATCGCCCATAGAGCCGAAAATAGTTTTGAATGGTGATGGTGGCATAGGTGCGGTTTTCTCCCCGAATGGCCAGGCGCTCCTTTGCCTCAATTGCCTGGTGCAGCCCATCGCTCCAGCGCCGACCCACCATGGCCCGGCCCGTATTGGAGTCCACGATCACCACCTGCCCTTCGTGGACAATGTAGTGCTGATCCCGCTCGTAGAGAGTATGGGCCCGAATGAGCTGGCCGATGCAGTGGATGCGTTCGCCGATGGCGTCGGCCTCGGCCGACCTGCGAATCTTTTCCCGCTGCCGCTCAACGGGATCCTTGGCTGGATCGCGGTCAATGTCCGCATGGATGCTGACAAGATCCGGCAAGACAAACGCATCTGGGTCGCTGGGGTAGAGCGTTTGCCGGCCAAGTTCGGTAAGGTCAATCGCATTCTGCCGTTCGTCGACGGTAAAATAGAGCGATTCCTTCAATTGGAACCGTTCCTCCCGCCGCATTTCACTGTTCATTTCCCCGTCCAGCCGTTCGAGCTGCTTACCCAACGCACTAGATTCCAGCAATTTGAGCAATTGACGGTGCTTTGGCATGCCCAGGTGGACGGCGTAGAGCTTTTTTACCGCCGCCTCCCTATCCTTCTCCAATAGATCTTTGGCCTCGGCCACAAGACGGTTGCACAGGTGCAGCTGGGCCAGGGTCAAATTTTCCACCGCCGCATTTAATTCCTGGTACGGTGTCCGCCGCTCCTCATCGACCGGTCCGGAAATGATCAGCGGCGTGCGCGCCTCGTCGATGAGCACAGAATCGATCTCATCCACGATGCAGTAGTGATGCCCCCGCTGCACCTGCTCATCGGCCGAATGGGCCAATCCATTGTCCCTCAGGTAGTCAAAGCCAAACTCCGCCGCCGTGCCATAGGTAATGTCACAGCCGTAGGCCAATTTTCGCGCCGCATTGTCCATGCCGTTCTGGATGCATCCCACCGTCAAGCCGAGCAGTTGAAACAATTTGCCCATCCACTCGGCGTCGCGGCGAGCCAGGTAATCATTGACCGTCACCAGCTGGCAATTTTTTCCGTCCAGTGCATTGAGATAGAGAGGTAGGGTTGCAACAAGGGTTTTTCCCTCACCGGTGGCCATTTCGGCAATTTTGCAAAAATGCAGGGCGATGCCGCCCATCAGCTGCACATCGTAGGGCACCATCTGCCATTCCATTTCTTCGCCACAGACGGTAAATTTTTTTCCACAAAGCCTGCGTGCCGCATTCATGGCTACGGCAAATGCCTCGGGTAGCAGGTCATTGAGCGTTGCACCGGCCGCCAGCCTGCTGCGAAACTCGCCGGTCTTTTCAGCCAACGCAGCATCGGACAACGCGCCATAGGCATCGTCCCAGCGATGAATTTTTTTTAGCAGTGGCTCACAGCGTTTCCAAAATTTGCGATGATGTCGGCCGGAAAAACGCCGCAAAATGCTTCCAATCCCCAACATGACCGCGCATCATTTCTAGATCCGCGGGATGGTGAGTCAACGGTTCTTTCAAAAAAAGCTGGCACGGTCCGTGTATCGGCCACAAAAAAATTGCCCCAATTGCAATTTTTCACACATCCCATCCAGACTGCGGAAAATTTTTCTTGTTTTTTATGAACTGTGCACTATCATGGTCCATGGTTAATCCGCTGTCTGTTGGGGATAACTTCTTCGCTTGCAAATACTTTGTCTCAGGATCACCCGGGCGATTGGACAGATCCAACCGATCCAAATTTGCTGACCCAGGTCTCGGGTGATCGGATCAATCCAAATGTGCCAGCAGATTCAGAACTTGATCGACTTGTACTCCAGCTGCATAATGAAGGCGGAGACCGGCTTAGAAACGTTTTAAAGGGGCTGGATAACGAAGAATTTGATTCATTGTTGCGGGATTTAAGTAACAGCCAGGCTAAGGATCTGGTTAAGTCTTGCCGTATTGGCATAGATATGAACCCTTCGACGGACGAATGTGACAGCGACAACCGATATATGCAATTGTTGGGAATGCCAGAAAGTTTAACTTCTACCCTTCTTAACTCATATCATAAGAGTATGTTAGCAAAAGAGCGTGAGCGTGAGAGAAAACGAGCTAAATATGATGAAAACAAGTATTATAAACAGCTAATGGGTCAATCCGTGCAAGAAACATCTCGTGGAGCGAGTGGGATTGTAAGTGGACTGGGACAGTCACAGTCAATTGTGTACACATATTCCTTTTTGCATTCATCGGAAGATCTCAAACCCATGGATTATTGAAAAGCAAACATTCGCCGTCTTTTTGCCGATTTCACCACACAAGATGTGTATCTTAAATCCATATAACACCTTTGTTGCGCTGACCGGTTTTTCTCACACTTCGTGCATCGATTTAAAGCGGCCCATGCGGGTTTCAAGGCACAACTTTTCCAACGGAGTTATCCTTCCCCTAGAATCCGTACGGTGCAATGTCCCGCGTGCCAGTCGACGTCCAGCCCACGCTCCGCCCGGTGCTACGATTCGCGTGCTTCCATGTTCGTACTATCCAGCAGGCTGCGCCTTCAAAGTTTTGTTTGAAAATGGTTCACGCGATCGCGATTGTGGTTGTAAAGATTTCAGCTGTCCGTGTTTGCGCTTAAACTTCCCGTACTCTTCTAGTCTTTTGTCATTTTGATTCCAGCAAATATCTATAAAAGGAATTCGTCCAACGAGATGGATGAACAGAGATCTTGTGATGACGAAGAATGCGAAGCGCTGGTTACGGCGGATCTTGGGAATGGCAACAACCAACCCGTGCTCATGGGAATAAGGTGTGTGGCATCGATTGGGTACTGAATCTCGCCTGTTTTTTTGGAAAAAACAGCCTGTATCAGATCTCGAATTTCATCCGAAACTGGCGTGTCATTGCCTTCAATACAATTTGGTCCGCATTCGCCGTCACGACCTAAAATCTTTGGAAGTTGCGGTGCGTTCTCACAGGCATTGGAGTGAGACATGTCCCTCCAGGCGCTGTGTAATAAAAAAAGCGTCAAATACGGGACACATGCCATCATTATGCTTACAATGAAAATTTCGCATATCTCATAACCCCTTCCCGGAAATTTTTACTCTAGCATCTTGCACCAGATCAACAGATCAGTTTTGGATGCTTGCATTTCTATATCTCTTGCAAGTTTCCCGAGATTCGTCATAAAATTTTTATGTGGACTGGCTTTACGGTGTAAAATTTGGATTATTTTTCTGGGGTCCATGGCCTGCCTCAAACAACCACGCGCTAAAATTGCAAGAAAAAAATGCTCAGCACCGCTCCACGTGCAACTAGCTTGCTGTCTTTTTGGGGTTAGAAATTTTTAGGCCAAGGCTCATTGACAATTATTGACGACACTGTCTGGAAAAAGCATTTACCAAAATAATGGATTGGGCAAGAATGGCCCCATGCCGCCGCCATCGGAACCGGAAGAAGAGCTGCACCGCCTGGCCAGGGAAATCGCGGAACATGACCACCGCTACCACCGTGAGGCGCGGCCCACCATTTCCGACTTCGCCTATGACCAGCTGCGGATGCGGTACGAAGAACTGCGCCAGACCAATTTATTCCCTACGTCCGCCGTGAAGGTGGGCGATGACCGCGTGGACCGTTTTAGAAAAGTGGCCCACGGCGAGCCAATGCTCAGCCTAAACAACACCTATGGCAGGGATGAGCTGCACCATTTCGTGGAACGCGTGGAACAGGCTGCCGGTGGGCCGGTGGAATTCATTGTGGAACCAAAAATTGACGGCGTTGCCCTGGCCATCACCTACCACAATGGCTCACTTTTTCATGCCCTGACCAGGGGAAATGGCATCGAAGGGGACGACGTTACGGCAAATGTGCAAACCGTGGCCGAAATTCCCAAAAAAATCTTTTTGCAAGAAGGCGAGGTAAGGGGGGAAATCTACCTTGCGGAGCAGGACTTTTTGGCGCTGAATGCGGAGCGGGAAGAGGCGGGCGATGAGCCCTACGCCAACGCGCGCAATTTGGCAGCCGGCAGTTTGAAGCTGCTGGATCCCAGGCAGGCGGCACGGCGACGACTTCGCTTCCTTGCCTACGACATCGTTGGCGCAGCTGTTTCCACCCAGTGGGATGTGCTGCAAACCTTACGCCGCTTGGGGTTTCCCACAAACGACGGATTTTTGGCAAAATTTTTTGACGAAATATGGCGGCACATTGAATTTTTGAATGTCGAACGGACGCGCCGTGCCTTTGGAACGGACGGTGCGGTGGTCAAGGTAAATGATAGAACGCTGCGGACAACGCTGGGGGCACAAAGTTCGGCTCCCCGCTGGGCAATTGCCTACAAATTTGCCCCAAAGCGGGCCACCACGGTTTTGGAAAACATCCAGCTGCGGGTGGGAAGGACGGGAATTGTCACGCCGGTTGCCGTGCTGACTCCGGTTTCCCTGGCAGGATCGCTCATCGGCAGTGCCACCCTGCACAATGGGGATGACATTGCCAGGAAAGATCTGCGCATCGGCGACACGGTTTTTTTGGAAAAGGCTGGCGAGGTGATTCCAGCCGTCGTGGGCGTTGCCATGGAACGACGTCCTGTGGATGCCGTACCCTATGTTTTTCCTGCCAATTGTCCGGCCTGCGGCGCACGGCTAGTGCGCATCGAAGGTGAGGTGGCACGCCGCTGCCTCAATTCCAACTGTCCTCCCCAGCTGGCGCGGCGACTGGAACACTTTGCTGCAAAAACGGCCATGGACATAGCCACCCTCGGTCCAGCCCGCATTGGCCAGCTCATGGAGCGGGGTTTGGTCCGCAATTTTACCGATATCTATTCCCTCGACGAAGCAGTTTTAGCCCAACTGCCGGGGATGGGTCCCCGATCCGCAAAAAACTTACTGGCTGCCATCGCAGCCAGCAAGGGCCAGCCGCCATGGCGCCTGTTGCACGGCCTTGGCATTCCCCACGTGGGTGCCCAAACTGCCAAGCTACTTCTCCATCATTGGCACACACTGCACGCCATTGCCGCAGCGGATGAAGAAGCACTGCGCCACTGCGATGGCATCGGTGAAATTGTCGCAGCCAGCATTTTTCGGTTTTTCCACGACGCAGCAAATCTTTGCCTTTTAAAAAATTTATCCACCCTGGGCTTGACCCTTGCCGAAGCGCAGAGCGCGCCGCAGCCAATGTCCCGATTTTTTGGCAAAAGCTTTGCCATCACCGGCAGCTTCGAGTTCATGGGCAGGGACGAACTGCGCCGCCACATCGAAGGATGCGGTGGCGTGGTGCGGGAGGCGCTGTCCAAGCAGGTGAACGTGCTGCTGGTGGGAGATGGTCCAGGATCAAAGCTGGCCAGGGCGGAGGAATTCGGCATCGAAATCGTCGACGCGGCCACCCTGCGCAGCTGGATGCAGGACAAAACGCATTCGCCCCAATCGAACACCATCCCATGATGTCGAATCGATCGACATTTCTCAAATTTCGAAAAATGTCTTTTGCATTGACTTCCGTACGGACAGTGCCACCCTTTCGCCATGTCGCAAAAGGTTCACGCCAAAAACCAACCGACACCTCTTCCCAAGGCCGTCTATCAGCCACCCAGGGAAGTATGGCAGCTGCTAGAAAATGTCAAAACCAACAGTTGTGATATTTACATCATCTCTCCGCGCGTCGCGTTTTATGTGCTGCGGCTAGCAGGGAATGGTCCCGTCGTTGCGGCACTCAAGGCTTTGTGCTTTTTGCTTCCCTGTGGCCAAAGGTGGCTGCGGACGATTCTATTGCAGGTGCTGGAGCAGCATCGGAAAAAAGTTAGCAAAAGCTATCAAATACAGCAACTTAATGAGATATTGGGACAGCCAGCGCGTACGCCAATTTTGGATGAGATTTGCCAGACGCTGCACCTTTGTGGGCCCTACGACGTGGGCATAGGCGGTTCAAGGCCATATTTCGCTAATGGGCAACAGGTTTGCGAGATGCTGAATGGTAACAACGGTGTCATTCAGGGCGTCTTGCACCAAGAAGGAACTAAATGCAAATTCGTATCACTGGATGGCAAGACCACTAAACTTGTTACAAAAGATCCAAGCGGCAATCCAGTTTGCGAAGGACACTACGTCATGACAGCCGATGATTTGAAAGAATATTCGTGCGCATTTCGCAGTCTGGTTGCAATGCGTCAATATCAAACAAACTGCGAACTTCAAATACAAAACTGGCGCGGGCCAAACCGCGCAGATGCAAATTTTGGGGATGCACCGTTTCCCGATGGGACAAGACGGGGCGTAGATGATGTGCGCCGCGATTCAGCTACTTTTCTAAGAAACCTTTTACGCAATAAGGACGGGTCTGCCATCGAAATCATTCAACGCAATAATCCCAATGTATTCGTTAGTTTGAATGACCAATCCATCGACGCGATTTGGAATGAAAAAACTGGCAAACCGTCGAATAAATTAGTTGATGCGCAGTTGGTTGAGATTGCATCCGCCGAACTGTGCCAGGCTCCGGCTATGATTATATCGGACTATCCAGACAAGACATTGATCTCTTGCACGTGGCCTTCTAATCAAGATCGACAATCGGTTGCCCATGTTTTTCAAAAAATCTTGACGAAAGAAGCGTGGGAGGCAGCGAATAATGATGAGGCCATGCTGAAGTTCGTGCAAAAAGGCCTAGATGACGAAACAGATGGGCGCTTAAAATTCGAAACAATGGCCGAGTTGACCGACTATCTGGCCAAAAACAAGTCCGTTGCAGGCACAGATTCTGAAATCGTCCACAACTGGGTTGCTCTCTACAAAGTGAACCCTACCCCTGATTGCCAATATTCTAGCTATACTGAATACATCGCAGCAATGGACGTAGAAAAGAAAAAATTTCTTGAAAAGATTGGTGACATCCAAAAACAAAACCCAGTCCTAAATTGTTTTTATCTTGACGCCGATGGAGCGCATTTTCAACCAATGTTTCCCGAGCCAAAGGACCCAACATAACCACAAAATTTGCGGCAATTGGTTTCACGGTAAATCGCAAAGTTCTTCCGCTAGGCCGATGTTCCCGGCCGGCCCATTTCCGCAGAGGAACTCTTCATTCTGATTGTTGCGTACCGACTGTCTGGCATGGCAATGGGACGGGACGAGGTAAGGATTGGTTTTTTCCTTGCCATGATCACCGGTTGATGCCCATGAGAAATTCCACGTTGCCGTGGGTTTTTTTCACCCGCTGCAGCACCATGTCCATGGCATCGGCCGTACCGACCCCCAGCAATGCCCGCCGCAGCGTGTGGATGCGGGAAAGTTCATCCGGATGGTACAATAGTTCTTCCTTGCGAGTACCACTGCGGGACACGTCGATGGCAGGATAGATGCGCTTTTCCGCCAATTCGCGGCAAAGATAGAGCTCCATGTTGCCGGTTCCCTTAAATTCTTCAAAAATTACGTCGTCCATGCGGCTGCCGGTTTCAATGAGAGCAGTTCCCAAAATTGTGAGGCTACCGCCGCCCTCAATGTTTCGTGCCGAACCAAAAAAAGTTTTTGGTCCCTGCAATGCATTGGCATCCATGCCGCCCGTCATGATGCGGCCACTGACCGGCATGGAGGCATTATAGGCCCGTGCCAGCCGGGTGATGGAATCCAGCAAAATGACCACGTGTTCTCCGCATTCCACACGGCGGCGGGCGGTTTCCATCACCATCTCGGCCAGATAAATGTGACTGGCAGCTGCCTCATCGAATGTGGATGCAAATACCTCACCCTTGGCCGTTCGGCGAAAGTCGGTCACCTCCTCCGGCCGTTCGTCTACCAACAGCACCATCAGGCGCACATCCGGCCGTGCAGCTGCTATGCCATTGGCCAGCGCCTGGAGCAGCATCGTCTTTCCAGTCCTGGGCGGTGCCACGATCAATCCCCGCTGGCCAAGGCCAATGGGTGACAGCAAGTCCACAATGCGCAGCGAAACGTGCTGCGCCCCAACCGTTCCTCCGTTTTCCAAAAGAATACGTTCCGTGGGGTAATAGGGGACAAGATCTTTGAATATTGGCAGCTGGGCCGCCATGTCCGGGCGATTTCCCATCACCGACTCCAGCGCCAGGACGCAGGGACCTCCATCGCCCAGCATGGCCGCCAATGCCACCAATGACTGGCCACGGCGCAGGCCGCTGGCTTGGATGAGGCAGCGGGGAACGAAGGCACTCCACTCGGATTGGCCACGGATTTCACTCGCCGGGACGAGACAGCCGTTGCCGTCGGAAAAAATGTCTAAAATTCCTTCCAATGTGATTGGAGAACGATTTTTTGCCGCATGGTCCAGGCAGGCGCGCAGGGCATGCCGCCGCTGTCCCGTCCCATCCCAGCCCATGGAGCGGGCCACATCTGCCAGCCGCTCTTCCCCCATGGCCAGCATGGCAGAGAACTTCACCGGCTCCCCATTGGTGCAAAATTCCTTCCGCACCCCATCCAATGCAGGTAAGGAACGGAGCTTGTCCCAGTGGCGCAGGTTGTCAAATTGTCGACTGCGCTGTCCTCCTGGCAACATCGGCCGCTGACCGGCAGGATGGGCCCGCTCTCCTTCCCCCAAAAAGCTGCGCTCACCGCCGCGAACACGAGGGCGAACATTTGCATTTTGAAAAGAACTTTCCGGCCTGCGCTGCCGCCTGGTAAACTCTCCTCCCCGCTGCTGTCCAGCAAGCCTTGCTGCGGCAGGCTCGCCACCGACACCCGGTGGGCCGCGGAATGGGTCTTCCGGCGGCAGATCATCCTCTGGCAGCACCTGTACCTTGGCAGTTGGTGCATCCAATGAAGGTGGTGGTGGTGGGCTCGGCTGGTCCACCTCTTCCAACGGACGCTTGCGCGGCCTTCCACGCGGCCGTGCGGCGATGCTTCCAGAACGCGTTCGTTGCCCACCGGCATTTTTTTCCACCGCCCCGGCAGGTGTTTGGTTGGAAACCTGGGAATCGGCTTCGTCAAAAAGCGGGACGGACGGCCCATCCTTGGCGGATATTTCAAAATACGGCATGGCTAAAACCCAAAAAAATGGCACGGAGCCGGGAACGGGATTCGAACCCACGACCCACGCATTACGAATGCGTTGCTCTACCAGCTGAGCTATCCCGGCGTGGTGCCAATCACGCACGCATCGAACCAATGGGCAAGGAAATTTTTAGCCGGCTGACCCACCGGCTACCCACCTTTTCCCAGGCAAATCTTGCCCTCGACCGATTGGCTGGTAGAGCATGTTCTTTACCGTGAAGAAGGTCGTTTTTCTAGGAACGGATGGCATCGGCGCCGCGGCACTGCGATGGCTGTGGGAGAGGCAGGGAAGCACATTTGAGCTGGTTGGTGCGGTGAGCGGTGTGGATAGAAAGATGGGCAGAGGATTGCACCGCCAAGCCAACCCAATCGCCGCACTGAGCAAAAATCTCAAATTGGATGTTTTGCAAACCGAACGGCCGGCGGAAGAGCTTGTTCCATGGCTGGAGGAGCGGATGGCGGATCTTGGCATTGTTTTTGCCTACGGCCATATTCTGCGGCAACGGGCACTGGATACTCCGCCCATGGGATTTGTGAACCTGCACGCATCGCAATTGCCAGAATTGCGCGGACCGTCCCCCATCGAAGGTGCCATACTGGGCCGCAGGGACAAAACCGGCATGACCCTCATGCGGCTGGTGCGGGAAATGGATGCCGGCCCAATTTTTGGGACCGTGGCCGTTGCCATCGAACGGGATGAAACAACGCCCAGCCTGCGAAAAAAAATGTCCATTGCCGCGGTGGAGGTTTTGGAACGATTTTGGGAAAAACTTTTGGCGGGCCAGCTGCCGGCCGTGGCCCAGGATGCATCCATGGCAACCCATACCCATATTTTGCGCCGCGAGGACGGTTTTTTGAACTTTTCCCGCCCGGCTGAGGAGCTGGAGGCGATGGTGCGGGCCCACATTGCCTGGCCGGGAAGCTATTTTTTTCTCAAAGGAGAAAGAATTCTCGTGCGCAAAGCTGCCATTGGCCAGGGCACAGCAGCGCATGGATCATTGCTCGGCCTGCGCCACGGCGCGTTGGAAATTGCGGCAGGGAATGGCGTACTGCGCTGTTTGGAGCTGCAGCGGCCAGCGCGCAAAACCTTGCCAGCCGATGTCATTTGGCGACAGCTTCTTTGCGAATGGGACACGGTTCCTAGCCACGTCGACCAGCCTTGACATTCGCGGCCCCATGGAACGGAAGATGGTGGCACAAATGCATGGAATTTTAACCATCGACAAGCAGGTGGGCATGTCATCCCATGGGGTCGTTGCCCACCTTCGCCGGCTGCTGGGTACGCGGCACATCGGCCATGCGGGAACGTTGGATCCGCTGGCGACGGGTCTGTTGGTTGTCCTGGTCGGCGATGCCACGCGAAGCTGCGCCAGTGCGATGGCCGGAGAAAAGAGATACGATGCAACCGTGCGCTTTGGCTTTTCCACAACAACAGATGACAGGGAAGGATCGCCGCTGGATTGGGGCCATGCGCCGGCCGTGGATTTGTCAGCACTACTTCCTGTTTTAGAAAAATTTCTTGGAGAACAGGTGCAGATCCCGCCCCGATTCTGCGCAAAAAAAATTGGCGGTGTTCCCTGCTACCGCAGTGGCCGATCCGGCCGCACCGTCTCCATTGCCGGCCGACCGGTCCAAATTTTTCAAATTTTCAATCTGCTGTGGAATGCACCTCTGCTGAAATTTTCCCTAGCCTGCTCTCCAGGAACCTACGTGCGCAGCTTGGCCCGTGACATTGGCAGTGCCGTCGGCTGCCCTGCCCACCTCCACCGACTGCGCCGCACCCATTCCGGCTGCTTTTTCGTTGGCCTGGCCAGAACATTGCCCGAATTGGCAAAATTGAATGGCATGGCCATGGTCGATGAAATGGCCAAAAATTGGCAGCTGCTCGACCAAGCCCAGGCCCTACTTTCCCACTGAAAAAAATAGAATCGGCACAATTTTCTCCTGGGAAAGCACTTTACGGTTGGCAAAAATTTCTTTGATTCGCCCGCAGGTGCCCACTGACCTGATGCGGCGGATAGGGAGCGGGAAGATTTTTCCCGCCGATGGCGGCGTCCACGCCACTCTTTTTGTCGGTGAATTGGGTGAATTGCAAGGATGCCACGGCCGTGGCTGTCCTGGCCATTTACGGGCGGTGGGGAACGGAGGAAAATGGCTCTTGAATGGTGCATTGTCGCGTTGAAAGAGGATTGCAATTGGTGGGTGATTGAGGGAGATCTACTGCCAGAAATGACAGAAGAGGAACAGCTTAGCATTATTGATCCACGCCAGGTAGAGCACATCTTTGACCTGCTGGACCCGCTACGGGAGTGCGGCCTGGGCCGGGAAATTTTGGAACGAGCCTTTCTCCGCTTTGCCATAGATAAGGATTTGGGTGGTGGCCGTGTGCGTCTCGTTGCCAGCACGGAGGTGCTCGGCGAGTCGTCGGAAAAACTTTTTGCATTGCCCGACACATTCAAAGAGGGCTATGGTGGCTACGCTGAATTTTTAGACCACATCTCCGCCCTGCGCATAAAATGGCTCAATGGGCGGCACAATTTTTCTCAGCAGCTGACGGTGGATGACCTGGAGGAAACGGTGCGCGACTCACTGGAAGGTTTGCAGGCCCCTCCCCACCATCTTTTTCAAGAAATTGTTGGCATTTTGGAATACACGCCCGATGGCCTCACCACGGATGATGACGATGAGATGGCGGACGGCGGAGAAAGGGAGTTTTGGGAAAAATGATGGTCCCCCCACCTACGGCCGACGGCGGGCAGGTTTGCGGACTTCTTGACCTGGATGGGCGGACGGATCGCGGAAAGCTCATGGCCATTGACGGGTCCGGCCGCTGGGACCACTGCGTGGCCCATGTCCCAGGCCAGCTACTGCGACAATTTCGCCTGCGGCCAGGACAGGAGGTGGCGGGACGTGCATCGGCATTGGGTGCTCACTCGGATCCGCAGCCCCGGCTGGTGGAGGTGGCAACGGTGGATGGATTGCCATGGCGGCAACGCCTGGAAAAAATTTCCCTTTCCCGTGCCACGGCAACGGCTCCGCGGCGCCATCTGCGCACGGAAACCGATGGAAAAAATCTCGCCACCCGCATGGTGGACATGTTTGCACCAATCGGCTTTGGACAGCGTGGGTTGATCGTTGCCCCGCCGCGGGCTGGAAAAACCACTCTGCTCCGCGCCCTGGCGGAAGGGATTTTGGCCAACGCCGCCCACTGCCATTTGATGGCGTTGCTCGTCGATGAGCGGCCGGAGGAAGTGACAGATTTTTTTCGCAACGTTCCAGCGGAGCTGTTTGCCTCATCCAATGACGAACCAATTGACCACCATCTGCGCGTGGTGCAGCTTGCCTTTCAACGGGCGGAAAATCTTGTGGAATCCGGCCGTGATGTGGTGATGTTGCTGGATTCCATCACCCGGCTGGCCAGGGCCTACAACTGCGCCACGGCTAGCGGCGGCCGCACAATGAGCGGTGGGCTGGATGCCAGAGCCATGGAGAAGCCGCGGCAGCTATTTTCCATGGCCAGGGAAACGGAGGAAATTGGCAGCTTGACAGTGCTGGCGACAGCCCTGGTCGACACCGGCAGCCGCATGGATGAGCTCATTTTCCAAGAATTCAAGGGAACGGGAAACTGGGAATTGGTTTTGGATAAAAAATTGGCAGAGCAGCGAATTTTTCCAGCCATAAATTTGCAGGCGACCGGGACCAGACGGGAAGAACTGTTGATTTCACCGGCTGCCACGGCAGTGGCACGGCAAATGCAGCGAGCAATGGCCGGACAGCGGCCAGATGTGGCAATGGAAACCCTTCTTGCCCGGCTCGGCAAGACGGCGGACAATGCCGAATTCATTGCCCTCATTCAAGGGCGAAGCTAGGAGAATGAATCCGTGCGCTGGCTCCGCTATTGGCGCATCCAAATTCGCCGAAAGTTTATTCGACCGATGCGCCATCTCAACCGCACGGCCGAGCGATTCGTTGGCAACATACTCTACGGCCGTGGCCGTGGTCCAACGGCCACGGCCTGCGCCACCGTTCTCCATTTGCTATCATTTCTTTTCCGTCTAATTGTGTGGATACGCCATCTCTGCTACCGCTGGCGCATTTTACGGCCCCAGCATCTTGGCTGCATCGTGGTGGCCGTTGGCAACCTGACGGTGGGTGGCACGGGCAAGACGCCGATTGTCGAGCTGTTGGCCCGTGAACTGGCGCGCCGTGGTCGCCGCGTTGGCATCCTAAGCCGTGGCTACCGTAGCCGTGGCCATCCCATGCTGTCCAGCCTGCTGCGGACCATTACCCACGCCGGCGAGCCGCCGCCCAGGGTCGTTGGAGACGGCGTGGCGGTGCTGCTAGATTCGGAAATGGCGGGCGATGAACCGCACATGTTGGCAAAAAATTTGCCGGGCGTTGTGGTGCTGGCCGACAAAAATCGAGTGAAGGCAGGGCATTTTGCCATAAAATACTTCGGCTGCGACGTCCTGCTCCTCGACGACGGGTTCCAATACCGTCGCCTGCATGGCCACCTGAACATTCTTCTCATTGACAGCACCTGTCCATTTGGAGGGGGGCAACTTTTGCCGCGGGGAATTTTGCGAGAGCCGCCGGCCTCCATGGCCCGCGCATCCCACATTTTTCTAACAAAGGTTGGCGATGGGGTAGACCAGGACCTGGCCCGTACCATTGACCATTGCATTCGGCCAGGGACGCCGGTTTTGGAATGTCGCCACGTGCCCCATTCCCTGCGCAGTTTGCAGGGAGATGGAGACCTGCCGATGGCAGCTCTGGCAGGGAAAAGGGTGGCAATTTTTAGCGGCATCGCCACGCCGGATAGCTTTGAGGCCATTGCCCGCGAAGCCGGAGCTCACATCGTTCTATGCCGTAACTTCCCAGACCACTACCGCTTTTCGGAGGATGATGTGGAAAGAATTTTTAGGCGGGCCTGCGAGCAACAGGCTGAATTGATCATGACAACGGAAAAGGATGCCGTGAGGCTACGACCGCAGTGGATCTATCCGCTTCCCACCTACTATCTGCGCATTGAAATCGAAATTTTCGGCGGCCGCACATTTTTTGAAGCCCTATTGCAGGGCATTTGTTCCGGAAACTTTCAATCCAACCGAGAAAATTTTTTTGCGGCCTAAAAATGAATTGGCCAGCCTGGCCAGTGGGGAAGCCGCCGGACCATACGCTAAAAATATATTCACGGAATAGGTACCACTTGCCAGATTGTGACACGGCCAATAGGCGCCCGTCATGGACGTGGTGAGAGTGCCGGACGCGGAAAAGTCGAAGGTTGGCGGTGCGGACGGAAACCGGGCTGCGCCGAAGGATGGGTGCAAGGCCGAATTGATTACGCATCTTTCGGCAATCATCACCGGAAGCCTGTCGATCGGTACGGCGGTGATGAACGTGATCCAAACGAAGGACGGAAGCAACTGGATGGACGTTGTGGAGGCATTCCTGAATGCAGCAGGGTTGGTATCGGTCATCACGGGCGTGGTGGGTTTAGCCAACATGTGCGTCGTGCGGAGCGCCTGCTGCTATCGATGCTGCTATGTCCGTCCCGACATTATTGCCATTGAAGCGGAGGATAAACGTGCAGAGGTAAAATTTGAGACAAAAAAACGAGATTTAGTGCGGGAAAGGGAGTTGGAAGAACTAACCATTGGCCAGCGACTACGCCAGGCCGAGGAGGGTCGAGGAAGCGCCGGGGTGCGTCAACAGTCCGACGAAAGCTTCAGCGTTCCATCGTCTTCGCAAGGTCCTGTCCACGTGGAGGCTTCGCAGGGTCCTGTCCACGCGGGGGGACAGCCAAAACAGGCCGGATATCCGCCGCCTGTGCCACCGCTGCCGGTCCCCAAAAATGTGCAAAATTCGGGACATGGCGGTGGGGTACGGCCGATTGTTCCGTTGAATGACGACAAGGTCTAGTGCCCTGCGTCCCCAGCCAACAATTCGTCGATGGCAGCAACCAGGCGATCAAATGTTTCGGCGGTGCGGCGGCGTGCGATTGTGAGGTCCGTACCCTCCTCCCGCGCGAAGAGGTAAAATTTCACGGTAGCCTCCGTTCCGCTGGGTCTAATGGCCACGCGGTAGCCGTCTGCCAGATCCACGAGGTGCAGGGACTGGCTGGGGACCGGCTGGCCATCGCCGTCGTCCATTTTTTCATTTTCCAAATTGGTCCAGCGGACAACCGGCAGTGCTGCCAAAAATTTTGGCGGATCCGTGCGCAGGGTTTTTAAAAAATTTGCGGCCTGCCGTTCTCCTTCGGCACCGGAGGCAAGGGTTGCGGTGTGCAGGCGTTCGCAGTGGTAGCCATGGCGACGATAAATTTTATCCAAATAATTTTCCGGATGGATGCCATTGCCCTGCAGCGATCCAATGGCCTCGCAAACCATCAGCAGAGCCGAGTGCGCATCCTTGTCGCGGGTGCAATCCAGGGCCATGTAGCCATAGCTTTCCTCGGCTCCTAGGACTAGAAATGTGCCATGTGCCAGGGTAAGTTTGCGCCGCCGCTCCTCGTCTAGCGATCGATAGTCGATGGGCAGTCCATTTTTTTGCAAAATTGCCGCCGTCAGCTCCGATTCGTAGCCATCGAGCCGCTGGCCGATCCACTTGAAGCCGGTGGGCAGTGTGACGGTGCGCACGCCATATTCTGCTCCGATGCGGTCCAGAAGCGGCGTGGTTACGAGGGAGCGGATGATGGCCATGTGGGGCGCGGTTGCCGCCGTCAACAGGCCTGCTTCCCGCAGCGCCTCCAGGCGGTAGGATAGGAGCAGAACAGCGATTTCATTGCCGGTCAAGATGCGCATGGCACCGTCCATGCTGCGGATGGCTACGGCCAGGCGGTCGGCATCGGGATCCATGGCAAAGGCGAGGTCGGATGGGCCGGCATCGGCCAAGGTAAGGGCCATGGCAAATGCGCGGCGATTTTCCGGATTGGGAGAACTGACGGTGGAAAATTCGGGATCAAATGGGCACTGCGGCTCAACGGCTACGAAAGGGATGTGGAATCGGGCAAGGAGCGGCCTGCCGATGACGCTGCCCGTCCCGTGGAGCGGCGTGAATACGATCGGCCTGCGCAGATGGCGCAGTGCGGCTGCATCGATGACGCTATCCCCGAGCCGTTGCAAATAGATTTTGTCCAATTCCAGTGGCAACAAGCGATGGCATCGTTTCTCCGCCGCAATGTTTTCCAGCATGGCACAGGTTTCTTCGATGGACGTTGCGGCAAATTGCTCCATGATGGCCGTGGCATTGGGGCCCACAACCTGCTCCCCAGACGGCGCATAGACCTTGTAGCCATTGTCGTGGGACGGGTTGTGGCTTGCCGTTATGACAACGCCGGCCGTGGCCCGCAGATGGCGCACGGTAAAGCTGAGCTGGGGAGTGGATCGGGGTCCTGGGAATAGAAATGCATTGCCGCCCATGGCCTGCCAGGTGGCGGCGGCAATTTCGGCAAAATGGCGGGAAAAATGGCGAACATCGTTGGCAATGATAATTTTTGGAACTTCACCGTGGCAGCCGTGGCCGGCCAGCCAGGCAGCCCAATGGCGGTAAATGGCAACTGTGGCGCGGACGACGCAAAAATCATTCATGCAGGCGGAGCCGACGGCCGCATGCACCGGTCTACCATCGCCGTCCACCTCTTCTCCGACCGGAGATTCGGCAATGACCCGACCGCGCATGCCAGCTGTTCCAAGGGCGATGGAGCGGAAAAAGCGTCTGTCCAATTCATGCCAAAGCCTTTTTCCCAGTAGTAAATCGATCGCAGCAGCTGCCCATCCTGGCAGGTTGGCGGCGGACCGCCATTCCCGCACATTGGTTGCCGTCGTGGGAGCAATGTGGCCCGCTGCCTCTGCCAAAAGTTTTTCCCAATTTTCCACGCAATGAGCATGGATGGAAAATTTTTGATAAAAAGATTTTTCCCAATTGCCCAAGGCCCGGTGAAAAAATTTGCCCCGTTCTCCCAGCCCGTGCGGCCTTCATGGTCACAAACATGGGCTTTCCCGGTGGCAGGGCCTGTTCTTCCCGTCTACGCGGCCTTTTCTATGGAATGGCAAAATTTTGGCCAGCGGGCGATGTTGCCAAAAATTGGTAGGATTTTTTGCCGAAGAATAGGGTGCATCGGATCAGGATCCCGTCCTCCCTTTCCCATTCCACCCGCGGCAATGCGCCACGTTCCATTTCGATGGCAGCACAGGCCTGCAACGTTCCATCCCGCTCCCGTCGCAGCCAAAAAGTTTTTGGAGGATCCGGACAGTTCCGCAAAAATAGAACCGCTGCCCGCCGATGTTCACCAAATTCGGCCATGTGGCGACAGGTAACCAGCCGCCGTCCGTTGCCAGCTAGCCACCGTCCGGTCGCCAGGCATAGGGCAAGGATCAGGACGATTGCCACGGCAGTTTCCAGGAGCAAAAAACCGTCATCATCTGGTTTTTTCAAAAATTGTGCCATTTTCTCCAATGATGAAGTGCCGGGGCGGAGCATCGGGGAAGTGAAGAATCAGGCAGAAATTTTCCTGCAACAGTTGCAACGCCGTCCACCTGCCGGGAAGATCGCCAGGGTCAGGTAAAGCTTCGTTTTGACAGACCATTTCGAAGCATTTTCCATCCGCCGCTGCGACGGTTGCCCCGGCCGGCAACTGCAGGTGGGAATTCGCAAGTATGGCAAGTTGTCCTTCCCTCCACTCCGCCAGCAGCAATTCTCGCCACTCCGCCGCCCCTGTGCGGTTACCAACCAAAAGCAGGTGCGGCCCAAGTTCCGCCAATTCCACAGCCTCCTGGAGAAAGGAGCGCAGTGCCCGCACCGTTTCCTGCCGCTGACATTCCCGGGACGTTCTGCGCATGCCCCAGGAGGAAAGCAGCATCAAGAAAACCATCAAAAGCAAAATTTCAAACAGCGCAAAGCCGCCAACCTTCCATCCCTGTTTGCCAGGTTTCATGGCCAGCTGACCCCCCGTCGCGCCGGACTGTCCACCCCATTCCACAGCGCATAGGCCTCGGCAACTCCTCCCGGCGGGACGGCATCGCGGATGGATTCGGGGAATGCCTCCGGTGGGATGGCCAGCCGTCCAGCCTTGCGCACCATGAGGAACAAATTGTCACTGCCAAATGCATCCAGCAGCCGGCCATCGTTTTGGGCCAATCCCAGGTTGGCAAAGCACACATTGTCCGGATTGGACGGCGGTGGGGAACCTTCGCCACTTCCCTGCAGGGCATCCTCCAATTTTTGGGCAAGTGGCGCCAGGGCAATTGGGACCTCTTCTCTATCCAAAAATTTTGGCCGATGGCCATAGTGCTGTTCATAGCTCTCTAGGGCAAGAAGAATTTCGCGGAATTGCCACGCGGTTCGCTGCCGCAGAATGGCATTGCGGGACGCGGTGGCTGCGGGAACGAGCAGGGCAAAAAGCAGCCCAACGATGCACAGCACCGCCAGCATTTCGATAAAAGAAAAGCCGCGCAGTCGACCGGTCACCACCAGGTCGTGGATAAGCAATCACCGCGCAATGTCAAGAAAGTGCAAAAATGTGGCTAGGAACGCAGGGCCACACCCGGCACGGTCGCCAGCTGGGCCAGGACACGGTCAAATACTTCCCGCACCTCCTGCTCCCTTGGCGTTCCACCGTCCCGGCCAATGGCAAAGCGCAGCCCAATCCCGCGGCGCAGTGCATCGACCTGTTCACCGGCGTAGCAGTCAAAGATCCAAATGTCGGCAAGAAATAGCGGCTCCCGCAGGGCGTGCAAAATGCATCGTTTCACGGCCTGGCGCACATCTTCTGCTGCCATTGTCCGATCCGCCATGACAGAAAGGTCGCGCACCGTCAGGGGAAAATTAAAAAAAGGCGCAAAGGAAACTTTTTTCTTCTCCCGCCGTAAAAATTCCGGCAGCAGCCGCAATTCGCCGCCAAAAACAGCCCCCGGAATGGCCAGTTCCGCCGTCCACTCCAGGTCCACCAGCCCCAGCTGCAGGCGATAGCCCTGCTGCGCCAAATTTCCAAAAACTGCGCCATGGCCAACCTGCCAGGTGCCGGAAGCGGCGATCGGCACAAATCGTTGCTCCCCATCATCCAATGGCACGACTGCCAGGTCTGCCACCCGCCTCGCCACGGCCTTCATTGCGTGAAAATCCGGCCCGTTCCTTGGCAGCCAATCCGTCCGCAGGCATTCCGTGGTTGGACAAATCCAGGCAACAGAGATTGCTTCCAAAAAAGTTGCGCCATCGCCGTGCCAGGTCCTGCCAATTTCAAAAAGTCCCTGCGGCGCATTGCCATTGCGCAAGTTTTCATCCAGCGCCGCAAGCAATCCCGGAATTAGGCTTGGCCGCAGATGGGTCTGATCCTCTGTCAAAGGATTTTGCAACGCCAATTGCCGCAACTCCGTCCCATCCAGGCAGCGGCAGATTTCACCTTCGCTGCGGGTGGAATAGGTGTGGCACTCCGAATAGCCCAGGGCAATGAGCAGATCGGCTGCTTCATTTTGGAAGCAATAGCCCCGATCATCGGCCCGTCCACTGGCCCGGGATACCACGTCCAGGCGTCCCAGGCGGTCCATGCCGTGGAAGCGCACAAATTCTTCCACCAGATCGATTGGAGTTGTCACATCGCCGCGGCGAAAGGACGGCACGGTGACCAGCCAGCTGTCGCCATCCTCCCTTTCCACCGAAAAGTGCAGGCGGCGCAGTGCTTCCTCAACTTCGCAATTTTCCACCATTGCCCCAAATTTTTTTGCAACAAAATCTTTTGTGAGAAGAATTTTTAGTGGTTCTTCCCTGGCCAAACGACCCACCTCACGCGGGCGTTCACAGGGCTCTCCGCCGCAAATTTCCTCAACCATGGCAACGGCTCGAGCCAGCGTACTTTCCATGGCACCGCGGTCCACGCCGCGGGCAAAGCGCTGGGATGCTTCGCTGTTCAGGCCAAGTCGACGGGCCGTCAACTGGATGGCTGCTGCGTCAAATGCAGCACATTCCAGCACCACATCGCGTGTTTGGGAGTCCACTTCGGCGGCAACGGATCCCATGATGCCGGCCACCACCAGTGGCTTTTCCTTGTCCGCAATCACCGTCATGCCACCATCCAGGTGGTAGGTGCGATGGTTCAACGCCGCCAGCCCCTCGCCCTCCTGCGCCAGGCGAATGCACAGCTCACCGCCGGCAATTTTTCGCACGTCGAATGCGTGGAGCGGCTGGCCCCTATCCAGCATCACCCAGTTTGTGATATCCACAAGGTTGTTGACAGATCGCATGCCGGCCAGTTCCAGGTCACGGCGCAGCCATTCGGGGCTTGGGCCAACGGCAACGCCGCGAATTTCCCAGCCGATGAAACGTTCACAGCAGCAGGGTTCGAGCCGCAGATCCTGCAACAGGGAAAAGTTGGCCGATTCTCCGACCGGGCGGTTGGGAAAGTCCCATTCTCCCCGCAGTGGCAGGCGAAAGTAGGCGGCCAGTTCCCTTGCAATGCCCAGATGGCTGAGGCAGTCGCCCCGGTTGGCCGTAAGATTTACGTCAATGATGGCCGTGGAATTTTCTGGGAATACCGCAAATAGTGGCGTTCCCGGCGTCCATTTTTTTTCCAATAGCAGCAGGCCGGCATGGTCATCGGAAAGCCCCAACTCCTTCCCACTACACATCATACCCCGCGATTCTTCTCCGCGCAGGATGGAAATGGCTATGACTGTCCCATTGGGCAGGATGCAGCCGGGCAGTGCGACCGGCACGCGATCGCCGGGAGAAAAGTTTGTTGCACCACAAACGATTGGCAACACCTCTCCCCGTCCCACATCCACCTGGCAAAGGCGCAGCCGATCCGCCGAGGGATGGGGCCTGGCAGACAGCACCGCACCAACCACAAGATTTTCCCGCGGAAGGCCAACCGTGCAGCACTGTTCCACCTCCAGGCCCAGATGGGACAGGGCATCGACAATCTTTTCCGTCTCGCCCGTCAAACCAGGCAACCATCGGCGCAGCCAGCACAAACCTACCTTCATGCGGCCCATAAAGCATGGATCAACCGTCCCGGGCAATGCAAAATTGCATTTACTTCTCCGCTGTGCCCTCCAAACTCACGCGATGGGCGGTGAGGTGTGGAAATTGTTGCAATGGTTCTTTTTTTTGTTGACGATGTGCCCACTCCAAATTCACGCGATGGACGGTGAGATGTGGAAATTGTTGCAACGGTTCATTGCCCTGCGCACCGTGTCAGCCGATCCGGCGGCCGACAATGAATTTGCCCATGCGGAAAATTTTTTGACAGCCGCACTGGCATCGCTCGGCTTTTCAGTGCAAACCTTTCCCACGGCGGAGCACCATCCCATCCTGCTGGGCACAAGGGGTTCGGCAAATGCACCAACCGCCCTGCTGATCTATGGCCACTACGATGTGCAGCCGGCCAACTGCGACGGCCAGTGGAGCTCCGATCCATTTTTTTTGGTGGAACGGGATGGCAAATTGTACGGCAGAGGGGTGGCCGACGACAAGGGCCCAATCGCCGCCATCCTGTCAGCGCTGCGCAGCGCCGGAGATCTGCCAAATTTGCGGATCACATTTGTGCTGGAAGGAAGTGAGGAGATCGGCAGCCCCAGCTTTTTGGATTTTCTCAAAACCAACCATGGCAACATGCGGGCCGATGCGGCCATCGTGCTCGACACCGGCTGCCCCGAAGAACTTAGGCCGGCCATCACCACGTCCCTGCGCGGCATCCTGCCATTTGAAGTTTGCCTGACAACCGGAGAACGGGATTTGCATTCCGGCTTCGGCGGCTGCGTTCCCAATGCAATTCAAGAACTTTTGCGCCTTTGCAGCCGGTTGCACGGACCCGATGGACGGGTGGCTGTGCCCGGCTTCTACGATGGCATTTCCCTGGCAGGCTGCGATTGTGTGTCCGTCGCAACGGGTGAAGATGAACAATTTGCCAAGGAAATGGGCGTGCGAAATTTGCAATGCCTATTTCCCCAACTACCGCGCCATGCCGTGCACGGCGTTTTGCCTTCGCTGGATTTTAATGGAATCTGGAGCGGCTACCAGGGGCTGGGCTCTAAGACAATTATTCCGGCCGTTGCGTCGGCCAAGTTTACCGTGCGCACCGTTGCTGGCCAGGACCAGTCGGCCATGGGCCACGCCGTGGAACAATTTCTCAAAAGCCATGCACCGGCCCATTGCCAGCTTTCCGTAAAAATGTCCACCGCAGCGCCGGCCTACGGCCTGGATTGGAAACGACTGGATGGAAAATTTATCCAACTATTTTCTTCGCTAGAATCGGCCGTGGAAGCGGCATTTGGCACAAAGCCCGTGCATCGAAGGGAAGGAGGTAGCATTGGTGTGGTCAGCGCGTTTTGGGACGTGCTGGGTCTGGACAGCATGCTGCTTGGGGTGGTGCCACCGGAGTCCAGGATCCACGCATCCGATGAAAATTGGAGCATGGAAAGTTTTTGGCGTACGCAACTGGCCCTGGAGTATTTTTTTAAAAATATTGACCAGGAACATTGACCAAAAGCGTTGTGCAAATGCGGATCGCAAAATACCTTACCAAGCTCTAGCTTTCCAAATTGTCGGCCAAATTTTTGACGCAAACGGCTAAAAATTCTGTCTGTTGCAAACAAAAACAGATGGTAAATTTCCGCCAAAGTGCACCGGTTCAAAAGATTCAAAAAATAGCAGAAAAAACGGCAATTACCATGTCCTTCTGCCCGGAAAAATTGGGTCCCACTAGGATGCTTCGTAGAGGTCAAGGTCGCTCCGTTCCATGTCCACTTCAATGCAGATTTCTCCCGACTCTTTTAGGTCGTGCACCCAGCGCAGAACTTCAGCAACCGGTTCCAATAGCGCCGTTGGGATAAATGCCATGATTTCGGCCGCGTCCATCAGGGCATGGGCTAGCGGCACGTTGCGCATAATGGGAATGCCGGATAGGCGGGCAATGTCGATCATTTCTGCGGCCATGGCTCCTTCGCCCTTGGCTAGAACAACCGGCAACGGGGCAATGGCATCGTTGTAAAAAATGGCGATTGCCAGATGGGTTGGGTTGGTGATGAGTGCGTTGGACCGCTTGGTGCGCTGGGCCGGCGACTCGTTCATAATTTCCTGGTGCAGTTGGCGGCGGCGGCCCTTGATTTCTGGCGAACCCTCCATTTCCTTGTACTCCCGTTTGATTTCGCTCTTGGACATCATCAATTTTTTTGTGAAGTCACGGCGCTGGAAGAAAATATCAATTATTGCCACCACGGAATAGGCAAAAATTACGATGTAGGCAAAGTGCTTCATCGTTGGGCCGAGCACGGCCATCAATCCGGCAATGCCGGCGTAGGGCAGGAGGATGAGCGTGCCAAGTTCACTCTTGATCAGGCGGTAGATGAGAATGCCAAGAAAGATCACCTTCAACAGGGATTTGAGAAATTCAAAAAAATTTTTTTTGGAAAAAATCTGCTTAAATTTTGCGATTGGATTCAATTTTTTTAGATCTGGTTTGATGGGTTCTCCGGAAAATACGGCCCCCACCTGGATAAAGCCGGAAGCAACGGCAAAGGCGGCGACAATTCCCAGCAGGGGAAGGAGGAGTAAAATAACCTCCCAAAAGCATCCATCCAATACTTCTCCCAATCCGTGCTGAAAGGACGATGGGAAAAATTGTGCTGGAAATACCAGCAATTCTGCCAATTCCCGCACCAATGGCCGCCACTTCAGGCCGATGTAGGCAAAAATCCCAATCAATAGCACGGTGGACGTAAAATCTTTGCTATAGGCAACCTGTCCCTTTTTTTTTGCATCCCGCAGCCGCTTGGGCGTAGGCATTTCCGTCTTTTCTTCACTGCTGTCGGCCATGGCTTAGTTCCAAAAGTTGGCAAAAAATTCCAACACCTTACTTTTTTCAAAAAAGAAGCGGAGAAAGAAATTGAGCAGATGGTAGAAATATAGGATGAGAAAAAGGGCGGATAGGCCACTTTTGATGCCCATTGATAGAAAAAATACGTTCATCTGCGGCGCAAATCGATTTACCATTCCCAGGCCAAACTCGGCCAAAAATAGGGTGAATAGGATGGGGCCAACCAGGGCAAATACGATGGACGCGTACTCGCCCATGAAGTTTACAAAATAGTAGGCCAATTCTCCGTTGAGCCTGGGAATGAAGGAAAAGATTGGCCAGTACACGTAGCTTTGATAAATTATGTCGAGAAAGAAGAGAAATCCTCCGGATAGAAAAAATAGCAGCAGCACAAGCTGCACAAAAAAATCGGCAAATACCGTCGTCTGACTTTCGTTAAAAGCGCTGAATAGGGAGGCGGACGATGCTCCCCGCTGCACATCGATCAGGTTGCCAACCCCCTCCACCACGAAAAAGATAAAACTTCCCAAAAAGCCAAGAACGCTGCCGACGATGATTTCCTTGGTTGCGAGCAATAGTGTCGCGCCCAGAGAAATGTCCACATTGCCGCAGGTTTGGGAAAAGATTGGATAGGTGAAAAGGGTCAGGCCAAGGACCCACGAATTGCGGCCCATGCCCATCACATTTTTTTTCCCAAAAAATGGCAGCATGGAAAAAATCGCCGTCATGCGGATGACGCCGACGATGATGGCGAAGTAGAAGCTGCGAAGATCTTGGAAAAATGCAAACATGGCCCTAGGTGATCATTGTCGGAAAGTAGGAAAAGACGTGGCGGGTAAAGCCCATGATTTCCGACCCCATCCAGCGGGCCGTGACCAGCAGAACAATGACAACGGATATTAGCTTTACCGTAAAACCCAGCGTCTGTTCCTGAATTTGTGTCAATGCCTGCAAAAGGCTGACCAACAGGCCTACCACCGTTGCCACAAGGATGGATGGCAGGGATAGGATTAGGATCATGACCATGGCCTTCACGCTGAAATCCAGAACAATGCTATTCTCCATGGCGCCGGCGCATTGTGCCGTGCACCTGTGTCCGTGGCAATGCCTTTTATGGGATTTTAGCGAAGTGGCACAATCGGCACGGCTGCCAAGCTGCAGAGATGGGCAACCAGTGGATCGTTGTCGTAGTCATTGCGGTAGTAGATGCGGCCAATGCCGGCCGCCAGGAGAATTTTGGCACAGTGGATGCAGGGATGGTGGGTCACGTAGGCATGGGCACCGGCCACCGCCACCCCGCGCTTGGCCGCATCTGCGATTGCATTCTGCTCAGCGTGGACCGTGGCAAGTTCGTGGCCATCCCGGATGCAGGCTTCGTGGGGCAGGCCGGATAGAAAGCCGTTGTAGCCGGATGCAACGATGCGATTGCCATTGGCGCCGGCGGCCACAAGGATGCAACCCACGTGGAGCCGGTCACTGGGAGAACGGGTGGCAATGAGCAGGGCAACCGCCATAAAATATTCTTCCCAGGACGGTCGTTTCTTCAGCGGCGTGGCAAGAAATTCTATGGCATCGCAAAGGCTACGATTCACATTCTTCCCCCTCCAATAGGCGGTGCAGTGCCGCCGACGGGTCAGCAACCAATTTTCGATCAACGGCCAGGGTCCGTACGGAGGTGGACGGCAAAAAGAATTTAAAATCTCGAAAAAGCCGTTCGAGGACCGTCATCAGACCGCGTGCTCCGGTTTTTTCCTGCTCCGCCGTGGTGGCAATGGCATCGATGGCACCTTCATCAACGGTCAATGCGATGCCGTAGGCTTCAAAATCTTTTTCGTACTGCCGCAGGATGGAACCCTCCGATGCCGTCAAAATTTGTGCAAGATCCCTGCGATCGAGGGCCTCACACGCAACCCGCACGGGTAGGCGGCCCACAAATTCCGGCTCCAGGCCAAAACGGATAAAATCTTCCGTGGCGGCAAGGGAAAGAAATTCTTCTCCCCCCATCGCCAGCTTCCGGTTGGCAAAGCCGATCGTGCCAGCGTCCAGTCGGCGGCGCACGATATCACCCAGGCGGTCGAATGCGCCGCTTACTATGAACAAAATGTGCCGTGTGCCGATGGTTTGCCGCCGCTGCCGGCGGGAACCAAAGTGCAGCATGGACCCCATCTGGGCGGCAATGTCATTGGGAGCGACAAGGTTGACCTCTGTGTCCTCCATCAATTTTAGCAGATTCACCTGCACGCCACGGCCGGAAACATCGCGGCCGCTGTCGCCGGCCGAGGCAATTTTGTCAATTTCATCGATGAAAATGATGCCGTACTGGGCCAGTTCGACGTCGCCGTTGGCCACCCGCACCAGATCTCGCACCAAATCTTCCACGTCGTTTCCCACGTAGCCGGTTTCGGAAAATTTTGTGGCATCTGCCTTGACGAATGGGACGCCGAGCAGCTTGGCGATGTGGCGAATGAGATAGGTCTTGCCGACGCCGGTCGGTCCGAGGAGTAGAACGTTCGGCTTGCCATAGTCATTGGCCAGCTCATCCGGATTATCCAGGCAGCGGCGCACGTGGTTGTAGTGGTCGCAGATCGTTACGGCCAGTACCTTCTTCGCCTCATCCTGTTTGATGACATAGCGCTGCAGATGGTCACGGATGTCGCGCGGTTTGAGAGAAAATGTGCGAATGTGTTCCGCACCTGAGGACCTGTCATCAGCTTCCCCGGCGCCATCGCCCGCCTCTCCCTCCTGGCGAGCCGCAAACTGGGCAACGGTCGGCACGCCGGATTGCTGCGGATTGCCACTGCCGAAGAAGATGCGAAAGAGATGGTCATGGAAATTTTCGAATATTTTACCATCACCACCATCCTCCCCACACCGCTCTCCATGGCACGCCGGCCCGACGGAAGGGTGTGCGTTGGAGGAAAATTTTCGCCCATCCGCTGCCTCTGTTTTCATTTTTTTACTTGTCCTTTGGTGAAAATCATTTCAAACTTAGCCAGTCTCTTGCTGAATTCCTGGCGAGGGCAAATCTTTTCCTATGAGCGCGCAAAAATTGACAAAGCGGGACATTGTCCAGCAGCTGAGCGACAGCGGGGAGTTGCTCCGCCGGGATGTGGCAGAGGTTGTACAGGGTGTTTTGGATAGCATTTCAACGGCATTAAAGAAAGGAAAGAAGGTAGAATTGCGCAATTTTGGCGTTTTTGAAATCCAAATGCGCCGTGCCAGGGTTGGACGCAATCCCAACCATCCGGAAAAGCCAATAAAAATTCCCGCCCAGGGTGTGGTGAAATTTCGGGCCGGCAAGGACTTGCGCCGCTACGTCAAGGCCCATTCCTGAGCTTCGGTCGACAAATTTGGTCGGCAACGGTTGCAACCCGTCCAACCAGGCCTGTGGAGGCAACGGGGCGTTTTGCGCCGAAAAATTTCATGCTAAACTGGCTCTGACGACCGTCCACGGCGGCCGTCGGAGAGGTTGGCAATGGCGGATCGGACGGCGGAAATTGGGCGGGGCAGCGGGGCGAAGAAAAGAGGAACGGCCCGGTCCTGTCGGCCATCTGACCGCACAAAATCTCGAAAATTTGCCGATTCGCAGACCGTGGGCGGTGCCGCAGGGACCACCACCCAGGCGGCCACATTTTTCTCAACAGCTGCCCGCGCTGCCACCATCCTTGCATTTTTGCTCGGGCTCTGCCTCACCGTTGTCAGCCTGCGGGATTCCTTTTCCCGGGATTGCAGGGAGGTAACGGCGCGCCAGGAGCGGGCACTCGGCGAATTACGCCGGGAAGTTCTCGATCTCCACGAACGTCTTGCGCTGCTGGACGTGAAGGTGTCCACGGCCGACCGCTGGGAACGGCCCAATGGGCGGCGTGGAGGACGGCCGTGAGGTCAATTCCCTACGCCATTCTCTGCCGCTGCCACGCGCTATTTCCCCTGGCGTTGTCGGAACGGCAGCTGGCAATTGCCCTATCACTGGAGGGCTATCGCATAGCTAAACCTTTGCTGCGAAAAATTTTGGCAAATTTGCGCAAAAGACGGCAGCTGGAATTGATCGACGGCGATGGCCGTGGCCTGTGCTACCGGCTCCGGCCGGCCGGTGAAACGGAAGATTTTTTTGCGGAGGAGGTGCCCGGTGACTAGATCCGGTTCCTCTTTTTCGCACAGCCGTGGCCTTGTACGGCGCATACTGGAACGGTCCTGCCCGGTCGGTGAGCTGGCCGAAGCGTCCCTTATCTGTGCCCTACACAGTCTGTTGGAGCAGGCGCTGCGGTGGCAGGATGGGGTTGACCTGGGCGAGCTCAATGCGGCCGCAGCAATTTTGCAAAAACTCATCGCCAGCTGGCAGCAAGTGGATGGCCAGCGGTTGGCACAGATGCCTCGGCAGGAAAAAAATGGCGGCTGTGGCATCGGGGAAGAGGACCTGCGGCACCTTGAGGAGCGGTTGCGACTGCTATGAGGACAATGGCCGGTTCCTTCTTCCTTCCCTACCAGTCCCGCTGGATTTGCGACACTTCGCGGCTTAAAATTTTGGAAAAGTCGCGGCAGATCGGCATGTCCTGGGCAACCGCCTATCGGCTGGTTCGCAGCCATGTCTGCTCCTGCCAGCGCCTGGATAGCTGGGTCTCTTCGCGGGATGAGCAGCAGGCCAGGCTATTTACAGCCGACTGCCAGCTTTTTGGCACATTTTTTGAAGCAGCGGCGCGGGCACAAAATATGCAGGTATTGGCCAAGGGAAGCCCTGCCACCGACCTCCGCTTTGCCAATGGTACGGCCATCCACTCCCTGTCCTCCCACCCGGATGCGCAGGCCGGCAAGCGGGGAAATCGCATTTTGGACGAATTCGCCCTCCACCCCGATCCACGGCAGCTCTATTCCATCGCCGTTCCAGGAATTACCTGGGGCGGCCAGCTGGAAATTCTTTCCACCCACAGGGGCTCGCTCAATTTTTTTCATCAGCTGGTCCAGGAGGTGCGCTTTGGCGGCAATCCAAAAAAATTTTCCCTGCACCGCGTCACGCTGCAGGATGCTCTGGAGCAGGGATTTTTACGCAAATTGCGGACAAAACTTCCGGCGGATGACCCGCGCCATGCCCTGGACGAGGCCCGCTACTTCGACTTTGTCCGCACCTCATGCCCGGACGAGGCCACGTTCCAGCAGGAGTACATGTGCCAACCGCTGGATGACCGCGGCGCATTCCTTCCGGTCGACCTAATCGCGGCCTGCGAATTTTCTCCCACGGAATTTTGGGAAATTTCCCTGCCCTACCATCCGGGAACCGTGGCCATTGCCGGCCCCTGTACTCTCGGGGTGGACATCGGACGGGAGCATGACCTGACGGTCTTTTGGCTGCTGGAAATGGTGGGTGACGTGGCGGTCACCAGGCGGGTGGAATGCCTGGCGGAGTGTCCCTTCTCCGAACAGGAGCGCATTTTGTCACTTTTTCTCCGCATTCCCCGGCTCACCGGAGTGTGCATCGACCAGAGCGGTCTCGGGCGGCAGTTCGTGGAGCAGGCGGTGGAAAAATTTGGCCGCCACAGGGTTAGGGGAGTAACCTTCACGCCGGCAGTCAAGGAAGCCATGGCCTATGCCGTTCGCCGCGCCTTCGAGGGGCGGGGCGTGCGCATTCCGGCATCCGACGCCATCAGGGCTGACCTGCATTCCGTCCGCCGCGAATTTACGGCAGCCGGCAACCTGCGATTTTTGGCAACCGCCGGGCGTGGCGGCCATGCCGATCGATTTTGGGCACTGGCCCTGGCCATCCATGCCGCCGCGTCCGGCGGCCACGGCATGCCGTCCCATGCCCCATTCCAGGTGCTGGAACGAAATTTTCGGGAGATTCTCATATGACGACAGCTGTCCACAACCCCCATCAAACCATGAAAACCAGGTCGGAATTAGGCCAACTGTGCGGCGTTCCATCCTGGCGCAGAGGTTTTCATCCCATCCGCTTCCTAACGGCGGAAAGCCTTACCCGCCACCTGGATGCCTTTCATGGAGGAAATTTGCGGGGAGCGGCCATCCTATGGGATGCCATCGAACGGCGGGATGACGTGTTGCAAGGTGTTGCGGCCAAGCGGAAAAAGGCCGTGGCACGGCTGCCATGGGACATCCTTGCCATCGACGGAAGCGGCGAGGCGCTGGTGCAGCAGGAAGCTCTGCGGTTTTTTTACAATTCACTCAGCTGTGTCCATGCGGCCGACGGCAATGAGCGGGGCGGATTCAGCCTGCTGGTCAAACAGATGATGGACGCCGTTGGCAAGAAGTACGCGGTCCATGAAATTGTCTACCACGAGCACGGCGAATGCCAGCTGGAAGGTGCAAATGGTCCACTTCTATCGGCAGAATTTCGCTTCGTGCCACTGGAATTTTTTGAAAATCGGAGCGGACGGCTGCGCTTTGCACCGAATGACCTGGGCGATGACGGCATGGACCTCGCGCCGGGGGCATGGATGATTTCCGTGGGCGATGGCCTCATGGAGGCTTGTTCCATTGCCTACCTTTTCAAGCATTTGCCGCTGCGGGACTGGCTGGTGTACTGCGAACGCAACGGCATGCCGGGCGTGAAGGGCGTGACGGATGCCATGCCTGGAACGCCGCACTGGGAAATGGCCAAGCGTGCGGTTGAGGCATTTGGTGCCGAGTTCAATGCCCTGCTATCCACGGGCAGTGACCTGCAGGCCATCGACCTAAGTTCGCGGGGGGAACTGCCCTATCCTGCCCTGGTGGAGCGCATGGACCGGGCAATGGCGGCCCTCTGGTGCGGAGCAGACCTGGGAACGCTTTCCCGGGCAAGCGGAGTTGGCGCATCGCTGCAAGCGGGGGAACGGCTGCTGCTGGAGGTCGACGATGCGGCCAACGTTTCCGAAACCCTCAACGCACAGGTGGATTGCCACGTGCTGGGCCATCTCTTCCCCGGTGCTCCGGTGCGCGCCTACGTAAAGCTGCGCCCGTCCCAGCAGCGGGACATGCTACAGGAGCTGGAAATCTACGAACGGCTGGTACGGCTTGGCCTGCCAATTGCCCAAAAAGATCTGCGGGAACGGTTCGGCATCGGTTTGCCGATGGATGGTGAAGCAACCCTGTCCGCCACGCGGCAACAAATCACCCAAAACTAGGGAAAAGGACGGCCATGGCAAAGGATTCTACGGCGGCGGTGGCACCCGGCGAAGCTGCGGATGCCAATGAAGAATGCGGCGGTACCTGGAGCAAGCTGGTTTCCTATGGGGAATATCCCCACAGGCTTGGGCTGCAGGTGGTGACAAAGGAGGCGGCGCAGCGGATGGTGGACGAATTTTGTTCTCTTTCCCAGCGCCTTGCCAACCGTTTTCGCGGTGTTCCTGTCTACGTCGGCCATCCGGACGACGGCCAATTTTTAGGACTCGTTGGCCACGGCGATCCGCGGCCCTACGGCTGGGTTAGACAATTGGAGGCACGGGAAGATGGGCTATGGGTTCGCATTTGCTGGTCCGTTGCCGGCCGGGAACTGCTGGACAAGGCTCGCTACAAATTTCTTTCCCCGCGCTGGGAAATGCATCCCATCGGCGGCGAACGGTTTTTGCCAAAATTTTTGGTGTCCATTGGGCTGACCAACCACCCCAACATTGCCGGCGATGCGATTGTCCAAAAAATTGCTCCGATTGCCGCGCCGCTGCTGCATTGGCAACCGGTTGGCGGTGCACGGCCAGCGGAACGGCCGGCCTGGGGCTGTGCCCCGGGAATCCAGTTCCAGCCAATCGCCGCCAATGCCAGCGGCCTGGCATCTGCCGTCCTCCACCGCAATGCCCATTCCACGCAGCTGACCCGTGGTGCACGGCTTGGGACGGGAGGCAAAAAAGAGGCGGAACGGCGGCTATTGTCGCTCGTGAGCGAGCGCATGGTAAGTGCCAACGAAACTTTCACCGCCGCGTGGAAGAACGTGAAATTGGCACATCCAGCCCTGTTTTCCACCCAAACTTTCTCCAAAACAGCGGAGAATGGACCGTCGCCATGGCGGTGACGGCCCACCTCATCCGGGCAGATGTGCAATCGTCCGCCCAACAACCAAGGAAGGAATTCTTCTATTATGATGCAAAATTTTATCTTTTCCAATTCGGCCGGCGGTACCCGCGAAAACAGCTGCACCATGCGGGCGGCTGATGCTTTGGAACGGCGCAATCTGCTGGTCATGTTCGCAGCAGATCCCGGATCGGTGCAGATGGCCGATGGCACCAACCTTCCCATCGGCACGGTCAACGACGAGGCGGCCGAGGGAGATCCGGTCGCCGTGCAATTGCTGGGCGGCGCGCGCACGCTTTCCATGGTGGCGGCGGACGGCATTGCCCAGGGAAATTTGCTGGTCTGCACCACGTCCGGCATGGTCACCACCCTGCCATCGGATGCCGGCAGCTATGTGCAAGTTGGCATGGCCATGGGCCCGGCGGCGGCGGACGAATCGGTGGAGGTATTCACCTGCTTCCCTCGGCAGATCACCGTAACAAACTAGAGGTTTTAAGGATTATTATGATGAATGCAGAAATTTTACCGGCGGATGGCGGAAATTTGGAAAAGGGTGTCGTACATGCGGCCAATGAAGCTAGATTCATGGCAGCCAACTACTCGGAGCCGTTGACCACATTCACCGTTGGGTGGCGGGATCCGGAAAACATCGAGGCACTGCTCAACTTTGTGGCTCCCGTGATTCACGTGGGCAAGCGCTTCGAATTTAAAAAGACGGACAGCGGCGAAGCATTTTTGTCGGAAAGCGACGACGTGCGCGCCATCGGTTCGGCGTTTAAGCGGGTGGAATTCAGCGGCAGTTCCGTCATGGGCAAAACCTACAACAAGGGCCTGACCGTGAGAGTTGACCACGACGATGTGGCCGGCGACGACTGGCAGGAACGGCACGTGCAATTGCTGCTGCGCCGCCTCTACCGCAATGAGCTGCGCCGTGCCATCGCCGCCATCGATGCGTCGACCGTTGCGGTTGCCAAGACCTGGGGCGGAGAAAATGGTCAACAAAACCCGGACGCCGACATTCGCCAGGCGCTCGCCGCAGCGACCGATGCGGCTGGCGTGCGGCCCAACCGCATCCTGTTCGGTGAGGGGGCCTGGGACATCCGTTCCAATGTCTACGACAACCAATCAACTGCGGCGGCGCAGAGGGCGGCAACCTCTGTCGTTGGAAGATTTGGCGCGCAAGCTTTTCGTGGATGGTATTCGCATCCTGGGAGCCCGCTACCAAAGCACCGCAACGGCCAAGGTCAACATCGCTGGCAGCGAGGTCTACGCCTTCCACACCCGCAATGATCTCATCAAAGATGAGCCGGCCAACATCAAGCGCTTCGTCACGCCAATCGATGGCAGCAATTTCCGGGTCTACGTGGAAGAGCACAGCAAGTACACCGACATCACGGTGGAACACTACAGCAACATCGTCATCACGTCGGCACTTGGAATGCAGCGTATTACCGTTGCAGATGGCAGCGAGGAATAGCCGAAAACGAAATGCAACAACGGCCAAGGCTGGCAGGAGAAAAATCTATGGAAGACTGGGTATGTCTGGCGGCAAAGGACATGGAAATGGTGCTGTCGGCAACGCAGCTGGAACTGCTGCGATCGGCCGTGCTGGGTCCCGGAGAGGCAGATCCTCTGCCGGAGCTGCTGGATGGGGTGGTGCGGCAGGTTCGGTCGGCCGTGGCAGCAAGCGGAAAATTTCTCCTAAGTGCCGATGGCAAGAAAATTCCAAAAGAACTGCTGGCCGATGCCTGCATCCTCGCGCTGGAACGGCTACAAACCCGCATCCCACCACTGCGGCTTTCGCCGGACCAGGTGCGATCGGCGGAAAATGCCAGAAAAACTTTGCTGCGCATTTCCCGGGGCGAGGGGATGGTGGGACGGCCGGCTAGGCCAGATTTTCAAATGGCCGGCGGCCAGCGCTTTCTCTGCCTCCATCGGCGATTGCCAAAGATTGGAGCAAGGGAATTGGAGGGGCTGTGATGGGAACCTTGGAACGGCTGCAGCTGGGGGTGTACGAGCGGCTGCGCAGCAGTGGGGATCTTGCCGGAATTGAGATACTAAACTATCGCCGCGGCGACCTGCGATCAACCGTGCGGGTGTGGCTGCGGGAGGCGTGTGGCCTGTGTGCCGTGGTATTTCCCCCCCTACCCCTTTCCTTCCGCCGCAATTGCCCAAGTCCCGTGGATGCCACGGTTGAGCTGCGGGTGCGGGTGGTGGAGGAAATGACGGTGCGGGGACCGGCGAAGCGGGCATTGGCGGTGGCGGAATGCATCCACCGCATCCTGTCGGGGGCAAGGCTGCCGGAGAGCCAGCTTTCCGACATTCTACTGCCGCGCAGCCGCGATCCATGGCAAATTCGGGAAAACTTTCCCCAAAACACCCAGCTTGAGGTGGAATTGTTCTTTGAAACGCAACTTTTTCTAGAGGGAATGGAATGAAAATTTTTATGGGCAACCGGGTGCTGGCCGCCGGCCGGGATGGGGAGCAGGAACCGTTCGACATGTCCCTGGCCGTGGAAGGCATGGTGCAGATTGTCACAGGCGTTCGTGCGGACCACGCCAGGCCGTTGGATAGGGGAAATCGGAGCACATTGCTGCGCTTTTCCGTGCTGCGCCGCCACTGTTCTACCCTGGCCGCGGCAGAATTTCTCCTTGTCCACGGCATCGGCCTGGTCGGGCTGGATGGCACTGTGACAATCGCCGTGGCGGATGGCCAGACCTACGAGCTGTCATCGGCGGTTTTGAAAAAAGTGCAGGGGACCCAGGATGGTGGCAGCACCATCCATTGCTATGAAATCGTTGGCGGGTCCATTGCGGCGCCGACAAGCCAGGAGAACTAGCCGATGGCCCACCTACAAACCTTGCGCATCGCCTGTGACGGTGCCAATTTTGACGCACCCAGCACACTGCCGGACGGACGTAAAATTAGTTTTTGGCGTGGCTGCGACCTGCGCCTGGAACTGGCGTTGTTTCAGCGCGGCCAGCTGGAAGATCTGACCAACCTGGCCACGCTGGTCGTCGAGGTGCGGGCCATGGGCCCAAACGATGCCCCGCCGAATGGGTCCGAACCGCCACTGATGCACCGCGAACTGGCGGTCGAGGAGCTGGATGTTGGGGCAACGCTGGAAGACTGGCGCCAGGGGACCGGGCAGCAGGCCGTTGTTCACTTTTCCCACGGCGAAGCGGCATTGCCGGCCGGCGATGCCTGGCTTGGAGTCTGGGCCAGGACGGTGGATGAACACATCATTCCCTTCGGTGCAGGGCGCATCACTGTCCGAGAATTAGCCCGCGGCGGTGAGGAATTTTTTCCTCCCGAGGAAGTGCCGGGCGATGGGACGCAAAAATTTTTGCAGAAAAATGCCAACCTGGCGGACCTGGCATCGACGTCCACTGCACGGGAAAATCTTGGCCTTGGAGCGGCGGCCACCTGCGGCGTTTTGGACGAAGAAAATTTGGCAACAAATTCTTCGATGGATCTGCCAACCCAGCACAGCGTAAAATCCTATGCCGATGGCATTGGCACGGCCACCCTTTCCTCCGCCGAGACCTATGCGGATGGCATTGGCACAACCACCCTTGCTTCCGCAAAAACCTACGCCGATGGAGTCGGCACAGCTACCCTTTCCTCAGCCGAGACCTATGCGGACGGGGTCGGAGCCGCCGTCCAAAGCTATGCGGATGAGCTGCAGACGGCCGTCCAATCCTACGCCGACGGGGTTGGAGCCGCCGCTGAGACCTATGCGGATGGCATTGGCACAACCTCCCTTGCTTCCGCAAAAACCTACGCCGATGGAGTCGGCACAGCTACCCTTTCCTCAGCCGAGACCTATGCCGACGGGGTCGGTACGACAACCCTTGCATCGGCAAATGCCTACGCCGACGAGGTTGGTGCCGCCGCCGAGACCTATGCCGACGGGGTCGGTACGACAACCCTTGCATCGGCAAATGCCTACGCCGACGAGGTTGGTGCCACAGTCCAGGACTATGTGGATGAACAGATGGAGATTGTCCAGGGCGGTGCTGGTTCGTTTTCTCCCAATCTATGGCCTTCCAACGGCGGATTTAGCTACAGTTCCTACGCACAGCAGCCCTATTTTGCCGGCAACGGCTATACCTGCGGCGTGGATGGATGGTACCTCCACCAGCAGCAATCGGGCGGTGATGCCACAAATTTGACCTACTTTTCTCCGGTCCGCATGTTTTCCGGCAATGTGTCTGCAAATGTCAATGACCTCTGCTTCAACCGTGCCAATGGAAGTGTTGCAACGGCGCAGTACACCATGTGCCGACCATTTACCATGCTGGAAACCGCCCCACTGCGTGGCAAAAGTGTAACCATCAGCTTTGGCCTAAAATTTGGCCAAAATTTTCCCCAAAATGAGGAAGGCCACGGCATTGAAGTTCATCTATACGGTTCAACCTATGCCACCGAACAACAAAATGTTGCCTACAACAATGGCAGGTATGGCCAGTCAAATACGGAACTGGCCGCGCCACCTCCCATACTTTCCTGCACAACGGATGCGTTTACCCGCGTTTCTTTTTCAGCAAATATTCCCGAAAACATTGCGCAACTTTCTCTGGCATTCTGGCATACGCCGGTGCGGACCGGGACTGATGTGGGAGATGACTACAAATTTTACCTGCGACTGCCGGCCATTCGCGTTGGCGACGATGCATCGGAGCCGCGCATTCCGAATCCGGCCGTGGATCATTGGGCTGTCTGCAGCAGATTTCAGCGCGTTCCGGTGGCATATTCTGGCGCAACAACGTCCGGCGCATCCATCGTCCAAAAAATTTTCTTTCCATTTCCCATGAACAAGATGACCTCCTCCGTTCTGCGCTGCATCCGTGCCTACGACATCGACACGCCCGTAAATTTTCCAGCCGCAGCAACGGGCGACATTTCGCAAATTAGTGAAAATGGTTTTACCGTCACGAGGACTGCGAATAAAACCGCATCCACATCGTCATTTTATGCATCGTACAACTTTGGCATCCCGCTTTGGACGTACAGCAACCCAATCGGTACTTTTTAGCAAAACGCCATGGAATGGACAATTTCCGCCCAGCAGGGCACGGCCTATCCACTGGCCCACTACGGCATCACCCATCTGCGCCGCGTGCGCAATGGCCAGGGCCGGGACACGGTCACCTTTCGCCGCTCAGCCGCATGGAACGAACCATGCCCGTTTTCTCCACCTTGCCAAATTCGTATTTTACGGGACAACGTCCCGTGGTTCTGCGGCACACTGATCCATGCGCCGGTCGATGGAACAGCGGCCGCCCTGTCCAGCAGCTATCGCGTTGCCGGCCCATGGTGGCATCTAGAATCCATCGTCTACCAGCAGGGATGGCGCACGGCGGCCAATCCCGACGAATCGGATAGTGAGCTGGTCACCGTACGCCGAAGCCATCTCATCCTTGGCCAGGGCATTGCCGGCCAACCCATTTCGCTGCGTTCCCAGTTGGTTGACATTTTCGACTATGCCATCGCTGCCGGAGCGCCGTTCACCTACCAAATGGATGCAAATGAACTCGGCCAGACATTTCCCTTCGACGAATGCAAGGACTTGAGCTGTGCCGAGGCGATTCGGCGGGTTTTGCAGTGGGTTCCCGATGCTCGGCTGTGGTTTGACCACGCGGCCGATCCGCCCATTCTCCACTGCACCAGACGCAGCTCCGCCGAGGCAAAAACATTTGCCCTGGCAGAACTAAAATCTTTTTCACTGTCCGCACGCCATGATTTGCAGCTGCAGGGCGTTGTGCTAAAATACGAACGGCTGCACCACGGCGACAATCTCATTTGGCGAACGGTTGAAGAGGATCGGTTTCCAGAAAATTGCGGCGAGACCCAACCGCGGGTCCTCGTGCTGACCATTGAATTGGCCGGCGTGCGCAGCCACTATCTTACGCAAAAAATTCAAACCAGAACCATCGCGGTGGACAGCGCCATCTGGTGGCAGCAGCATCTTCCGGCACTGGCAGCGATTCCAACGGCATCTTTGCAAATTTTAGGCCATTCCCGCAGCTCAGAACTCCCAAGGGAATTGGTGGAAGGATCCATTGCCGAATGGATGGAAGTTGAGACGGAATTGGACATGGCCCGCGCCACCATTGCCTATGCCACCGATGCGGCGGATATTCTATGCCAGGATGTGGCGGTTCCTCTGCGGGCAACGAATGCCGTAACCCGAACCTACGCAATGCTAGAATCTTTTACCGGCGAGGAGGCAACGCCGCAGGGATTGGCCCAGTTGCTCCATGAAAATTTTGCCACTGTCCCATACGCCGGCACAATCAGCTGGGAGGATGGAGATGTGCGGCAAATTTCACTCGGCTGGCAGATCAACCTATCCGGTGGCCGGCCGGAATGGGAAACCATGGCGGCGGATATTCAAGAATGCGTCGAGGACGTGGGAAGTGGCCAGGTAACGCTGCGCCTTGGGCCACCCGGTCAGCCGGGCCTGCGCAGACTCATCCAGCTGGCGCGGGTCAACCGCAACCGAGGAACTCCCAGAGAGAGCTACGTGCGGCCAAGTGGCCTGGCAAGCGGAGAAAGTTTGGACCTTCCGGAATTGGGACCCATGGGCCATGGCCAGCTCGGCGTTGCCGAATTTGGTAAAATTCTGCTCACCAATGGCACGGATCCGTCCATTGCCATCGCACTGGATGCCAATGCAATCCAGCGGGAAGGCCTTGTATTGCAGCCACGGGAGGAGGATGTTGTGGAAAATGGAGTTCTAAAAAAACGGCTCTCCATCGCATCCCAGCCATACCAATCGGGGGAATCGTGAACTTTATTCCATTCCTCGTCGCCACCGGTCCCTGCGGCCTGCCAAAGGCGGTTGCCCATGCCACGGCAACGGGCGACGAAAATGTTGGTCCCCTCACCCCGTCCGCCATCGCCCAAGCCTACTGGCTACTTCACACATTGACGGTTTCCTACGACTATGCCGTGGAAGATTGGGGCACGGTCGCGGAAAATTTTAGCTGCACGGTTGGCGGCGAACCGCGGCAGCGCCTGCTCGGTGGGCCGGTGTTTTCTCGCACGGCCACCGATCCTGCCACGGGCCGGATGGCATTTTTTTCCTTTCAGCCTGGCACTGTCCATGAAGATGGCGCCACCGGCCAATATTTTTACAAATTGCAACTTTGGGACGGCAGCTATCCGGACCAGGAAGTTTTTTTGGCAACGGAACTTGCGGCGGACAATCGGCTGCTTGCCACGGCAACGGCCCAATTTTTGGGAAAATCTACCGCGTTCTACCTGCAGGCCACGCCATTCAGCAATTTTTTAGGCGGCTCAATTGGTCAAATTACCCTGACCGCCATATTTCACTGAGCCACATCCGCACGCATGCATTAAAAAAGTACATCCAAAAACCACGGAAAGGACGGCACAGACAATGGCAGCCACCGACGAAAACACCGGAACTGCGGCTCCTACGAACATGGCAGCCTCGCCCACCCCCACCAATGCCATGTACCAGGGCCATGCATGACAGGCAAGGAGCACAAAGAGGGGCGTTGCGACAAAAAAACCAGCGGCGAGAAGTGCCCACTTCCCTGCACGGTGCCACAAGCCCCTAGCCGATGGGGACAAACTGCCTAATCCACCGTCCATTTGTGCTAAAAAAGGGAAAAATTTCACTTTGTCAAGTAACAACAAAAATCTCTATTTCATACTTTCTTGTGTACTCTGTTATACAAATAAAGCACCCCCAGAATACAACCCACAAAAGGCAAGCAATGGCGACCATTGCCGCAGCTATCGCGGCATCTAACCATAGAAAGGCCAGTATGTTCTCCATCCCTGCAACAATAATACATTGGATCAACGCACGGTAGGTAAGCAGCACAGGGATGGGCGTTAGGACGAGACCAACAGCGGCGTACAGCACAAACTCTCCATTACGCGCCCACCAGCCTTCGTCCGATGGTTGCGCATTGTTCAATCCACCGTCCATTTGCGATGGGAATCGCAGAAAAATTTTCAATATGTCAAATGCAATCCAACATTGCGCCCTCAGACTCTCAATTGGACGGCCGCCATGCGGGGCGGCGCAGTGCGTAGAACAGGAATGGTGGTGCGCCAAGCAACAGGGTACCGGCCAGGACGGTGGCAAAAAAACGGTCAGATGACATGGTGCCAAAAAGTTCGGTCGGCAGAATAAAGGCGAGGACAATGGAAAATGATGCACTCGCCAGCCCGGCCAACGATGCGGCCGCCATGCCCCACCGGCCAAATGGGATGCGGTAGCTGCGATGGGCGGTTGGCATTTTTACCCGCAGAATCGGACCGGCCAGAAACAAAAATAGGTACATTGCCAGCATTAGCACGGCGGAGACGGCGTTCAGGGCCCAAAAACCAAGACTAATCGTTGGGACACAAAGAAATAGCATGGCACAGACTGTGATCACGGCCGCCTGGCAAAGCAAAATAGCAACCGGCATGCCATGGCCATTGGTCCGCTGCAGCCACGGAGGCAGGACACCGCTGGTGCGGGTGGCCAGCAGGCCGCGAGAAGGTCCTGCCATCCAGGCAAATACATAGGCAATGCCGCCAAATGCGATGCAAAAGCCCACAACCGGAGCAAGCCAACCCAGGTGAACTCGCCGCAGCCCGAGGGTCAATGCCTGGACAACGCCGACCTCCAGGCGCAGTTCGGAGGCTGGGACAATGGTGGCAATGGCCAGCGAGCCGAGCACGGACAGCGTCAAAATGGACAGTGTGGAAAGGAAAATGGCACGCGGATAGGATCGGCCCGGATTGGCGACGTCCAGCACGTGGTAGGCGGACATTTCCAGTCCGGAAAATGCGAACAACACGCCGGATAGAAAGGATAAATTGGCCAGATTATTCAATTTTGGCAAAATGCTGGACGCCGGCATGCCACTTGGCTGCCCGGAAAAGAGCCAGATCAACCCAAGGACGGCGATGAGGCAGCCGGGGATGCAGGTACCAAAGACCGTGGCCAGTCCCGTGACGCGGGCAGAAAGTGCCATGCCTTTTAGCGAAATGGCGGTGGCGCCCCAGGTGAGCACCACAATGGCCAGGCAGGAGAATGGACGGGATGCGGCGAGGGCAGGGCTAAGGCCGTAGGCCACGGCTCCTGCTATGAAGACAAGGGTCATGGTCAGCGCCGTGACGGTTGTAATGAGGCTGATCCAAACGCCGAAAAAGGCAATGCATTCTCCAAATGCTGCCCGTAGCCAGGCATATAGCCCACCTTCCTCCGGCATGAGGGAAGCAAGCTCCGCGGAAATCAGTGCCACGGGAATGAAAAAGCCTAGGGCGGCAATGGCGTAAAAAAAAATCATGCCCAGGCCGTAGGGGGCAAGCAGCGGCAGGTTGCGCAGGCTCAAAATGGCCGCGATGTTCATTAGAACGATGGAAAGGACGCCAAGTGGCCCACGCTGCACCACAATATGCGCCACCGTGGCAACTACTGGCCGGCCGTCAATCTCCAATGGTTAAAAAATCTTTGCCAACCGGCTAGTCCCCTGCGCCGTCCCCGTTCGATGGGCTGGCCAAATTTTTTTGCTAGTCCGACTCCGCCACGTAGTTGGCGTCATGCCCATGACTCTTCGATTCTGCTTCATCTGCAGCGGCATTTATGATCCGACTCCAATCGTCCTCCACAGCCGGCGCCAGCGTGGTCAGCACGTCGATGGAGTAGATGCCGTGGCCGCGGATGGCGAACTTACCGCTGGCTAGGCTGCCATCGTCCAGGTCCCGGTCAAATGCCTCCATTTCCTGGATGGAACGGGCAGGATGTTCCACGACAAAGCCGGTCACGGCCTGGCCATCCCCCAAAATTCTCCGTTCCAACTTCCAGTTGCCGCCGATACTGCAGGAACGAACCATTTCCTTGAGCCGCTTGGATCGCACCGCCTGGAAAAGGTCGGCATCGCCACTGGCAAGTTCCACGTACTGGCGAAGCGCTTCTTGGATGACCAAAACATCGCGTAGAAATCGTGCATCCGCCTCCCGTCGCTGACTTTTGCGATAAAGGCAGAGGCCAAAAATTACGGTAATAAAAAAGATGCCAACGATGGCATAGTGCGCCGCCGAATGTTTTTTTGCCGGCCTTTGTGGCCTACCTTCCGCTCCCATGGCATGCCATTTTTCCGTCGACCGGTGGCAATTGCAACTTTTTTTCAAAAAAATGGCGATTTTGTGGCAAAAGTAGCGGCCAGGAGCGCATTTTGCGGTTGCGTGGCATGGAAAAAATTGCTATCCATGGAGTAAAATGCGCAATTCATTGAAATGGAACTCGATGGCCTTTGACGATGCCAGGGCGCAACAGTTGCAGAGGCTACTGCGTCTTCCCCAGTTTTCTGCCCGACTGCTGGCGGCCCGCGGCTTTTCCGATCCGCATGAAACGCGCTGCTTCCTCGATGCCCACCTGTCCAAGTTGGAAGATCCCTTCCGCATCACCAACCTGCGGCCGGCCGTGGAACGGATGCAGCTGGCACTGGAACGGGGCGAATCCATCGCAGTTTTTGGCGACTATGACGTCGACGGCATCACGTCAACCGTGCTCATGGTCCACGCGCTGCGCTACTTTTCCGCAAAAGTTTGCTACCACATTCCCCGCCGCTTTGAGGAAGGCTATGGACTGTCCCAGGCGGTTGTGGAGCGGGCATTTGGCGAAAAAGCACCCCAGCTCGTGCTGGCACTGGACTGTGGCACAAATTCCACGGCCCAGATCGAATGGATGCAAAAACAGGGAGCTACCGTTGTGGTGGTGGATCACCACAGGGCAACCTGCCCACTGGCGGCCAACCTGATTTTGGTAAATCCAAATGCCAACGGCATTGAGGACCAGCAGGCCCACGGAATTTTTTGCACGGCCGGGCTGGTGTTCAAATGCATCCATGGCCTGTTGAAATTGCGCCGGGAACTGGGGGATCCTCTGGCAGCCGAGTTCAACCTGCGGGGCCAGCTGGACCTGGTGACACTGGCAACGGTGGCCGACGTCGTTCCATTGGTTAGGGAAAATCGAATTTTTGTAAAATACGGACTGAAGGAACTACAACGGCCATGGCGCATCGGGACAAAGGCCATCATGGACCAGGCAATTTTGGACAAGGATCGGCCACTCGTGGCATCCGATCTATCCTTTCGCATCTGTCCACGCATCAATGCCAGCGGCCGCATCGCCGATGCCACCCTACCGGTGGAAATGTTTCTCAGCAATGACAGGGCCAGGGCGGAGGAAATTGCCCAAAAGCTGGACGGCATGAACCAGGAACGGCAGCGCATCGAATCGGAAATTACCGAAGAAGCTAGCCGCATGGTGGAGCGAGACTTTGCCGATCGCAATTCCATCGTACTGTTCAACGGCGAATGGCACACCGGCGTGATCGGCATCGTGGCAGGCAAGCTCATGCAGCGCTATCGCAAGCCGTGCGTCGTTCTCAGCCGCGAGGAAAATAACATGGCAAAGGGATCCGGCCGCTGCGTAAGTGGCCTAAATCTTGTGGATCTACTGGCCAAATGTTCCCATTTGCTCGGGTCCTGGGGTGGCCATCCACTCGCCGCAGGAATTGGCATGCCGGTTGCCAACGTGGAACGCTTCCGCGAAGCGTTTGAGGTCAAGGTGACCGAGGCATTGAAAATCATCGACGTGGGCCGGGATTTGGAGATTGCGGCCTGGCTTGCGCCACAGGAATTCAACGCATCTCTCATGCGCCAGCTGCGCCAGTTGGAACCATTTGGCCAGGGCAATCCCCAGCCGGTGTTTGGGATCCGCAATGCGGCATTTGCCGGTGAACCAACAATTTTTGGCAACAATCGGCAGCATTTTAATTTTACCATCGTCGCCGATGGCCGTACGCTACGGGGGGTTGCCTGGCACCAGGCAGACCGATTGCCCAACCTGCCACCGCGCTTCGACATGGCCGTGCGGTTCGGCGCAACCCACTGGAAGGGAAATCGTGGCATGCAGTTGGAACTGGTGGATCTGCGACCGGTTCAGCCGGAGGATTGCCATGGAGAAGCTGCCGTGCAGTGATAAACTTTTTCCCTTTTCCGCGGTTTGCGCCGAACGGAACGCCTGGCGCCGTGCCGGCAGGCGGGTGGTGCTAACCAATGGCTGCTTTGATCTGCTGCATCCCGGCCATCTGCTGCTGCTGGAACAGGCTAAGGCATTGGGAGACGTCCTTGTCGTCGCCCTCAACGCCGATTGCAGCGTGCGGGCGCTGAAGGGGCCAAGCCGACCAATTTTGGGGGAAGAACTGCGCGCCTATGCCCTCGGCTGCCTCAGGTCCGTTGACCGCATCTTTCTATTTGATGGCACACGGGTGGCCGAAGAAATCCATGCCCTGGCACCGGATATCTACGTCCGGGCAGAGGATAGGACCGTTGCCAACCTGAATTCTGCCGAATTGATGGCCCTGCGCGCGGTGGGGACGCGCATTGAATTTGTTCCATTTCTACCATCCCTCAGCACCACGGCGCTGGTGGAAAAGATTTGCTCAACCGCTGGCCTGGCCCGTGGGTCGGAACGGCTGGGCGAACAAAATGATAGATGATGGGCGCCGCACCACACAATCTCACGCCGCCACTGACCTGCGCAACAAGTAGATTGCATTGACGGCGCGCTCACTAAACCATTCACTGGGAACGACAAGCAGAGGAACGGCCGCGGCCACTGGAAGACATAAGAAGAGTGCCACACCGACTGCCACACTTGGCAGCAAGAGGAGCAAGTTAGTGACTATATGACGAACTTTTCCCTGTTTCGACAAAGCCTCGGCCTCGGCCTTGGATGGCTCATAAAAAATCACAGTAGCAACGGCACAGAATGTTTTGCAGCCAAGGCAGGCGATGGTAACGATGGCCAGCGGCAAGACCATTGATCCAGCTCCCAGCACGATGGCAATGGATGCGATTCCGCTGAAAAGCCAGGCAGAGCAGCCTAGCAACGTGTCAAGCGCAGCGAATATGGGCACGGCGCAGGAGCCACCGCCGCCGTTTGTCGACCTGCTAGATAGAATTCTCCCGAGGCCGAAAATGATCGTAAAAAAAATGTGCAAGCACGGCACGGTAAGAAGAAGCCGCATGGCGTATCCCGAAAATGTCGTGCAGATGAACACTGCGGTGGCCACTTTGGAAAGGATGGAAATGGCGGCAACGCCGGCGGTAACGACCTTTCCACACGTCTCCGATGCTATAAAAAGATGAACGTTCATAGTTCGCCATGTTCAAATTTATTCAAAAAAAACAAGCCGTTTTTTTACTGGCTATCGGACCGGGAGTTGGCCGTTGCCGAAAGGCTTCTCCCTGCTGGCCCGGGAAGAGAAGAGCAGCAAAGGGTATGGCCAAGGCAGAATAGGGCGCGGACAACAGTAGAAATGCCGTCGATGGGAATGAGCAGTAGAAAAATCTTCAAGTGCAGTGGCAGAGCCGCGGCAAGTGCTATCCCAAGCGTTGCGCAGGGCACAATCATTGCCGTTGTGGCCCATGCGACCCTGCGCACGGCATGGTCCGATGGTTTGGCTGGACGGCAGAGGCTGGCGCCCACGCGGCAAATGGAATGGCCCACGTGCCAAAGGATTGCGGCAGCTGCCAGGACCATTGCCACGCGCGGAGCACCCACCATGATGGCAACGGCTGCGGCGCAGGAACGTATCTCTGCCATAAAAAATAGATACTGGCCAAGGGCGGTAAATGTGCGCATTGGCGTGGACTGGCTTTGTTCTTGGACCGATATGGAAGCTGTCCCAAAAATTCTTTTCAGCATTTGGCCATGGGAATAGGCTGCCATGGCCAGTGCGATAAAAATTCCCACGCCAATGGAAATGGGACAGTTCATGGCGACGATAACGGCCGTTGCGGCGTGGACGAGCAGGGCAAGCGATGAGGAGCACAGTGCGAACGTGCGATCCGCGGCGTGGGGCGACCGTACGGAATACAGTTCGTAGAGACTGGGAAAGAGATCCATGGTCCCGCCCATCTATGGCGCCCAAAATTTTTGTCGAATCGATAATTTTAAAACGCATGGCTAGCAGCGCCGGCAAAAAAATATGGTATTGTTTCTCCGCCATTCACGGCTTGCAATGGTCGACGACGATGGCAATCCATGGCGACAATCTACCACGCTCCAGCTGGGAGGGCTGGCCGCAATGATGGGCCATTGGTGGCGGCATTGCCGCCGGGAGCGGCACCTGCTGGGAATTTTTTTTGCCCTGCTGCTGGGCTGGCTCCTCATACCCCCCATTTTTCGCCGCCAGCTGTGCTCCGTGCTGCAGGAATTGCAGGCTCCGATTTGGTACGCAACGGCCGTTGGCCAGGACATTTGTGCGCGGGAAGTTTTGCTGGCCCAGCCGAAGGAAACGCTGGCACGACTTGTGGTGGAACTTTCTCGGCAAAATGCCCACCAACGGCTGCTGGCCCAGGTGCGAACCAACGGCGTCCAACACGATGAAAGTCAGCTTTCCGGCCGGATTGGCGATTTCACGGTCCAACCGCTGCGCGTATTACGCCGGGACGGCAAGGCCTGGTGGCAGGAGCTGCTGGTAGGTGGCGGCAGCGGTTTGCGTGAAAATATGCCACTTGTTTGCGGCGAATTTTTAGCGGGCAAGATTTTGCACGTCCACCGTGGCCATTGCGTGGCACTTTTGGCCAGCGATCCCCGCTTCCGCATCGTGGCCCACGTTGCCAGGGATCGGCGGCCCGTGATCTACGAAGGCGTGGCGCAGGGTGGCTTTGGCCAGCCCATCGGCCGCGTGACCAACCTGCCAAAGGATTTGGGCGATGGCAGCCCCCTCACAATTGTCACATCATCGCTGTCCGGCACCTACCCCGACGGCATCCCAATCGGAACGGTTGGCCAGCTGCGGCCAAGTTTGGATGGGCTATTTTTGGAGGGAACCGTCCTGCTGAGCCCTCTGCTGCTGCAGACGCGGGAACTCGGCGTGCTGGTCCCATGTTCGGCAACAATGCCGCCGTAGAAAATCAATCTTGACAACGGCGGCACATTTGCATTGCGAAGCTTGCATTGTGCTGAGCAACGTGGCGGACGGTGCCACACCAATGTATCCATTTCGTGAATCCAATGGCAAGCTGGCCGCCGCCACCGCGGTGCTGGGCTTTTTTCGCCAAATCATCGCCATCGCAGCACTGCCGGCCACGATTCTCGTCGGGCGGGTCCTAATTTTTTCGCCAAAATTTTTTCTTTTTACCTCCAGCTGCTTCGCCATTACCCTTATATTCGTTGCCATTGACTGTGTTCGCACGGCAAAGGATCTGCAAAAAACAGAGAAAATCCAACATGTATGTTCTACAAAAGATGCGCTGGTCAAAATTATCCGTGGCCGACCGGCGGCGCGCGTGCCCTGCTGCGTGGCGCAGATAATTGCCAGCTGCCTCACCCTGGCCATCGGAGTCAATGCAATTTTGAACTATGCGCTGTGGAGCGTGCTGGCCTATGCGGTCCCGATTTTATTCATCATTGCGCCCTGCATCCTGCTGATTGTGAGTTCCCTGGATCTAGTGCTTACACTTGGCCGTGCCGGCCGTGCCGAAAAAGATTTGGAACTGCAATTTTCCTCCAATTTACCCAGTTATCAAAAATCGTCGCCGTATGCAAAATCGCAGCAGGCTGGATGGGCGGACAACTACGACGCAGGGCGATTGGGAACTGGAAATAGTTGGCAAACGCCGTATGGTCCATCCGGTTTTTCATCAAAAGAAAATCAAACGACCCCAGAGATGGACAACAACCATGCTACAACATATCAGGCGAATTATCAGAGCATTGATTGTGGACCGTCAATGCTTCCCCCACACTTCCACGTGACTGGCAACACTCCCAGAAGCAACAGTAAAATGACCCCGCAGCTCCCATCTCCATTTTATTTTTCTCAAACAAGCTCATCTTATAAGTAAGATGGCGTCCGGTTTCCGGTTGACAATGACGGCCGCACCGGTGGGAATTTGCCGTGGCCGGTCCGACCATTGACGATGTGCTGTCGCTGTGCCGCCGGCGCGGCTTTTTCTTTCCATCGGCGGAAATCTACGGCTCCATCGCCGGTTTCTACGACCATGGCCCTCTCGGCTGTGAGCTGCGGCGCAACATTCGGGATGCCTGGTGGCGGGACATGGTCCAAGGTCGACCGGATGTGGTTGGCATGGACTGCAGCATTGTTACCCATCCCCAGGTATGGCACGCATCGGGCCACGCAACCAATTTTTCCGACCCAATGGTGGACTGCCGTGAATCCAAAATGCGCTACCGGGCGGACCAGCTATTTTTTTGCCCTGTGCGGTCCCAGGGCCGCACCATTGCCATGGTTTCGGTGTTGGAAGGCCCTGCCATGGAAGAAGAAGCCAGGGACAAGGCGCGCGCCATTTGCGGCAGGATGGGACTGGTTGCGGATGGTGAGCCGCTGCGGCTGCGACCAATCTTAGATGCTACGGCCGAGGAATTGGAAAAAATTCCTTCACCGGCCACCGGCACTCCCGGTGCACTGACAGCACCACGAGACTTTCATCTCATGCTGGAGACGCGGGTTGGTGCGGTGGCGGACGCAGCATCGTTGACCTATCTGCGGCCGGAAACTGCCCAGGGAATTTTTGTAAACTTTGGCCACGTGGTGGACACGGCGCGGCAGAAAATTCCATTTGGCATTGCCCAAATTGGCCGATCCTTTCGCAATGAAATTACGCCCCGCAATTCCCTATTCCGTTCCAGGGAATTTGAGCAGATGGAATTGGAATATTTCATCGCACCGGATGCGGACTGGCGGGCCATCCACGGCCAATGGGTGCGGGACCGTCTGGCTTGGTACTCCTCCATCGGCGTGGGGCAAGAATGGCTTAGCTTGGAAGAGCATGCGCCGGAAAAACTGGCCCACTATGCCCTGGCCTGCACGGATATTGCATTTCGCTATCCATTCGGCATTCAGGAAATTGAGGGCATTGCCGTCCGGGGAAATTTTGATCTCGCACAGCACCAAAATTTTAGCGGAAAAAGTTTGGAATATTTCGACGGCGAACGGCGCTATCTTCCATTGGCCATTGAGCCATCCGCCGGCCTGGACCGCATTTTTTTGGCACTGCTCTGCTCCGCCTATGCCGAGGATGAGCTGGGCGGCGGGCGAAGGACGGTGCTACGGCTGCATCCACGCCTGGCGCCGATCAAAGCCGGCGTATTTCCACTCGTAAAAAATCAACCAAAGCTTGTCATGCTGGCGGAATCCATTGCAAAGCGGCTGAGCCGCCACTGGAACGTCGCACTGGACAGTTCCGGAGCCATTGGTCGCCGCTACCGGCGCATGGACGAGGTGGGCACGCCATTTGCCATTACCGTCGATTTTCAATCCATCGACGACGGAACGGTCACACTCAGAGAACGGGACAGTGCTGAGCAGGTACGTATTGCGGTGGAAGAACTTGTGCCATGTTTGAGAGAAAGCATCAACGGCCCGGATTGAACAAATTGCTCCAGCCATGAGCCATGGCGTGCGTTTGTTGTTCGACGTTTTTTCGCCGGTGTTTTTCCCCGTTGCTGCACCGCGGCAAAAATGTGCGGTCCGCATCCATCGCCGTGCAAAACTTCGAAATAGCAGTTTAAAATTCGACCTACATTACCTTTTTACTTGCCCTTTGCCGATGCTCGGCGTAGACGTCGTGGCAGTATGCCAAGCCCCATAACAAACACCGCGCAACCCTTTTTGCTGCAGAACGCTGCACCCATTCGACAGAGCACTGACATCACGGAGCTTACGGCGGCTGCTTGCGCACGATGCGACCTGATTACGCACCTTCGCAGACTCGTGTTCTATAATTATTGCAGGAATTTTATCAGTGCATTTTTTTGCTATTTGTTTGCTTATTGGACAGGCCTTGGCCGGACCGTGACATTTTATACGGGGCTCATAGAGCGACTAATTGCATGCAGCGCATCGTTAAATGCCAATGCCAACAACAGCAATTTACCTTCGACGGAAGCGTCTTCAAATCCAGCCGCCACCAGCGCAGAAGAGCAAAATACATTGAACGGTCAACAGGCGGCAGAGGGTCAGTCGATTGTCTCATGGATTCCTGCAGGGCAGAACCACAACGTCGATACAGAGTTGGATAATTCAAAGGAAGATGATTTCGAGGAAGATGATTTCGAGGAAGTTAATTTTGAGGAAGAGCCGGCAAGCGGTGATCAACAGAATGGTGCAGAGACAAGTCAACCTCTTTCTCCACCCCCCCCCCTTTTGAGTGAAGTCGACGAAAACTTGATGCGGTGGAAGGCATTAAATCATTCCCTAGGCGATTTTGTGCGTATCTATTATGTCAAAATGACGCCCGCCGAAGTTGATAAAGATCTGTATAAAAAATACATGATCGAATCAATGGTGAAGCTAAGTCAAGACATAGAACTATCCCCATATACATTGCCCGATGTGCACCGCACGAATATAGAAAATTTTTTAAAAAAATGCATGGAGGCATTCAAATTGATGGAGTCTGGTTTGAAGAAGTTGGGGGCAAAACCCGATCCAAACTCGAAGGAAATCAAGCTGGTCAATGACCTACAGGCCGTCATTGCCACCCTTTCCGAACATCTTACCACCTGCGAAGATGCGGCGGCGACGGGCCTGTGCAGGTGTGGCGCGCAGCTGAAAATATTGCTCCTCAGGATTCAAGGAAGCGACACGCCAATGAAAGCGCGAATTGCGGCGCTCTGCGAATGCATCATTCCGGATGCCGTGGGCCATGCAATTGCAAGAATCCTTCCCAAAAAAAAGGGCACGACAGCACCGGCGGAAATTTTAGAGTTGGAATCTCTCATTGGCAATGTGTTGGCGAATTTGCAACTTCCCTGGAAAACGGAGTTATCTCCCATGCGCTATTGCGGGTGTGCCATTGGCGCCGCCAATTTGCTCACCTTGAGATGTCCATCCTTGTTGGAGTCGCAGCGGGGTGGAGAATTCACGGGAAAAGATGGCGTTGGTGTCACATTCGAAATGCATCTGATGCAAATACTTACGGCATTGGGTGCCACAAACATAGCAGAGGATGCCATGTGCGCCATTCGTGCTATCATCCGCCTGGTTTTGCAAGAGATTACGTCGACGAAACTTCCGGCGCTTTTGACCAGTTTTAGTGGCATCGAGGAAATTTTATGTGAAGATGGCAACGATGCATGGGAAAATTTAAAATTTAGCAATGATCTATTGCACACCCTTGTGGGAGTTTTGGTAGCATACCCGGCAAGCGAAACTGGCAAAACCTATCCGTTGCCGGCAGGCACAGCGGCAGATTCTCTCATCAAGCAATTTCAGGGTCAAAGCCTTAGGCAAGTGCGCGACACCCTTGAGAAGCAAGACTCTAGTAATCCCATCATGTATGCACTTTCATCACCGGAAGCCGTACGAATATTCAACCAATACTGCGTGCAAATTACACTGAATACGGCGCCGGAGTTCAAAGAGATCATCGAAAATATTCCCGTGCCGTTTGAATGGCAAGATACTATTTTAAAACCCGAAGTAGTAGCTCCTGCGGCTACAACCCATCCATTTGGAAATCATTTCCATGATACACTTACCATTCCCCATTTTAATGACCTTACCACCGGAACGGTGGAAGTTGTTGTAGATATTCTAAGCTCCAGCCCGCCGCCGCAATGGCTCAACTGGCAGACAATTCAGCAGCAACGCCTGTTGAATAAAAAACAAGACTTTTTGGCCCTGCGCGATACCGCTGAGCGGCTTACCTGGCTGGAAGAAGAAAGCAAGTGTTCTTACATCAGTATTTCACTTTTAATACTGGCCGACACCGATGTTATCGAATCCTTTTCGGATGATTTCCGCGAGTTACGTACGCTCATAAAGTACTGCGTGGCTGGCTTGGGAAATGTGCTAGCGGATGATAAGAAATTAGTACAGGCGACCAGAGACTTGGTCGAAGCTTTTCAGGCTGTGACACAGTTTCGACTGAGAATCCATTCCAATCGTGACATCTGTCCCAGGATACACATGCCAGTAGAGAGGACTGCTGAGACGAATGAGGATCTCGCCCGTGCCAGGAACCAGATAATTCTCAGAAATTCCTACAATAGGGAATTTTGCACCCTATGCTTAGAGTTTTACAAGCATCTTGTTAGAAATGAAAAAACAAATGTGGCCAATGCGCTATTCCGCACCCCAAATGTGTCAGCAGCTTCTTATTTTCTCGAATGGGACACGTTTCCGAAAGATCCCTTTAGAGGGAAAATAATGAATGAGTCGTTATTCGGTCGTTGCATTCAAATTATCCCAAATGTATTTTGGAAAAAAGTTGTGAACAGTCTGCAAGACGACGAATTTTTGTCCTTTTTGGGGGATAGTGTCGCCTCCGACTGTTTTTCCCCCCTTAAAACGCCGTACCTAGCCTTTCTTTTATTCCATATTGCTTCCGCGGAAAGATTTCCCGCAGAGTATCACAGGCAGCTTTGCAACCCATTCGGAAAATCGTCGTTTCAAATGGTTGGCAAGCCTCCTGCGCGTGACAAGTTGGCGGGCGCACAAGCGGAGGAACAGTTGTTTGAACGCCTAGAAAGATTGGTGAACGGGAACAATGACGCAGTAGCACAATTGCTAAAGAAATTACTGTTCGTTCATCCTGTTACAGGAGAATCAGAGAATGAGGCATATCCAATGGGATGTAACACTTGTTGGATTCAGCATGAAATTATCGCAGGAAATATTTTTGGTAACAGAGACAAGAATACGCTACTGCCGAAATTTTTCAGAAAAATACATTTTTCCATTACGCCATACGCCTATGAACATCTACTTCCACTCATGATAAACTGCAATCTCCTTCGCTCAGACGGGAATGGCAACTACATTGATGGCACCAATCGAGTATGGCGCTTCGTGGCCATACCCGCCATGGTGTCATTGTCTACTGGACAATACATTCACATTGACGCCGGTCCTGCCATTATGGGTAAGAAAAATGCCACTCAATGCCGGATAGAGAGACGCATAGCACTCTGTCACACCGAACACGGATCCTTGCCGATTGACGAGCCCGTAACTTTTCTTGATGCAAATGGAAAAAAAATTTCTCTATCGCCACCGGCGCATGGGGCGCATGGATGAGGTGGGCACGCCATTTGCCATTACCGTCGATCGACCTACATTACTTTTTTACTTGCCCTTTGCCGATGCTCGGCGTAGACGTCGTGGCAGTATGTCAAGCTCCATAACAAACACCACGCAACCCTTTTTGCAGCAGAACGCTGCACCTATTCGTCAGAACACTGACATCACGGGGCTTACGGCGGCTGCTTGCGCACGATGCGACCTGATTACGCACCTTCGCAGACTCGTGTTCTATAATTATTGCAGAAATCTTATCAGTGCATTTGTTTACTATTTGTTTGCTTATTGGACAGGCCTTGGCCGGACCGAGACATTTTATACGGGGCTCGTGGCGCAGCTAAGTGCGCACAGCACAGCGACAAATGCCAATACTAGCAACAGCGATTCACCTTCGACGGAAGCGCATTCAAGTCCAGCCGCATTGAACGGTCAACAGGCGGCAGAGGTTCAGTCGATTGTCGAGTGGATTCCTGCAGAGCAGGACGACAGTGAGTCAGGGGAAGGTCCGACAGGCGATGGTCAACCGAATAGAGCAGAGGTAGCCCCACTTCTTTTGCCACCCCCCCCTTTGAGTGAAGTCGACGAAAACCTGATTCGGTGGAAGGAATTAAATGACGATCTATGCAAGCTTATAAAACTCTATTATGTCGATATTACACCCGGCGGAGTTGATAAAGATCTGTATAAAAAATACATGTACGATTTAATGATAGATCTAACAAAAAACATAGAAGTATCCAAATTTGCATTGCCCAATGTGCACCGCAAGAATATAGAAAATTTTTTAAAAAAATGCATGGAGGCATTCAAATTGATGGTGCCTGGTTTGAAGAAGTTGGGAACAGAACCCGATCCAGACTCGAAGGAAATCAAGCTGGTCAATGACCTACAGGCCATCATTGCCACCCTCTCCGCACATCTTACCTCCTGCGAAGATGCGGCGGCGACGGGCCTGCGCATGTGTGGCGCGCAGCTGAAAATATTTTTCCTCAGGATTCAAGGAAGCGACACGCCAATGAAAGCGCGAATTACGGCGCTCTGCGAATGCATCATTCCGGATGCCGTGGGCCATGCAATTGCAAGAATCCTTTCCCAAAAAAAGGGCACGACAGCACCGGCGGAAATTTTAGAGTTGGAATCTCTCATTATCAATGTGTTGGCGAATTTGCAACTTCCCTGGAAAACGGAGTTATCTCCCATGCGCTATTGCGGGTGTGCCATTGACGCCGCCAATTTGCTCACCTCCAGATGTCCATTCTTGTTGGAGTCGCAGCGGGGTGGAGAATTCACGGGAAAAGATGGCGTTGGTGTCACATTCGAAATGCATCTGATGCAAATACTTACGGCATTGGGTGCCACAAACATACCACAGGATGCCATGTGCGCCATTCGTGCTATCATCCGCCTGGTTTTGCAAGAGATTACGCCGACGAAACTTTCGGCGCTTTTGACCAGTTTTAGTGGCATCGAGGAAATTTTATGTGAAGGTGGCAACGATGCATGGGAAAATTTAAAATTTAGCAATGATCTATTGCACACCCTTGTGGGAGTTTTGGTAGCATACCCGGCAAGCGAAACTGGCAAAACCTGGCCGTTGCCGGCAGGCACAACGGCAAATTCTCTCATCAATCAATTTCAGGGTCAAAGTCTTAGGCAAGTGCGCGACACTCTTGAGACGCAAGACTCTGGTAATCCCATCATGTATGCACTTGCATCACCGGAAGCCGTACGAATATTCAACCAATACTGCGTGCAAATAACACTGGATGCGGCGCCGGAGTTCAAAAAGATCATCGAAAATATTCCCGTGCCGTTTAAATGGCAAAATGCTATTTTAAAACCCGAAGTAGTAGCTCCTGCGGCTACAACCCATCAATTTGGAAATCATTTTCATTATGGACCTTCCATTCCCTATTTTAATGAGTTTACCACCGGAACGGTGGAAGTTGTTGTAGCGCTCCTAGCACACAACCATCCGGCGGAATCTAACCTGAGGGAAATTCGGGAGCAACGCCTTTTGATTAAAAAACAAGAATTTTTGAACCCGCCCAGAACTGAGGGACAGCCCAGTCTTGAGGCGCGGATTGCCTACCTGGAAAAAGAATCCAAGTGTTGTCTCATCGCCATTGGAGGTTTACTAATGTCCGACAGCGACATTTTGGAATCCTTTCCGAATGATTTCCGCGCGTCACATGTGATCATGCGGTACTGCACGGCTTGCTGGGGAAATGTGCTCAACAATGAGGCTAACACGCCCGGGCCCCATACGCCCAGCAATGAGACCAAATTAGTACGGGCGACCAGAGACTTGTTCGATGCCTTTCAGACTATAGCACAATTTCAACTGGAAATCCATTCCAATCGTGACATCTGTCCCGAGAGGAGCATCCGATGCCATTCGGAAGTGGAGACGGATGAGTCTCGCGCCCGTACCAGGACCCAGATAATCCTCAGACACAGAGCCAATGTGACATTTTGCACCCTATGCTTAGAGTTTTACAGTCATCTTGTTAGAAATGGAAAAACAAATGTGGCCAATGCGCTATTCCGCACCCCAAATATACCAGCAATTTTTTATTCTCTCCCAATTCCCGAGTATTCATTCTTTTCGTCGGGACTTTTTCATCTTAAAGAAATGAAAATGGCGCTATTCGGTCGTTGCATTCAAATTATCCCAAATGTATTTTGGGAAAAAATTGTGGACAGTCTGAAAGACGACGAATTTTTGTCCCTTTTGGGGGATAGCGTCGACTGCGACGATTTGTCCGTGAAAACGCCGTATCTAGCCTTTCTTTTATTCCATATTGCCTCCGAGGAAAAGTTTCCCATGGAGTATAAAGGGCTGCTTTGCTACCCATTCGGAAAATCGTCGTTTCAAATGGCTGGCACGGCTCCTGCGCGTGACAAGTTGGCGGGTGCACAAGTGGAGGAACAGTTGTTTAAACGCCTAGAAAGATTGACGAACAAGAACAATAACGCAGTAGCACAATTGCTAAAGAAATTACTGTGCGTTGTTTCTGTTATTGGAGGACACATAAACGAAAGAGATCTAATGGATTGTGACACTTGTTGGGTTGGACATACAATTGACAGTGAGCATATTCTCTTGCAGAATACGCATACGATATTTTCGAAATATTGCAGAGAAATACATTTTTCCATTACGCCATACGCCTACAAACACCTACTTCCACTCATGATAAAGTACAAACTCCTTCGCCCAGACGGGAATGGCAACTACATTGATGACACCAATCGAGTATGGCGCTTCGTGGCCATACCCGCCATGGTGTCATTGTCTACCGGACATTACATTCACATTGAGGCCGGTCCTGCCATTATGGATGAGAATGATGCCAGTCGCTGCTGGATAGAGAGACGCATAGCACTCTGTCACACCGAACACGGATCCTTGCCGACTGACGAGCCCGTAACTTTTCTTGATGCAAATGGAAGCAAAATTTCTCTCTAACCCTTCCATTAGCATCTTCTTTCCCAGCACAATTTGCACCACGCGGGTGGGGCCGTTGCCGATGTATTCGTTGGCCGCAGTTCCTTTCTGAGACGGCCAGCGGAGACATCGACCCTGTTTTTGAACAACGCAAAATTGGCGAAAACTTTGCCCTCTTTTTGGCATGGAAGGCTGCCTCAACGGCCATTGCTGACCAAATGCCGGGCATTGGCGATGGGGCAGATTCTAGCCGTTGAAGACTGCGATTGTTTAGATTTCATCCGTGAATGGCGAGAAACGTCCCTCGCCGCCGACTTCTCGGTGGTCTACCGTTGCCATTTTCTACGTTTTTTTTAAACTGACCGGACAATGGTTCCCGTCGACGGCAACAGGTACACCGGCCAAGTTGCGTCGCCGCAGTTTCTCGGAGGGCAGTGTGTGGTGAAAAAAGTCGACGATACGACGACCGACATGCGCACCGCCGGTGCGATAAAAACAACACCTCCCAATTCGCCAATACCCCAGCCATTTGCTCACAACGTGCCCTCTAACACGCAAAAGGTTTTGCAGAAATATCCACCACTCCCGTCCACCTTTCCGCACATTTTTCCAAAACCTAGCAATCACCCATCGCCGACTGGGTTGAAAAATCTGCCACCCGCCGTGCCGAACCTGCCACCGTCGTCGAATTTGCCTTCGATGGTTGCGCCAAAAACTCCGCCATCGCTGCCGCCACTGCCACAAAACCTGCAACTGCGACGGCCAGTGGGTTTACCGACGGCACCTGCGGTGAAAAACCTACCACCGGTGCCTGTGGTAAAAAACCTATCACCATCGTCGAGCATGCCACTGCAACCGCTACCGTCATTGCCGCCGAATCTGCCACCGTCGTCGAATTTGCCTTCGATGGTTGCGCCAAAAACTCCGCCATCGCTGCCGCCACTGCCACAAAACCAACCACCGTCGCTGAATTTGACTGCAACGGCTGCACCGAAAAGTACGCCACTGCCCCCTCCACCACGGTTGCCTCCGGCGGCATTTGCAGGTGTTGTGGCGCGTGCACACTGCACAAAATCGTTCTCCGACCTCACCCCTGAACAGCAGGATATGGAAGCGGCATGCGCAGTGGCAAAGCATCTTAACATAGTGTCAGGCCCATCCAATAAAATTTTTAGCAATCCGGGCATGCCGAAATGTTTGCAGCAAATAATGCGTAGCAACGAAGGTACCTTTATTCAGACCTATTACCACAACTCCATCACCATCACACAGCAGGATCGGGAAATGCTTGTTAGAAAATGGGTCAATACGCGGCTGCAGCCACTTTATTCGAAAAACAATGGCGTAGCAAGCTGCACTCCAGAGATCGCCGCCTTTGCCAAAGAAGTGGCAAAGAGAGATGATATCTTGAAACTCCTAGCCGCCGGCAACGAATTTACGGAACAGTGCAGTGCAAAACTCATCGTCGGTGGAAATCCGTCATCCACCATCGACGAAAAAAAACTAATGGGAGACATGCTCCGACTGCTGTTGAATAAAGATTTTTCCATAAATTTCGACATGCAGAGTCGATTCCGGCACATGTGGGGATTGCACACCAATGCGGGCGGACTGCGGGATGCAATTTTATCCATCGACGTGGCCAAGGTCGGGAAAGATAATCCGCTATGCGAACACCTTTCCATCCCAAAAGAACAGGGATCCGTCTACCTGCAAAGAATTGTTTTGACAACCATTTTTGACCGCCCCGTTCGGCAGCCTGGTGATGTGGGATGTTGCTTTGCCACCGCTCCGCTGATCAAATTGCAGGCCGACAACCCAACCTACATGGCGCAGCTTTTAATCTCCTGTCTGGAAAAAGGGTCCATTCCCTGCGTATCCGAAAATGGCCATGCGATCCAGGTTGCCTGCAACGACGACAATTGGATGACCCGCAACGATGCTGCCAAAAATCTACACAACATGTTGATAAGCACGTTTGCGGATGCGTACTATCTAAACACGCCAGAGCGCTGCATGAAAGATTTTTTGGAGGCGGTAAAGGATTATCAGGACACCGTTGCAAAATTGAGCACAGGCCTCTCTCAGGAGAACAAAGACAGGCTGCAGCAGCTGCAATTCGACACTAAAGTTCGCTACAAACATGAATTTTTTGGAAAGCATGGCACGTGGTGCCCCTGCTTCCGCATGGCCGGGAAAAGCGACTATGTCCCAATGGTTAACCAGGATGGCACGATCAACCCTTTCTTCATCCTCAAGACGTACCATCTTGTTCTTGGTCTGCAGAAAATGGCAGGTTTAACGGAAAAGCAGAATGCTGCACTGGATAGGAAAGCGAGAAACCTGGAAAAAAGCGCCCATGTGGAGTTTGCGATGGGAGGGTGGCCAAAGATAATATGGGATGGAATGGGACGCGTTGCTTCATCATCCACCTGGCTACGACAACCGGCAAGAATTGCGCAGTGCGTGATGACCAACAGTCACAATCCAGGCACACCGAAAGATGTTTTTATTCAATATTTCGGCGAAATGAAATCTGCCATTGGTAGAACAACCGGAACCCTTCCCCAGCTGATTGGAGCCTCGGGCTTAGGACACGCATACAACTTGGCACCCTTTCGGTCGCCAGAAATTGGGCGTGCCCTACTCGATAAAAAAACGGGACCCATGGATTTTTTGGAAAATGTGGTAAAAAAAAATCCAGGCAAATTGTATCCGTTCATTGACAGCAACCACTGTAGCGGTGACGCACCAGACTTATATGGAATTTACTACGATGGCCAAAATTTTCAGTTGGGCATGCAGAGTTACGCAGGCGATTCTCGGCCGATATTCGTCGATATCAATGACACGAAGTGGCTATCACAGAACATTCAATCCGAAAAACTTACCTTTTTCTAGCCACAAAATTGGGGAATTTTTTTGCGAATTCCTTAGGGTCTTGGTGGCAATGCGGTACGGACGGGGACCGCCTGCAAAGTACGGTCCGCCCGAAAAATCACTTGTCCCATTGCATGGCCATGGCATGATACGGCGTGGTCGGTCCGGTAGACACCAGAAGATCCCTGCAGTCGCACCCTAACGACGAGCCAAAGTCCAATGTCACGGACATCCTTCGGCAGCGTATCACTTCCATTGGGGTATCCCCGGAAGAGGTGGAGCCGCTGATGGCGCACTTGCAAGTTTTAATTGGGCATTTGATGCCCGACGGCGACTGCACCAAACTGCTTTTATCCCTACATTTTTTTGCCACAGGTCCAAAAAAATTGCGCATTGCCTTCCCGGCCCCCGGGCGTCTGTCAAACGCTTTTCAATATGTTTTTCGACAAAATCTTCTAGAGGAACGACTTCGTCGTATAAACTCTTGGCAAGGGAAGCTAGGAAATTTACCCGAAAGTAAATTCCCACTCCTGGCCGCAAATTTTGTGCCATGGATGATGGAAAGTGACCCAATTCCCACCGGCGATTGCTATGGCGTGCTGGAAATGGCCGTTGAATCGCTCCAACCGCCCGCCAATGTGGCAAAAGGTTTTGTAGAATCCACCATTCCGCTGCGGTGCGCCGCCAACGCCGGCAAAGAACACAAGGCCATCATCTTGGGCAATGTGCCACTGGAGCGGCTGCTGGCCCAGGTTCTTTTTTCAGAAAGCATTTGCGAGACCGGCCTGGAGGGATTTGGCCATGTGGCGATGCTGGACATACTGCACTCCCTGCTGCTGGATTTTTGCAAAACCGTGGACGATACGGCGCTGCAACAAATTGTAACAGCCATGGCCGGCGAACTGATGACCTGCGCAAGAGTTGAGCTAAATCGTTCCTCGGCACAACTTTCCGATGATGTATTGGCAAAATTTAGCGACGAAATTGCCGCAAAAATTTGTGCACTTGGAAAGGGAGAACTGCATATTCTCTTCACGGGGTGGTCGGTTGGCAAAACTTCCCACTCCAGCTATGTGGTGTTCTGCGGCTGCGAAGACGATGCAATAGAAATTTACGAAATCAATGGCATAGGCGGAGCGGTGCACCGCCACGGCGGGGAGGATGCCATCTACGGCAGGCGCAGCTTGCCAGCCCGCTGCTATCGCATTGAAAAGAATGCACTTTTCCCAAAAATTGGGCCGGAAAAGAATGTTCGCTCCAGCACATTCATCCACGGCCTGCTGCTGGCGGCCAATGGAAATTCACTGTCGCTACAATTTTATGACGCGCTGTGGAATAACTGGAATGGGTGGCAAATTCCCGCGCCCCAACACTTAGTAAAGTTATTTATCCGCCTCCAGCGGTCGGGAAATTGCACAATCAAGTCATCGGAATTGCTGCTACTGGTGCAGCTGGCGGTGCATCTCAACAGCGCCCCAAATGCCCTGCGCATCTTTCGAACATTACTATTTTTTTTGGATTTACACCTTGTGCAGAACTATCTTCTGACCATTGAAAGCAGGGTACCGGTTGGCCCGCAATCCTGGGAAATTTTAAAAAGAAGCAAAGAAGGCCTTGCCTACCAGGCAATTAAATTGCAGAACTGCCCCCATGAGCCCGACGAAACATTGTTTTCATTTTTAAATGCATGGTCAATTACTCTGCTGGAGCGGGCAGAACGCGCCCTTGCCAAGCACAGCCCCACAATTTTTACGGGAATTCGATGGAAAGATCCCAGCATACTTGCGGAGCAGGATCAGAAAACCATGGCTCTGCTGTTGCAAGAATTAGCACCACACGTTAACAGCTATCAACAACCTTTTTGTACTTACCTACCCAATAACTTGGTTGCAAGGCCAACGACCTCCTCCGACATGCTGAACTATTTGAATGCGCTGCGTAGCTCTTGCGGTCCAACCCAGATTGTCATCCTGGTCCGACCCCTGCCATTGCCGATAGAACGTCGTTTTTCAGCGCTTTACAGCGCCATCATCCAGGTCAATGAGCCCCATGCAATGGCCGATGCAATTTCCACACTTGCCAAAAATTTGCAGGGAACGACGTGCGCGCGGAGCGCATACATTCGAACCACATTTTACCATTTGAAGGTCATGGCAGTGGAATTGCTTTGCGTAACCGAATTTTGGAAAGATGTGCTGAAAGATTACTACGTGGACCCGTGGCCGCTGCTAGGGCAGGACGCCGCCGATGCCATGGAGGTTACGGACCGTGCATCCCTGGAGGAACGGGACCTGTGCCTGCAACACGTAAAGACATGCCAGGGAGCTGGAAATTTGCCAATTTTTGCAAAATACGATGGTGTTGGCAGCACGGGCAACGGCGATCCTAGACCGCACGAATTGGCCATGCTGGTCCAAATGCTGCAGCAATTCGGTCGCCAGGACCCAAATCAATGCCTATTGCTGCGAAAAATTCTTTGGGAAAATGAAAAAAAATATGCATGTCCCGCCACCTGGGACATGGACGAAAGATTGGCTGCCGTTCTGTTTTTCGAAGATGATGCTGGATTACAGGCCGTTGAGGAATACGTGCCAAATGGGGAAATTTTTGTTCGATTTTTGCGCGCCTGCATTGCGGAACGTGCCTGTCTCTCACTTGACCAAACAATACAGCCTTTTTTTGATGCTAAACTCAACCTAATTTGCTGCAACGTATCCCGATCTTCCACCAAAAAAGATAAGGTTCAGCACCACATTTGTGAAATTGCAGCGGAAAATACGGCCCTCATCCAAGAATGGCAACGATCCTTGTGGATGGAATCGGAATCCTGCTACAAATCACTTTTACAGACACCACTTTTTGAGGCTGTCGTGGAGCCAATCCCAACGATGCAAAGTTTTGCACTCCTTGCCCGCCTCCTCAATGAATGGGACCGCTATTTCCCAGCGCAGGAAAACTCATCCCGTCCAGACGATGGTGCTGCCAATTTGCGCCAGGTCTGGAAAATGGCGCTGTTTAAAACCGTTTGGCCAAGCAAAGACACTTGCGAAGAAATTCGACCCATCGTCCATGCGGTTAGCACAAAAAACTTTCTTTTTCCCCTGCTAAAATTGCTGCAGCAGATCGTGCTTCGAGCAATGAACCAATTTTATTTCGTTGCCTGCTCCAAGTCCATGGATTTGCAAAAATTATTCTTTGTTTTGGAATGTGCCTATCGCATCCGCTTCCTGGCGGCGGAGTACAATCCAAAAGAATTTTCACAAGCTTCCGGCGAAAATACATTTCCATTTGTCTACCGTCCCAAGGACAATCCTTCCCAGCTTGTTGGCATCGAATCCTTTCTGTTCAGTCCCCTATTATTTGGTGACCAGGTGTTTGACAAGCAATGCATGGAACAATTGGCCGCCATTCGCTGGTTCCACGCCTTTACGGCGGAGGGGCAAAAAGATCTAGCCACCTTGACACGGCAATGCCACGAGCTTGCAGAGCTTACCTTGAATAAGCCCCAACCGCAATTTACACCCATTATCTTCCACATGTTTGCGCCACAGTCTCCGCTGGTGGACCATGGCCTGCGGTTGGATCCCGTGCCCATTCCCTCCTGCCTTGCAGACGAATTGCCGACGAGGATTGTGGGCAACTCCGTGGGCCTCCATTCCCTGCACCAGGCTGCGGATGGCATCGCGTGTGCAAATCCCATTTTTCCCAACATTGTCCTCGTCCCCAAAGGTCGCGAACTCATCGTACGGCGCAGGGATGCGGATGGTCGTCTGTGGCAGGCAATGCCATTTAATCACCCGCCGCTGCCGGTGCCAATTGTTATTCTGGCCACAACCACCCAGTGGAAAGCCGTCGACGGCGGCGACATGGAGTTCTGCGATGCATCCGGCAGGCCAGTCTACCGCAGCGTTGGGACAGGGGACAGCATGCGCCTGCGGAAGGTGGATGGGATCGGTAAGGATCTTTTTCTCGAACTAGAAAAAGAGAACGAAGGTATAGGGGACTACTTTTCGGCATTTGAAGCGCGTGGTGAGTATTTTTACCTACTGGATGGCGATGACAAGCGCAGCATCGTTCTATTTCCCCGCTACAGGGACGCGGCCGGTGATCCACTACATTTCATTCAAAAAAATGGTCTCTGGTACCATGGCAGCGATTTTGTGGTGGAATTTTCGCCCACCGACCGCAATTTGCTAGAAAATTTTTCCCATGCGCTCGTGCTACGGCCAATCAAAACCTCACAGCCGATCCGCTACCTAATTCCCGATGGCACAATCACCCGCACGGCAGGCTTTCGCAGTGCCATGGCCTTTACATGGACAAGAACCCGCCCATCCGATGAGGCCATCGGCGGGAATCCCACGGCCACAGCCATGCAGGTGGTGGTGGACAATCGGACGCCCGGCGCAACGGAATTTCGCCCAGTTGGCACGGCGGCTGCTCTCGGCCTGGCCTACATTTTTCTAAGCCAAAATGACTACGATCTGGCCTGGCACATTGTTGGTAAAATACCTCACCATTCTCCGCTGGATAGTACCTGCCACGCCATGCTGACCCGCATGGCCCAAATTTTTGCGCATGATTCATCGCCGGTTGCCTGTGCCGTGGTGCTGCGCACACTCCTGCTGCAACTTTTGGCAGAAAACACGGTCGCCTGTGCTATGCCGCTGCTTGTGTCCCTATGCTCCAAATACGTGGAGGGCATTGCCCATGTTCCTCTGCCCATGCGCCTGCCGACCGGAGAAGAAAAAAAACTTATTTTATATGTTTTTAAAGAAGGAATACAATGCGCTACGCCAGCCATTAAAGTACGGCTGCAGCATCTGAATACTCTCAAGCCCGCATCCCAGGGATTGGACTGGGAACCAAGCCAGCTCACATTCGACGTCGAAGTCCGCGACTTCCTGCCATTGCCTCAGCCAACCACGGGAAATGGTCTGGCCGATGTTAGCGACGGGGAGCTGGAATTGTTCCAAAAATTTCTGCAAATATGCCAAAAAAATCTAAAACAATCTGCCCCACCGAATCCGCGTTCTATTTTTGTAGAAATTTCCCGGATATCATTTTCGCAACTATTTACCATTCAATATGCACAGCAAGCCATTACACTCACAAAGGAGGAACAATTGCTGGCAAGTCTCATGGAAGCTGATGCCCAGCCACAGGGGCCGCAATGGCACGTCCACACCGTGCCAATTCCATCGACCCATTCCTTTGCCACCCTCTATGCACAGTTAAAAAATTCCTCCGATCCGGCGGAAAAATTTCATCTGCTGCACACGGCATTGACCGAACTTTACTGGCTGGCTCCCCAGAAATCACTAACCATCCACCTGGCGGCAATCATTCTTAAGGTGGTGGCACAGTCTGCAGATGCGGCCAGCCTGCCAAAACTTCCCAATCTGGTTTTGCCAAAAGAGTCAGCCTTGTCCACAATTCTTGACTTTCTCACAGCCTTCCAACGGGCGGCCGATGCCCTGCATCGACAAAATTCCACGGTGGGGATGATTCCATCTCCCGCCATGGAACGGGCCAGCATTTTTTCCTGGGACGTGCCGGGCGAAGCCGTGTGGAATGCTCTGCACTCGGAAAAATTACAAAAGGTTGAAAAACCTTTTGTGCCAAAATTCATCCACTGGGCCCTGCCAAGGCCGTCCATGCTGCACCCACGGCAGCAACCACCCGACAGTGTTCTAAACTCGCTCATCCAGTCCATTGAACAGTACAAAACTTTGCTGGCTAAAAGCCCTCCCCAAACGGCCTTTGCGCTGGCACGGCAAACTCAAGTGGAAAAACTTTTGGACGATGCCCGGGCGGGATCGCGCATTCTTGGCGAACGCATCGGATGGAATTTTTCCCTGCCCAAAGAACAATTGTCCACCCTGGCCGGACAGGTGAGGGAGCAAAGGGAACGCCTTTGCATGGAAAGGGCCATGCTGGAAGAAGATCTTTTGGCCATGCTCAACCGCCGTGGGTCCGCCGGCCATGTCGGTAACCTGCTGCGCCATGCCAATCTGCAGCTGGCCGTTCCCATCGAAGATGCCGTGGTGGCCTGCTCCCTTGCCTTTGCCCAGCAATCGCACGATGGCCAGGCACTTGCCCTGCGCCACCTATTGCGCCATAATATCTCCTTTTCACCGGATTCTTTGCCCATTTTGCTGGCCAACGGCTGGGAATACATGGACCATTGCAACGCCATTGCCCGCATGGATCGGGTGCTTGCCACCGTGGCAGATGGGTTGCAAAATGACAAAACCTTGCCCCCCGAAGCCATTGCGGAATGCAACCGGCGCCTGGCAGAGGAATGGGATGCGGACGATGGAGCCATGGATCCGCACCTGCGCACATTGTTCGAACACCTGTGCGGCAACATCCGCCTCTATCCTCTGCAAATCAAGGCCATTTTGCATGCGGTGCAAGCTTTGCAGCGGGATGCAGCGGATGGCGGTCGGGCAGTGCTGCAGCTTCGCATGGGACTTGGCAAGTCCGTCTTTCTCATCCCTGCCCTGGTCTTCTACGCCGCCAAAATTTTGGGCAAAACTCCGCTGGTTTGCATCGACGAGACCCAAATGGCCGCCGTGCTGCCGCAGCTGCGCACGGGATTGGGCCGCCTCGGCCTATCCCTGCACCCCATCGACCTAACCACGCAGCAGTGCGAACAAAAGCAATTCCTTGGGCCGATTTGCCAGTCACTGGAAGATGCGGCCCAGTTCCACGACCGGGCATTCCTCGTTCCAGCCATCACACTCTGTGCCCTGCGCGCCATGGCCTATGCCAACGGCCCCACATCCCTGCAGGCAAAATTTACAAACCATCCCTTCGCCCTATTCATCGACGAAGCTCATCTGGCTTGCAACCCATGCCAATCCTTTGCCCTGGAAGTATCGGACACGGTTCCCAAATGCTACGATAGGGACGATGCGGCCCTCATCCGCCAGGTGGTGCAACTTTTTGGATCGGAAACCTCCCTGCGCAACACCCTGGCGGCCCATTCCAATGAACAGGCAGCGCACTTCGACGCTGCCATATACCACAAAAGGTTGATGCCGATGCTGGCCGACCTCATTTACACATTGGCATGGGGCAAGAAACCTTGTTTTTCAAAACAAAGTTTCTTGGACTTTGTCACGGGTAATACGCATACAATCCCTATGAGATTTGATCACGATGCCCCGGCGGCCGCCCTGCACAAATTGCATCTTTTCCGCATCCTACTGGTCCACTACCTGCCGGCTGCGCTGTGCCGCAAGGCATTGGTGGACTATAACTGGGACGCGGACGGGCTGCGCTGCATCCCATGCCACCTATCCATCCCATCCCAGGCTAACTACCGCGATCCCACCATGGAAATTGTTCAGGAAACCATGCTGGCGATGCAAACGCCTTTAACCGAACGGCATATCCTGGGCTATGCCGCCCTAATGGTCGGGCTGGCAGAACAGGAAATGATCAAGCGGGTCATCATTCCATTCGACGAAACGGAGCCGGCCCAGCAATTTTTTGCCCTATTTTCCTTGCCGCTCTCTTCGGTTGTTCAGAACAACATGGTCCGAAAAAAGATTCATACAACGGAGGCGCGTGAACTGCTAAAAAATTTATTGCTGGCCGTCAACGGCACCGCTGACACGTTCACCGCAGCACTTTTGATAGATAAACGGATTAAAATTATCCAGGCCATTTCCAACTGTCCGATCGCCCAGCGGTTCATTGATGTGAACAAAATGGAGCTGGTCAACCTTGGCAACGGCGCCATTGCCCTGTCCGGCACGGTGGAAAATTTGGCGGTCTTGCCCCAGGCAATGGGGCAAAACACACTCTTTGACCCGGGGACGGTGGGAACATTGCTGCTGAATATTTTTTCCGAAACCGAAAAGGGGCAGGCCATTTGCAGCGTCATTCCTTCGATGCAAAACCTAGCCAAGACAATGACCAACTACCTTACCACCCTTGCGAAAAAAAACCTTACTCCTGCCAATGTTCGTGCCCTGCTGGACATGGGAGCACTGCTGTCGCCGGCCATGGAAGCCAATGCCCGCGCAATTTCCACCGCCTTTTCTTCCCTGGAAAATGGCAGCAAAATAATCGATGGTATCCTTTTCGCTGGCAACCATGGCTTTGCCATCCTGGACAGGCGTGCAGTGGACGAAAAGATCATTCCCGTCACCGACCTGGACGACGATGCACTGTCTCTCATCGAATTTTCCGATCGGACTCGCCTATTTCTCCTCCTCGACCAGGCCCATTGCACCGGTACAAATTTTCCAGGACTGCACCCAATGGCCCGTGGAGTCATTCTTGTGGATCCCAATTCACTGCGTTCCAGTCTATTCGTGCAAACCGTGATGCGCCTACGCCAATTTGGCCAGGGTCAGCACATTGATCTGCTGGTGGATCAAACCGCACTGCAAACTGCCCGGCAAAGACTGGTGACCAATGATTCGATTCCATCGTCGTCCATCGGCACAACGCCGCCACCGTCAAGTGTCGCAGAATGGATTGCCATGATGGCAGATGGGGACGCCAAAGCAGCGGTGCAAATTGCAACGCCAGGTCTGATGGCGCACATTACCTCCGCCTTCCGCAGAATCGTTGATAAGTCATCGCATCTCTCTGAGGGCAATTCATTTGCCTCCCAAGAAAATTTTACCATTGAAGCGCTGCTGCAACAGGCCAGTGGAACGGCGCTGGAGCAGCTGGTGGCCGCCAGGGATGAGTACGCGGAACGCCTGGAGCACATAGATGACAAAGGTGTGGAGATTTTTCAGTATGAAACACAGCAAATAATTGACCTGGGCAACCGACTTATGCTGGGGACGGCGCAGGCGGACTCTGGACCGGGTAGGACGGTGCAGCACCAACGGATCGAAGTGGCTGACCAACAACAGGATCAACAACGAGATCGCTCATCTCAAGTCGAGCGGGAAAAGCTGCAGCTGCGCATGCGGGAACTGGAACGGGAGCGGTTCAGCCATGTGGCCAACGACATGCTGCATGAAAAAAAAGAAAGTTTGGCAATCATTTCCCAAAAAGAATCCATCATTTCCTATGCCGCGCGCCTGTTGCCAAAAAAAATTTCGGAAACGGGCCTATTTCCGACCGACAAGGCAATGCATGCCTACGCCACACTGTTTCCAGACAATTTTTTCATTTCCAGCAATGCGCTCAGCCCGGCAACCGTTCCCATCACATTTTTTAATCCAGCCATGCGCCGCTGCCCCTACTTTTTAATTTACTATGCAAAGCCTGCCTATATCAAATGCATGCTCATTACCCAGAATGAAGCGGACAGTGTTTGCCATGCACTGGCCAACCAGCTTCTGTTCGACCCCTGCGCCCTGTATGCCGCAGATGGGGTATTTCCGCTGGCAAAAACTTCCGCATATTCGCAAAATTCGGTGCCCAACGACCTACTCCTGTCCGTTGCCATTTTCAATGGAGACTTTCGGACGGCCATTGCTCTTTTGGCCAACAACGAACTATTGCGGAAAAGTTTTAGCCTCCAGCAGCTGCAGGCCATGGCCCATCTATTTGAACTGCGGTCTGGAGTGCCGTTGGATGTGGACCTGTTCACCGGAAATCGGCAAATGGGTACGACCTGAATCGGTCAACGATGTGGGCAACGGCAAACTTGGAAGCGGAGACGGGGACAGGGCCCGGAGGAAAATCCCGTGGCCGGAATCGGATGATGTCCCCTCCATTTTCGTTTTCAACGTCTTTTACGGGAAAGCTTTATCCGCTGGCTTTTGCGATTCACATTTCCACTTGACTCGGCAAAAAAATAATTGATTATAAAATTGTGTCTTGCAATCTTTCGAAATCGGCCTTCAATGATACAGTTCAATCGCAGATGGTTCAAAAGGCGCAGCAGCAGCTGCTGCTAGTGAGTGGATCGCAGATACAAACAAAAATCTACGACACAATTAGTAAGAACAAAATTTTTGTCCTGCCAAAGACTTGGGAAAAGCTGACGCCCTACATTGATGATTCCAGCAACCTGCTGTTTATTCCGATTGCGCTTCTTGCAGCAGATTTGCAACCCAAGGCTGATCTCATTAAAACGGTTCAAAGCATATTCAAACCCGTATGCAAAGATCTGGAGCAATCATCTGACATTCAATTTATCCGACAAAGCAATGGTGAGCTCTGGCTTGGAGAAACTCTTCAATCCTCCGATGGGAACTACTGCATACAGCTTGCCGTTGCGGCACCTTCCGCTGCACAATCTGCACCGACGATACAAGAATCTATCCAGCCGCAGGTCGCGACCGCAGCGCTCACACTGAAAAAAGCAGCAGATTGTTTATCCAGGGGATTGCAGGAAATAAAAGTCTCGTTTAACAAAATACCGAACTTTCTTTTTAATGGAGAACGCCTTTTAGGTGCGGTCGTATGCCCTTTAATGTTCAATGATTCCAGTCTGGAAGGGTTGAGCAGCTCAACCGTGTTGTCCGCCGCAACACCCGTTCTACAACAACTGTCTTCCATGATTCAAGCCGGCGCAATCTCGTCAACATTGACCTCAATCATCGATCAACTCAATTGGTGTTACAACAATGCAATACAGCGGCAACAGGCAAACATTAACGATTTTGATGGGCTAGATCTCAACGACTCTGATCCTCTCCACGAGCAATGGCATGCAAAGCTCGAGAACATCGCCAATAACATTGTCCAAAAAATTGTCAGCGACGAGGATGGCGTGCCCCACGTGGTGGACATTGGCTGGGTCGATCCCGGGACTCCTAGCGGTCACGCCAGCTATGCCATCTACATTGCCAGGACGGAGGAAGGTGTGCACTTCGTCGACGTCTATGAAATATGGGGCGTCATGGGGGTTGGAGGCGCAGATCGTTACTATGGCGGCAGGCAGGGGGCGGCCGGAACGTGGTCGGTTGGAGTCAGCTACTTTCACATCCCATTGGATAAACTATTCCCGCCCATCTCGAAAGGTTTAGGACGCAGTGCGGCCCATCTCGTGCGCCTATTGGAGTTGTTTGAAAGCGGGCGGCATAATGCTTGCAAAAAAGAAAATTGGAAAACCTATGCCAATATTTGGCTGGACCTCGCACACTACAGGAAGCCACTTCCAAAAAGCTGGCTTTCTCTCTACGTGCGAACCCAGCGAGCCGGCAATTGTTCGGTAAAAAGTTTTGAACATCTTCTCATGGTTCTGCTGGCGCTGCAGCTTCCACAGAACGCAGACCCAATGTCCATCTCCCGCGCCTTCTTTTCTCTGTGCGATCTATCTCTACTGCAATGGTATAGAGACACTTTTTTTTCCAATGAAAAAAACCCTTCTGCGTGGCAATGGCGCCTACTGCAGTGGGCCAAGGAGGGATTGGCCTACTACCGACTGAAATTGCAAAAATATGCGGGCGATGAAAATAATTTTTTCACCGCACTGTTTGATGGGATGCAAAAAGAAACGATCACCTGTTGCCAGACTTTGGAAAAATTTCAATCGTCCCTATCCTTTGTCAATGTGCCGCAACTGCCGGAGGAAAAAGGTAATAATCTCACCCTGACCCAACATGTTAAACGCATTTCTGCGTTAGAAAAAAAGAAACAAGCATGGGCGGCAGAGTCGGAATCCAGCACGCTGCCAAACAAATTCCCTGACGTGACAAATCCACCCGAAACGTTTGAGAAGACGATGGAGCTGCTACAATTTCTTGGCCAAGGAACGGTGGCCAAGGAACAGCAAATGCTGGTCCAAGCATACCTGCATCTACTGCCCCTGCCAAATGCCGAATTTTTGGCACGGCTTAATAATGAGCAAAAACTTCGACTTTGCGAGGCCATTGAGGGGACCATCAATACTTTATATGATGCGTTTTCCCCCGCCAATCTAAATCTTGCCCTGGATTCGGCCGCACACCTCCTGCTGAGTTTGCTGTGGAATACCATGCCGGCCATCGATGATTCCATCGTTCGCTATTGCCAAAGTTTTTGCGTAAGTTTTTACCATTTACGCCAACACTCACTGGCAGGCGGTTGGTTCTATGCCGCCAATCCTTGGGATGTGGAGCTGCGAAAGAATTTGCTGGGTTTTAGCCAACAGTGCCGAAAGGAGGAAAAAACAGAAATTTTTCTTCCCTATGAAGGCATTGGTAGCCGCCTGGACGGAGGCGCGCCGGATGTGCCAGACCTTCAATTTTTTTCGCAGCTGCTTTCCAAACTCGAGGTACTAGCCTCCAAAGAAGTCAAAAATTTGCGCAGTAAGCTTGAAGATATCGAACAAAAGGAGACACTTAACACAGCCAAAACGCACCCCGGATGGTCCAAAGATCAACAGTGCGTGTGGGGATTGGCAAGTCTAAAGTTCGGCGCAAGGCAGGCCTTTTGGGAAAGCAATCTGTGGCCGATAAACAACTTTCTTACTATCGTCTACCGTGTCCAACACCTGATTGGAGCGGGACATGGAATGGTGTTCGACGCTTACCATGAAAAAATTACTTTAACCCTTGCCAAAGAACAAAAGCAGTTTGCAGACCTATCTGTTCAAGCCAACACCAACGACTTAATAAGTGAAAATGCTGCCTGCTGCAGCATCGAAATCAAATTTCCACTGGCCAGTGCCGAGTGTCAGCCATCCATGCAAACATTGGAATTGCTGCAAGTTGCAAAGGATTTACTTTTCCTCACAATTGGCAATAACAGTCTGATTGTCCAAAAAATCTCACGTACTTGGCAGAATGCTTTTTATAAAATTGTGGGAAATGGCAACTGCGACGAACAATATCCCCTTTTGCAGACCGCAAAAGATCGGCCACTTCCGCTGCAAGTTGCTGCACAGAATCTCATTCATACCATACTGTGGCATTGCTCCTGCGCGCCGAAGGGAAAGGAAGATTTAACCACATACTTGTTTTTTTTACCTCCTGCGCTGCATGCCCTTGCCCTGGTACGCTACTACAAAGATCAAACACCCGGCACGGTAAATGGGGCAAAAAGTTTACTTCCGGATTCGCAAAATCTTAAAGATCGCCTAGAATCTTGGCAAAACCGCGACCTTCCCCTCGTGGAACAGCTGCTGCTGGCGATGATGCAGTGGCATGTTGCCTATCTAGAGCGCGACGATAACACGCGTTTTTTGGAGTGCTGCAGTGCGTTTTTTCGCATCCGTTCCCTGCCACAGGATCCCAAAACGACCCCAATCTGTCTCTGGATCTGGACCGAAATGCAGGTCATGGCTGAAAAACATGGCTCTTCCCAGACAGCCGACAAGGGCACGGACAGCCCACTTGTGCGGGCCTGTCAATTTGCCAAACCCATTGTTGAGTCTTCTGGCCAAAATTTTGATCCAAAGAATGTTACCTTCAACATTCAAGCCGGCATAGTCTTGTACAAGCAGAAGCCGATTGCCATATCCAATCTCAACTTTTCAAAAATTTTGAATGATCCTTTTTTTAGAAAAATCTTTGGACAACACGTTGAGGCGAACCGACTGTACATCAAGAATGCAACAGTTCGTTTGGATGATCAACGCTTTGGAACGGTGTCCTTCTGCTCATGGTCAGAGGAAGTAAATATCCTCATCATTCGGACAGGGTCCGATGGCAGACGGTGGCAAGCGCTGAGGGATATGAACAGGTTGCCGATTCCATTTATTCTTCTTTTGACAACAAGTGCCTGGATTAGTCTCGAAGGCGATGAGTTGGAGCTGTGTGATTTGGAAACCGGTCGCCCACACTTTTCCTACGGCAAAGACGGCCATCTATGGTGCAATAGCACACCCCATAACGGGCTACGCCTCGAACTGTGCGGCAGCAGCAATCGGAAAAATGCACACACCGATCTATTCTCCCAATTTGAAGCAAGCGATCGATTCTACTACCTAATCGACGAGAAGGGTATGCGGAATCGCGCAATTTTTCCGTTCCACATCGACGGAGATCAGCCACTGACATTGCACTATCACGATGGGGCATGGTATTGTGGACAATATTGGAAGGTGGAACCGGTTGACTGCCTTGGCCAGTTCACCGCGGCCATTGGGCTTCGCAACATCGAAACGCAAGCACGGCACATCATTTTGCCGGATTTCGACATTTCCGTTGAAGGCAACTATTCAGACCAAATCCTAACCCTGATTCATCCGAAATTGAGCGATGATCCTCGTGACATATTTCAGGAAATTCACTGCCAACCATTGCTAAAAGTCATCGTGGAGGAGGGAAAGTTACGCTGTGATGATGCGGCATCCTATTTCATGCTTTCCTACATTTTTCTTGTCCAAGGCGACCACGATATGGCACTACATTTTTTTCAACAGGCCGCCTATTTTCCATGTGACGATCGCTGCATCTGCATTTTGCAGCGCATTTTTCGCTCCTGCTCGAAGACAAGCCCACGGGCCGCGGGCGTGGCAATAACGGGCCTTTTGCTGCTACGAAATGTGCATCCTGCGGCCGTGCGTAGAATTAAGAATGATGTGATCACGGTTTTGGACTTGAATATGTGTTTGCACTCATACTGGGAAAGCCTTGACCACCTGCCCATGAGCATGCGACAAAACCTGTCCGGGCGCATGAATCAAGTAAAAAGCGCCATACAAAAAACTGGTCTAGGTTTTGCTGAAGCAATCGACACGGTGAATAAACTTATACGACTTTTGTTCCAACCGCTCCCAATGAACTGCTATTCTATCTGCGCGACCGGCGGCACTGCACAGATGACTCGGCACGATCTATCATTTTCAAGCACAGAGATGGTCTGTATACAGAACATTCTCGACTCCTACTCGTCTGATCAATTGTCAAAAACACTTTTCCAGGAAGTGGTGGACCACGCATCAAGCTACAGTTTTCAAACATTGACCAAAACAGAAGTGAGTAAGTTCTATGAAATTGAATTTCAAGAAGATGTGACACCTTCATTTGTCGACATTTACAACATTTTATGCAACACATCCAACGCTAGAAATGACAGACTTTACTGGGGCAATGCCGCCATAACATTTTTAACCATGAAATTGCGGGAAGAAACAAATCGCGGTTTAATAGTGGCCCAAACCTTCATGGTCGCTGCCCTACGGACCGCCCTGTTGGCTGCGGATGGCAGTGGTTTTACTTTGCCAACCAGCCTCACGATCACGCCGCTTTCCGAATTTTCGAAAAACATCTTACAACTGTTGCAAGCACTCCATGCCATAATGCAAAAGGAAGGCGACCAGAGCATTGCCCGCCTTCCTGCAACAATCCTCCATGCAACACAAGAACCACCACATTCCCAGGAAATCCTTGTCCCGGTGCCAAAAATTTTCACGACCCATGCCGCTGCCATGGAAAAATCCGTCGAAACAGTCGACTATATGAACAAGATACACAGCGCTGCCAGCGAATATAACATGCTGCCACAGACGCAATCAGGCAGACACACACCCAAACCTGAAGTTTTTTTACTTTTTTGTAAGAAAGTGGCAGAGATTTTTTCGAAGAAAAAGCAGGAGATGGAAAATCGTTTGCTCACGTTTTTACGCGCAGAAGACGGATGCTTTGACAGTGAAGATTGGCAACGCCATGCTGGTGTGCTGCAATCAATAACCATGGAAGATGCCGTCCATGCCTATGGCTGCGCACTTGCCGTTAAACCATCCGAAAACCAACATCTTGAACAGATGCTGGCCATACAACAATGGATACAGAACCAGGGCCACCGTAAAATGGATGACAACGCATGCGAAACTTTGCTGCTGTGGATGCCACAGTACATTCGTACCTCAAATCTCCATGCAAGGATACAGCGAACGCACGCACTGGCGGAAAATTTTATTAAAAATAATAAATCTTCCACCGATGAGATTCAGAAATTTTCCCAGCAATTGGAATGGGAAGTCATTTCTGAAAAAATACAGAACCAAAATTTAAACGATTTGCTGGCACTATTTTCCTACCTGGACAATGGCATCAACCTGCGGAAGGAGCAGGTGGAAATGCTGCAAACAATTTGCGATACTTTGGATGGAAAAAAAGAGGATCCACGCTGCGTTGTTCAGCTGAGCATGGGCATGGGCAAGTCCGATGTGCTCATCCCTGCAATAATTTTCTATTCCGTGGCCATGAAGGGGAAGCTAACCAGAGTATGCGTCGACACAAGCCAACTGGCGGCGGTGGAATTGCGGCTGCGCAAGGTTCTATCTCTTACAAAACTATTTGTATACCGACCGGATTTTGCGACGGGTGATTGGGCGGTGGAAGAAAAATTGCAGGATCTTTTATTCTCACTGGAGCAGGCCAAGCAGCTTAACGACCGCGTATTTCTTTTTACAAACCTTCAAATAAAGGCCATGCTGGCAACCTACTATCGCCTATTGGCCATGCCCGGGCATGGCTCATTTGCCCTGCTGCACAAAATCGTCCACGAATATGCCATGGTGACGATCGTCGACGAAGTACACCTTGCCTGTGACCCACGGACATCCTTTGCCATTGTGGAGGCAGCAACCGGGCAATCACTTTCCGAAAGCGACAAAAATATCATTACTCTATGCGTACGGACAGCGGCCACAATGTACCCCGCGGAATTCAACCTCATCGACAGAAGCAATGCTCTCTATTTTAATCAAGAAAACTATGCGAAAAAGTGGATGACTGCCATTGCCGAGCGGGTAATACAATTACTGCCAGTTTTAGAAAAAAAGAAAGAAACTGCTATAAATGCCCTGCTGGAGGACACTGCCCCTTCACCAACAGATCGCACCATTAGCCTACTCTGGGACATGCTGCACCTATATTTACCGGATGCCTGGCAAGAGAAGTTTGGGATGGACTATGGCCTGTCCAATGATGGCACAACCTGCATTCCATTCAATCGATCCATGGCATCCAGCGACACATTTTTTCGCAACCCTGTGGAAGAATGTGTCCGCCTTGTCATGGTTGCCATGCAAACACCGGTCACAGAAGCACAACTTCTCCGATTCATTGCCAGATCCCGAGAGGCTGCGTACAGAGAAATGGAAATCACATTGTCCCTACAATTTGCCGAGACCGTTGCAGTAAAAAGCTTTTTTACAAACTGCGGGGTAACATTGGAAACATTTTTGACAACGACGGGCGCTGTGCCGAACAGTTTGGACGGCAACCGGAAAGATTGGGAAATCGTGTGCCAGCACGTTCAAAATGGAAACCTGGCCGATGCCACTGGACAGCAGCACCGCATTAATATCGCATTGAAGATCAATGACCTAGCCTATGCCGGCCGATTCGTTTCTTCGGTACCCAACGAATTGCTCGATGGCCCAACCATTGCCTTGACCGGGACCGCCTACAACCAGGATAGTCTACCAATTCCCATGGCTCAGCAGATGCTGTACGCTGGAGAAACGGCTGATCAAATCCTTGACAAAGCACACACGGACCTGCTGGATGGGCGGGCGATTTGTTTTTCCATGACAGCCAGCGTGGCAACGACAATGGAAGGCATTTTTCAGTTTTACATAACGAAGATAGGGGCACAATCCCAAAAATCCTACATTTCCCAGCTACGCGCTGTCATCGACATGGGCGCCATACTTCCCAGTGAAATGAAGAACAACGCCGCCTATCTTGGCAGATTTTTACAAAACCAAGGCTCACCGGTTCAGGGCATCATTTTTTGGGATGGCGAAGAAGGACAATTTTTTATCATGCGCACCTCCGATGGTTTGCACTTTCCGCTATCGTCCGTGCGCTGGGACAGCGTGCAGGCCGCTGGCTTCACCGATCGTGACAGCATATTTGTCATCTTTGACCAGGCCCATTGCACCGGCACCGACATCGAATATCTCGATCCAAATGGTAGAGCCCTGCTCCTGGTGGCCAATAATGCCGTGGATTCACACTTCATGGCCCAATCCCGGAAGCGCATGCGAGGTTGTCAGCCGATTGATACGATGGTGGTGGTGGCGTCCCAGGAAGGTTCTTTGCAACTTTCCTCTACCGAGTGCTATAAAAACCTTAGGGAAACCGCGCAGCGTGGCGATGCCAGGCTACGGGCATCAATGCAGTACATTGGGAGCCGGGCACGGCTCACGGCAGAATTTCGTAAGGCGCTCATGGCCTATATTCGGGAAAAAGCTTTGGACCCAAAAACAACAACAAAAGAAACATGGGAAAAAATTGCATCGTTTTTCCCGGAAGAAGAATCCGCGAACAACATGGAAGCAAGAAATCACTGGAAAGGCATTCAACAACTTGGTGAACAGTACAAAATAAAACTTCAAAATTTATTAGATAAAAATAAGAAATCAACGGCCTTGGTGAATGGCATAGCCGCTCTGAATCAAGTATTGCGGCAAATAGCCGAATGGGAGAAGAATTGGGATACGACGGCCTTGGTCGGCAGTGGAAGGACGACGGTGGAAAGGCATATGACGGTAACCCAGACAATGATAGAAAGTGACACGGCAAAAGAACTGCGTTCATACCAATGCTCCCTTCCAAAGATTCCACGCAAGGAAAATTTTTTACCAATGCCAGAGTCGAAAATGGAAGGTCACAAATATATTGAACAGTTTTGCAAACCGACTTGGGTTGAAGATTTCTTCGAGGACGCAACAATATTGAGTTCAATGAACGCCTCAAAGGAAAAGGACATAGCGAAACAGAACAAACTTATCAACCGCCATAGGAAATATGGGAAAATTTTTAAAAATTTAGAAATTTCTCAAAATGCTATCTCGACCGCAACGGTGAACATTTCCTTTTTTGATAGAGCCATGCGCCAGTGCAACAACGTTATTGTTTACCGCCCTTTTGAGGACAAAAAAGTACGCACCATGTTGGTTACGGTCATGGAAGCCGAAGCATTTTATCAAATGATAGACAGTGGCCTCTTGACTGGTGATTTACATGTTTACACCAGCGTGGATGCCAACATTCCTCCACTGGCACGGAGACAGGTCGCCATTTTCAATGGTCGCAGGGAAGATCTTGACATCGACTCTTCACAAAATCAACTAGACGAACTGACTCAACAATGTTTAAACCTGCGCCGCCAGGCCATATATTCTCGATACACGGATGCCAAAATTTAGGACCAATGCATGGAACGCAATGCAGCCGACTGAGTCTCTCTCCAGGCTTGATGGCGCGCGGAAGAGACCAGTAGTCGATCCCTCCCCGCCACATGGCCTCCTCGGAGCAACCTTCTCGATCTCTTTTACGCCCCCAAAAAAAACTCTTAAGTTTTATTTTTTTTGCTGTTGTAGGTCAACTGCAGCACCTGGACATTGCTTTCAAGAAAACAAAAAGCTCCCTTACTTGGGGAAGAAGAGTTCGAGCTGGCTCTTAAATGAGCTAGCATCTTCGCCCCGTGATGAAGAATAATTGTCGCCAGTTGCAACGCCACGTCAGTTGTTGCAGGATGCTTATTTATGCACCCTAATAAGGCTTCTACCGCGGTAATACAATTTTGTATCGCGTTTCTTCCCTCGCCCTTAAAAATTGCATCCTTGACGCACTCTATGATGTAGCCCGTTGCAACAAGATCTCGCAGCTTCGATGAATCTGTAACAGGTACACTGTACGAATAGTCCAGTTCTTCCAAGGAGGATTCGTCGGGCAATTCATCATCATCATCTCCACTACTATAAAACTTTTGAGCATCACTTCTAAATGCTTCAAAGAAAGTTTTTAATTCATTAACATCATTTGATTCAATCGAAGAACTGCTGCTGCCCACTTCTTTTACTAATGCTTCCCACTCATTTTTTTTAGACAAGGGTTGTGTCATGTCACCGGCAGAAGTTCCTATGGGTTGCTTTTGCGCCAACCATGTAAAAATACCAAACATTTCTCCCAATGGCCAGCCAACCAAGTTTGCAGCTGATAGTTTTCTTTTATTTTTTGTTAGAAAATCAAGACAGTTAAAACCCCTCTTAAGGGAGTCGCAAGATACTCCAAGTACTGCGGTATCCGAAGAACCATCTTTTTTATAAATTTCCTTTGTAAGAAAAGAAAGGGCAGCATCCTGATCCCTTAGACGACCCACTGTTCTCGTACTCATATCTCCTCCGTATTATCAAGCACAAAAAGGTCGCTTATTTCAATTGGTTCTTCAAAAAGGTCGCTTATTTCAATTGGTTCTTCAGTTACTACAAAGGGTACAAAATCCTTGCCATCACCCAAGAGTTGGAGATAAGTTTCGCCTTCTTTTTTTACAATCCTTGATTCTATATTGTCATTCATCTTTTCGGACGACAGTTTAGAGCTGGAATTGACGATCTCTTCATTTCCGTTGATACTCTTCCTACTGAAATTGAGCGACCTTTCGTCTGTTCCACTCTTCTCATTAGACTGCGGTTTAAGGTTGGAGTCGAAGACCTCTTTATTGGCATCTTCTTTGACACTTATCACACTGGGAGAGACGCTGGACTTTTCCATTTCTATTGTGTTCGTCCTGTCGGACAAGGTTTGTGAGCCGGATTCGCTGATCTCTTTATTTTCGTTGATACTCTCCGTACTGAAATTGAGCGACCTTTTGTTTGTTTCACTCTCCTCATTATCTTCGACGACATTTTTATTACTGGAAGAGATGTTGAATGTTGTCATTTCTATTGTGTTCGTCCTGTCGGAGAAGGTTTTTGAGCTGAATTCTTCATCCTTTTTATCTTTGACGACATCTTCATTGCTGGAATAGGAATTGGACGACATTATTTCTAGGTTTTTGCTCTCATTGGTCTTCTCGTCTCCGCGAAACCAGCGCTTGGCTAAACCGAGCGTAAACAAACAGCAAAGCCAAAATACTGCACTGCCAAGGTAGTGCGCCATCCGGGCAAGTGGACCGCAATCCTTAATTGGTTTAGTTCCCACTGACGACACTAGATTAGTAGTGGATGGGGCGCTTCCTTTCGCCCTCGTGATCTCCTCACCAGGAAAAATATCGACACCACGAAAGCCAGCGGCGATGGCGGCAGTAAACGAAACCATAACTCCTCTTAAATAGGTAACCTGCCATAAAAGGCAAACTTTTTCAAAAAAAAGCAAGTTTTCCTATTCGATGCTGCAGCCCAACGGTATAAACGTGGGGGCCACTTTCACCAATTCGGTCAACCGCGCGCCGCCCTATCAGTGCCAGGCCTCCCCGCATGCTCCCCTTACTCGTTGCTGGAGGATGGACGTTTCGATAAACCCCTACCCTTGCCGCGTTTTCCTGGTAGTGCGGTGGCCGCCCGCTCCTGGACCTGAACCGCCGAAAAACGCACCAAACATTTTCCCGTTTGCACAGAAAAATCTCCTTGAGGGCTCACCGTAAACTGAACTTCTGCCCAATAAAACAGCGATTCTTTGTCTACTTTGAAATCTTTGCTAACCTCAGATTTAGCATCCTTTATCCTCTGATCCAAACCTTCGAATGAATCATTCTCCTGATCAAAATCAGAAAAAGCTTTAGAATAAAAGATAATAGAGCCATCCCTTGAAAGGGTCATTTTGACAACAAACTTACAGTTACAAATACACGAAAAAAAGAGATCCCAAAGTTCTTGCCCATCTTCTCCACAAGCATTCCACTGTTGTACTAATTGATTCTTACATGCAAGTAACATGGCCATGGCTCCTCCCTGGATGTGGCCAAAGCTGCATAAAATCCTCATCGCACCGCATAAAGCTTTGGCACCACCCTTTCTCCATGCCGCCCGCCCAAAGGCATTCACCCAATTCGCCGTCGAATGATCATTTTCTAGGGAAGCCTTCGACTCTCCCTCAACTTCAAACAGTCCACGCGTCACATCTCTCAAAATTACTGACCCATTGCACACAGACTCGGGTTTAAAACCTTCCCTAGCATAAACACATTTTTCCAAAACTTGGTGAAAATCAAAGCTTTCAAAGTTTTTACTGGTCACGCCATTAAAAAGCGTGTCGGATATTGCATTGCAAACCGCCTTGTTCCAGTAGGAGCTACTCACGTAATAGTCATGCAGCAAACACGCCCCCTCACTTTCCTGCGCAGAGAATGTAACTGGCTGCGGAAAAAAAAGTCTTTTTTTAAAACTTTTCAGCTGGTCGATGGCCGAAGGGGTCCCCTCTCTTACCCATGCATGTGGAGAGTTCAACCCAGACAAGTTCAAAAACTCGGTTTCTACGCTCTGCACACACGATTGAAATAGTGGATCTTTCTGTCGCTCTTTAATGATCAGGCCTTCCACGGCGGTTGAAATGCAAATCCACAGAGGCAACCACCTTTTTTCTCCGTGAACGACTCTCCACGCAACAATGAAGATGCCAACGGGAAGCACGGCTGTGCATGTAACGAGCAGCAAAACGTCGGCCATCAAAAAAAGGCCAGCCTTGAGACGATTCATGCCAAAGAACAAACCCAGCCCAAACCAGGTCATCGGTGAACTTTTATTAACATCCTTGCCGTAAAATCTTTCTAAAATCTTTTCGAGCGACACCGGTGGAACATCACCCTCTATCCTCGGAGAATCCAGTTCATACATGGTTTGAGGCACTAGACAAAGTCCTGCCAAAAAGGCAACAGTTTTCGCCCAAAAGTAGGTGCACCCAAAAAAACGGACCTTTTACCAAAAATTACTGGCACCCCCACGGGGAATCGAACCCCGATTGCCGGAATGAGAATCCGATGTCCTAGCCGTTAGACGATGAGGGCACAGGGGAAATTGGGATAAAAAAATCGTAGGGGCAAGAAAAAAACGGGGAATTAAATCATAAATGGAAAATTTTGCCGGGCGCAGAGGATAGAGAAAAAAATGGAAAGGCAAGAAAAAGTTACTAACAGGGTTCTATCAATAACCTGTCAACAACCTGTTAATAAAAAAGTTACTGACATTTTATTGACAGAGTTGTTAACAAGACCACCACCCTTTCCGGTGGCTCGTAATGCCGGCTTTCGGGAGTTATCAACTTATTGACAGCCCATAATAATACGCATACACCTAAAAATGGCCCGCCGCCGCGGGCCCGGCTGCGGCATTTTTTTGAAAATTTTTCCCCAAAAGGCCTTGACGCCCATCCGTTGCCGTCCTTGCTTCCAGCCAAGCTTTCGTAGTTCAATGGACAGAACCGCGGTTTCCTAAACCGCTAATCCCGGTTCGAGTCCGGGCGAAGGCGCCAGCAAGCAATGGACAGCCATTTCCACCTCGACTGCTACGACGACGGCAACAAGGATCGGATCCTTGCCAGAGCCTGGAAGGCCGGTCTGCAAATTCTGGTCTCCGTTGCCACGTCCCTTGCCAACTCCGCCGCCACCTACCTCCAGGCCAAGGCCTGGCAAGGAAAAATCTTCACCACGGTCGGAGTCCATCCCCTCGAACCTTCCCTGCCCACAAACGAACCCAACAAGCTGGCAACGGCCCTGGAAACTTTTTTGGAAACGGCCCCCACTCCGCCCATTGCCGTGGGGGAAACCGGACTTGACTGCGCAAAAATTTCTTCCAAAAATCTGCGCCGTGAAATGGAGCAGCAGCTGGTCCGCCTGGAGCCCCACATCGCCGTGGCCAAGGCTGCAAAGCTGCCCCTCATCCTCCACTGCCGGGATCGGGCAGGTGACGACACGGCCTGGAATGCCCTCACAGGCCAGCTTGTGCGGCAACGGTTTCCCAGCGAAAAGGCCCTCATTCACTGCTTTTCCTACGATTCGGAAAAGTTGCGGCAGTGGCAGGATTTTGGGGGATGGGTTTCCTTTGCCGGCAACCTGACCTGGTCATCCACCATCGCCGCGTCCTGCCGTGGCAGCGCGGTGGAACGGACACTTTTCGAAACAGACGCCCCGTACCTCCTTCCCGAACCGCTGCGCAGCAAGGATCCCGGCCAGAGCAATGAGCCGGCCAACCTGGTGCACACCATGGCAAAGGCAGCCGAGCTGCTGTCCGTTTCTCAAACAAAAGTTTGGGAAATGAGCCTGGCAAATGGTCGACGGTTCTTTTCTCTTGGAGGGGCCGGCAATGGCTAGTAAATGGTGGGCCTACCACGCCTGGCGCCAGCTTTTTCCCAAAAACGGCAGGTGCTTCCGCGTGCTATTTTCCACCCTGGGCGTTGCCCTGGCCGTGGCGGTTTTAACCGTTGTTCTGGCGGTGATGGGTGGATTTTATGAAGAAATTTGCCAAACCCTGCGCACGGTCCACGGCGATGTGGCCGTCGAAGTACGGGCGGAGAGAGGGGCCTTGGCCAAAACCGCCGTGGAGGAACGGCTCATTGAAGCCATGCCCGGCGTGCTAGAGGTGGAGCCATTTTTGACTGCGCCCATCCTCATGGCGAGCCGGTCGGCCCATGCGCTGCCCCTGGTCCAGGCGCGGGGTTGCGGAGAAGGGTTGCGCCTTGGCAGGGCACTGGCAACCGAACTGGCTGTGGTGGAGGGCGATGAGGTGCTGCTCATGGCGCCGGATGCTTTGCTGCAGCGGCAGGGCAATGAGGTGGTGCTGCCGCTGTCCGTGGCGGTTACGGAGGTCCTGGCGAAGGGTCGCAATGGCTGGCACGACGGGCTGGCATTTTTGTCAAAAAATGAACTGCACGAACTGGTTGGCCAAGATGGTCGGGCAGCATCCGGCTATCTGCTGCGCCTTGCCAGGCCAAAGGAAGCTCCCCGGCTGGCACGGGAACTCAACGGGCTGCTGCCCGCCAATTTTCACGCCAGGAGCTGGCTGGAGTCCGGTGGCGAGCTGCTGTCCATGCTAGCAATGGAACGGGCTGCTCTATTCCTGTCACTGGCGTGCATCATGGCCATGGCCGCCTTTTGCATGGCAGGTGCCCTGGCCATGGCCGTAATGCAAAAGACCCAGGAAATTGGCTTACTGTTGGCCATGGGCTGCACCAAGGGCAAGATTGCGCTCAGTTTTTTTCTCCAGGGCGTGGCCATCGGTGCCGGAGGAGTGCTTTGTGGGCTTCCCATTGCCGCACTGGTCCTGGCCTGTCGGGATGGCATCCTCCGCTGTGTCCTGGCGCTATTTGGCCGCGGAGAACAGGTTTTTCACTTCTATGGTTTCCGCCACCTGCCGGCAAAGATTTTTTTCCATGACCTGGCGGCTGTTGCTATTTTGACATTTTTGGCGACGGCATTGGCCAGCCTGTTGCCCATTCGCAGCATTTTCCGCCTGAACCCATCCACCGCACTGCGCCATGGCTAGCCGCATGGAACTGGCCATGGCAACGGTTGTCCTTGGGGGACAGACCATTTTGTCGGACCTGTCATTCCGCCTGAACCAGGGGGATGTGGCCGTGCTGTTGGGTGCATCGGGCTGTGGTAAGACCACATTTTTGCACCTGCTTGGCGGATTGCTACCTCCGGCGCGGGGACGGGTGCTGTGGGACGACGATGATATTTTTCAAAAAAAGCGGGGCTTGGAACTGCTGCGGGGCAGGACGGTTGGTTTCGTATTCCAGCGACCGCTGCTTTTTGGGGAAATGACGGTTGGGGAAAATGTACAATTTCCCGGCCGCATCGCAGGACTGGCCAATTGTGCCGAGCGGGCAAGGGAATTGCTGGCTGCGGTTGGCCTGGCCGACAGGATAAATTCCGTCCCGAGGGAACTGTCAGGAGGGGAACAGCAGCGGGTGGCCATCGCCAGGGCCCTGCTGTGCCGGCCGCCGTTTTTGCTGGCCGACGAACCAACCGGCAACCTGGACGGCGAAGCGGCGGAATGGGTGCGAAATTTGCTATTTTCTCTGCCACGGGAGCTGGGCAGTGGGCTGTTGGTTGCAACGCATAATTCCTGCTTTTTGGCGGGGGCTGGCAGGGTGCTACGCCTGGAACGGCAACGGCTGGTGGAGGGTGCTGCGTGAAGGTTGGAATCCTGGGTCTGCCAAATGTGGGCAAAAGCACGCTGTTCAATGCCCTTACGAGGACGAGAAAGGCCGCCGCCTGCAACTATCCCTTCTGCACCATCGAACCAAACGTGGGCATCGTACAGGTCCCAGATTGCCGTTTGGAATTTTTGTCGGCGCTGGCCCATTCGGCCACAATCATTCCCGCGGCCATCGAGTTCGTTGATATCGCCGGGCTGGTGGCGGGTGCCAGCAAGGGGGAAGGGCTTGGCAATCGCTTTTTGGCCCATGTGCGGGAAATGGACGTGCTGGTGCACGTCGTGCGCTGCTTTGCAGAAGGGGACGTGATCCATTGTTCCGGGTCTGTGGATGCGCTGCGGGACCTGGAAACGGTGCAGACGGAACTGCTGCTGGCCGACATTGGATCGCTGGAGGGACAATTGGAACGGCTGCGGCGGCGGGCAAAGGGAGGCGAACGGGATGTGATGCGGACCTGTGCCCTAGTGGAGCGCCTCATTGCCCACCTTTCCCGTGGGGAGGCGGCGCTGCAATTGCCATTGGAGGACGGTGAAAAGGAGCTGCTGCCATCGCTGTGCCTGCTGACATCCAAGCCGGTGCTCTATGCCTGCAACGTGGCCGAAGACGAGCTGGCGGATGCAGGAAAGCGCAACGCGGAGGTACAGGCTGTGCAGAACCATGTGGCGGCAGGCCATCCACCATCGGCCGTATGCACTGTGAGTGCCCGGCTCGAGGAGGAGCTGGGGGATCTGGAACCCGACGAGGCCGGCCAGCTTCTGTCCGACCTTGGCGTGCGGGATAGTGGCGTGGGAGAACTCATTCGACGGTCCTACGAACTGCTCCAATTGGCGTCCTTTTTTACGGCCGGTGAAAAGGAAACCAGAGCATGGACATTTCGCCGCGGCATGCTGGCCCCGGCCTGTGCCGGCGTCATCCACGGCGACTTTGAAAAAGGATTCATTCGGGCGGAGGTGGTTTCCTGCGACGACCTGCGCCGCTGTGGGTCCATGGCCTCTGCGAGGGCTGCCGGCCGCTACCGATTGGAGGGCAGGGACTATCAAATGCAGGATGGCGACGTGGTGCTGTTCCGCTTCAGTGGTCCTAGTCCTGCGCCGCGGTGATCGGAGTTAGCTTGGCAGTTACGAAGATTAGCAGGTTGCGTTTTTGCGAACTTGTGCCCTTGGAACGGAATAGTTTGCCCAAAAGTGGAATGTCGCCCAAAAGCGGCACCTTATCCCGCACCTCCTTTACTTCTTCCCGGGTAAGGCCGCCCATGGCAACGGTTGCCCCATCGGCGATTGTGACCTCCGTGCGAATGCGGCGGACGGAGAAAATGGGTTGAAAAAATCCCGACGGGACGGTGACGGTTGCTCCACCGGACACCGCCACACTGATGCCGCCGTACTCAACAAAGCCTTCAAATTCCGTAACCGCCGGCTCTAGCCGCAGGCTGATGCGGCCATCATCTTCGATGGTTGGTGTGACGGCCATCTCCACGCCAACGTTGCGGGTCTGAAAATTGCGCGGCGTGCCGGCCGTGATGGTGACGCCGGCCGAAGTGGAGGCATTGAGCGAGGATCCGCTGCCGACGGACGACTGGATTTCATCGTAGGCCTCGGGATAGCGAAATTCTTGGGCAACGGTAATTTCCGCAGTTTTTCCCGGCAATACGGTGACACGGGGAGCGCTCATCAGGTCCGAGCCGCTCTGCTGTTCCAGTGCCTGGAGCACGAAGTTGGTTTGGCTGCCGGACAGCACGTTGATCAGCGGGCTGGACTGGGAACCGAGGTTGGCCGCATTGGGAAGTTGGGGAGCGCGGTTGGGGATGGGGATGTGGTCCACGGCCGTGCCGCCCAATGGCCTGGAATCCAGCACAATGGACCCGTCGGCCGAACCACTGCCATGGGTTGTGAATGCCTGCACCAGGTTGCGCAGCACGGATTCGCTGCTCACACTACCGCGCTGGCCGATGCTGGACATGTGCAGCTGCAATGCTTCCAATGCTCCCTGCTGAACCTCTAAAAATTTTGCCTCAATTTCCACCTGCCGGCCGTCGGCGTAGCGGCGAAGAATGTTTTCCACCCGTTCCAGATTGCGGCTGGTTTGGGCAACCAGCAGGCCACTGCCATCGAAGGCTAGGCCGGACCCGGCCGTGCCGGTGAAATCAACGCCGGCATTTTGCAAAAATTCCCTTAGCAGCCGTTCTTCCCTGGCAATTTGGTTGCCGCTGTCCAGGTCACGGCCGCGGAGATTTGTCATGCGCAGCACGGCGGTTCTGGAGATGGGAAAAATCTTTGTGCGCAGGCGATGGCGGGCAGCGGCGCTCAGCACGACGGTGTTGCCGTCCATTTCCCAATCGCAGTCAACGGCCTGGGCCAGCAAGTGCAGCACCTTGTCGAGTGGGGCATTGCGCAGGTGCAGGGTGACCCGCCGTTCGCCGGATGGCGCATCCAGCAGTGCCAGGTTGATGCCATAGTCTGGCCCAGCGACTGCCTCAACCGATGCCCCAATGGCCGCAACCGCTTCGGCAATTGGCACGTCCTGCAGCACGATCCGTGGCAGAATCAATTGGCGCAATTTTTCTTCGCCGTCCTGGCACCCATCCTGTCCGGGGATGGCGCCACCTGCCTCGGCCGACACCTGCCAGGCATCGTCCACGTGGCGTATGAAAGCTTCCCGTGTCCTATGCCGCCGGTCGGACCTATCCTGCGGCCGTTGGTCTGGAAGGTTTTTGAAAATTGCATGCTCTGCATCCCTGCCATCCCAGTCGGCTGGAGCAGGTTGGGGCAATGTTTTTTGGGAACTGTCAAAAATGGTATGGCCATCTCCATCGGTGGATCCGGCCTGGGGGACGGTTGCCGCCGCATTGTTCTGGGCAGCGTTGGCAGCCGCAACGTCATAGACGCGGCGGGCGATGGCCATGTTGCCCCACAGCTCGTCGGCCGGTGCGGAAATCGTCGCCGTCAGCAGGAAAAAAATGGAAAAAAAGCGCACACAAAAAAAGCGTAAAAAATTTTTTAAAAAGTCACGGCGGAAATTTGTGGCATTTTGGAAAAGAATCCCGGCGGCCATGGGAGGTGACGGGGGTTGGCAGGCCGAGGGATGCAAGATCCGGCAGGTGGGTTAAAAAGGGCTGGCGGCCGCGGCCATGCAGGCCAATGCGCAGAGGAATGCCGTGCCACGCGGCCGCCAGTCCAGCCAGCGGGTTTTTTGAAAAGGTAAAAAACAGTTCCCAGTGTTCTCCGCGGGAAAATTTTTTCACCAAGCCATCGGCCGTGGGAAATGCCAGGATTGCCGCGGCATGGAGGCGGGGATGGCAGAGAATTTTAATAAAAGCATCCGGACGGTTGGTCTGGAGTGCCAGGACCAGTGCCTGGACATTTGCCCAAAGCCCCGATGTGGCGGCCGGCAGATGGACGATGGTGGGCCAGCTTTTTGGCAGCTTGGCCAGGCCGCGGATTTTTAGTGCATGGGCCAGGTCATTGCGCCGGCCGGCCAAGGTGAGTGCCAGCCGGGTGGGACATTTCCAGCGGCGGTGGGCCCAGAGCCAGTCGCGGCAAAATCTACCATCCATTTTTAGGCGATTTTCCAGCCATAGGTTCATGGTGGCCGTGACAGGCCCATCGGGCAGCGCTTCCACGGACAAAATTCCGGAAAAAAATCCGGTCCGTTCCACGGATGCCATCCACACGGTGGCGGCGCCGGCTTCGCGGAGCAGGTTGGGCAGGGGCGTGGTGGAGGAAATGTGGCCGCAGAGCAGGGATAGGGTGCCGGCTGGGCCGGCATTTTGATCAAAGAGCAGTCCCACGCAGCCACCGCGGCGAATGATTCTCACAGCCGCCATTGGGCCATGCTTTCTGGCAAACAGCTGCAGTCCGAAGCGTTCCCGCGTACGGCGCACAAAGTTTTCCAGCGCGGCATTGGCAAATGGCCGGTAGAGGATGGCAATCGGCAAATTTTCCTCCTCGCAGGCCAGCAAAAATGGCAAAAATGTGAGAGCTTCTGTCAAAGTCTGGTGGGGAATGAGCAAAAGTTGTGGCCTTGTGCCACTGCGTAGGTTGTGCAGCACGTCGGCCCACGGCCCGGCCAGGGAAAATGTTTTGCGGATGCGGCTGCGGGAAAGGAATGGGGCGGCTAGGGCGAACAGGCCAAGTTCCACCAGGCGTGTCGCGCTGGTTTTTGCAATGGCGCGGCGTTCCCGGCGGCGTAGTTCGGGCAGGGCAATGGCAATGTTGTGTTTCATCGCCAACCTGCGGCCACGGAAGACGGCAAGGAACAGCCTGCCAAAAACCTGGCAAATGGGGTGCAGCAGCCAGGTTGGCAGGTGGGCGACCAGCCAGCCGAATGCGGTGAGCAGCGCGCGCGAAACCACGCCGGTTTTGTGCCATTTTTTTGCCAATTGCCAAGAACTTTGCCACAGTCGGCTGGCCGTGGCCGAAAATCCTTGGCAAAAGCCATTGTCCAAATTTATTGAAAAAAATGTCGCAGCACGAAATTTTGGAGACGGAGCGGCTTCTACTCCGACCGCTGGAAATAGCTGACCTGGAACCGATTGAGGCGTTCATGGGGATCAGGGGTGTGACGGATTTTTTACTATTTTTTTCCTATCCACTGATTCCTGGCCAGGTGAAGAGCTGGCTGGAGGGTGTGGTGGCGATGGATCCGCAGTTGGGTTGCTACTGGGCCATCGTCGGCAAGGAAGATGGCCGCGCCATCGGAGTCATTAGCCTGACCCTGGAAACCTACCACCGCAAGGGTGAGATCGGCTTTTGGCTGGCTAGGGATCGTTGGAACCGGGGGTACATGACGGAGGCGGCCTGGCGGGTCATCTGCCACGGCTTTGACACGCTGAAGCTGCACCGCATCGAAATCACCCACATGGTGGAAAATCGGGCGTCGCGCCGCGTGATCGAAAAGCTAGGATTTCAGCCGGAGGGCTGCTGGCGAGAGGGACATTTTAAGGAAGGCTGCTTTAGGGATGTGGCCATCTACGGCATGCTGGAGGTGGACTACCTAAGGACCAAAAAACGTTTCGCAGCTGCTGAAAAATGCTGCCAATGATTTCGGCGCGATGCTGTACAGGCGCCACATTTTTTTGCGAACATTGCGGGCCGGTCTGGGTGGAACGGGGCTGTTCGTTGCCGTGCTGCTGGCCGGCAATGGCCTAAAAGATGCCATGCCACTGCTGGTGGCCGGCCAGATGTCGCTGCCATTTTTTTTTCAAACCCTGCTGGCGTTGCTGCCGTCGGTTGTGTCCTATGCCCTGCCACTTGGCATGCTCGTGGCGATTTTGCTGACCTTTGGCCGCATGGCGGCGGACGGCGAGGTGCTGGCGCTGCGCGCCGCCGGGGTTGCCCCATTCCAGCTGGCAATTCCCGTCCTATGGCTGGCCATTGCCGCCGCATTCTGCTCGCTTGCCATCGACCTGATCCATGCGCCAAGGGCGCTCTACGCCTATCGGCAGGGCCTGCGCCGCATCGTGGCAATGGATCCACTCCGCTTTCTTAGGCCGGGGCATTTTGTTCAAAATTTTCCAGGACTCATTCTCCACGCCGGCGGCCGCGATGGGGATGAATTTTTGGCCATCCACATCTGGGAGTTGCGGCCGGGCGGTGCCGTGGCTGGCTGTATCCGGGCCGACGGTGGACGGCTGGAATTGGCCGACGGCGGTGACAGTCTTTTGCTGTCCCTGCGGGACGGATCGATGGAGCGCATGGACGGTGGCGAGGTGGCGTTTTTTCGCCACTGTACCCTGCCGCTGGCCCTGCGCCATGGGCTGCCGGCCGACGAACTGCGGAAACAGCTCAAGCACATGGACCTATTCGAGCTGCTGGCCGCTAGAAATGGTGCTACGGACGATCCCAGCCTAGCCGATGCCGGAGACCGACGGCAGCGGCGGCTGGACTACCTGGCGGCCAACCTCGTGCTGCAGCGGCACCTGGCAATGGCCAGCTCCATCGTGTGCCTTGCCCTGCTGGCCGTTCCACTGGCCATGCGCCTGGCCCGCACGGAACTATCCCTCGCACTTGCCCTTGTCCTTGCCCTCGGCTACTACTTTGCTCTCACCGCAATTTCCTGGCTGGACGGGTCCACAACCCTGCGAGCCGACCTGCTCATTTGGCTGCCAAACGCCGTTCTCCTCGCCGTGTCCGGACTTTGCTGGCATTTGGCGGCACGCCGGTAAAAATTTAGTAAAAAAAGCGGCAAAAAAACTCAAATTTTGCTCAGTTTTTCGAAAAAAGTTCCAAAATTTTCAAAAATTTACACAATTTGCTTGACAACAAAACTGCAAAAATCTTGTCGCAGCAGCCCTGCTCTTTTGGGCAGTCCGTAGGATATTGGGCAAATTCTGGGATAATTCCAGCGCGTGGAGTGTCCCAATCCCCAGCGGTGGAACTTCTCCCAAGCCCGTGGCCGACTTCCGATTTTTAAAAGTGTCATACGTTCTGTTAGCCACTTTCAGTGGCGTGTTGTGGGCGGCGACCGGGCCAATGCGGTCCTAGCACAGACCGAGATTAGCCTCTCTACGCCAATATTTTGCATGAAAATAAAAAAATGAATGCAAAAAAGCGGTTGTTGACAACAGCGTTGCACGCAATCAAAAGGTTCAGGTACTCGCACAGGGAACTGGATCGAAGCCTTTGAGCTTCCCAGGTGCAATCTTTGCGATTCAATGGCCGGGCCATGGCCAGTAGAAGATTTGAAGAAAAGAAAAGCTTGACACTCCGTGAATTATCTGTCAAAATCCACAGCTTCTATGGAGCCAGGGAGCCACTTGTTTCCATTCTTATCCCGATTTACAACGGTGCTGAGCACCTTCGCGACTGCCTAAACAGCGTCCTGAGCCAAACATTTCGCAACATCGAAATTGTCTGTGTAGACGACGGATCCACCGATGAAAGTCCTGCTATTTTGGCAGAATTCGCCGCCCGAGATCCTCGGCTTGTCGTCCTTACACAAAAAAATTGCGGCTCTCTGCATGCCCGTTCGACGGCCGCCCGTGCGGCAACGGGTGAGTACTTTCTCTGCCTGGACGACGACGATATTTTTCGGCCAAACATCGTGGAGCGGGCGGTTTCGGCTGCCCTGGAAAAGCAGGTGGACGTGGTTGAGTTTTCCTGCACCATCCGTCGCCGAGGACTTTTTAATCGACGCAGGTTGTGGCAGTGGGGCAGCCCAAGGCGAAAAATTTTTGTAAAATTTTGCACCAGCCTGACATTGTTTTTGCGGCCGCCAGCGGTGAAATTAGCTGTTTGGTGTGGAACAAATTGGTTCGGCGAAAAGTCTTTTTGGCCGGCGATGGCGAAATTCCACCGGAGGTACGAGCAATGAAACTTTGCCATCGCAGCGATAACTTGTTATGTTCCATCATACTGAGCAAGGCCGCTTCCTATGCGGCCATTCCCGACATTGGCTGCGACTACACCGTCTGGCCTTCTTCGCTCACATGGCAGGAGAGGATCAGCTTCGATCGCCACATGGCCATGTTGGACAATTTTTTTCTGGTCTGGCATACCTTGGCACGGGTTTTACCGCAGATGGTCCGCGAGGTTTTACATTCAAACCATGTAGACATGATAAAATCCTGTACTCGCATGTGGTGGAGGTTTTCAAGGCCACAGCGTCAATTGGCCCTGCAGCGTTTGGTGGAAGGCTGTTCCGCGGATCGGGAGATGCTGGCTGCTTTTACGACCAAAATTTTCGGGCAGCGCCGGACTTTGAAGGGACTGTTGCAGAAACTGCATGGCCGACGGTCTCTGTTCCTTCATTTGTGGATGCTATTGGAGCGCATCCGTTGCTAGCAAAATATTAAAAAGACTGTAAATCAAACCACATCTCTTCCCGGGAGCAATCTTTGCGGTTCATTGGTCAGGCAATGGCCAGTAGAAGATTTTTCTAAAAAACTTGACACTCCGTGAATTGTTTATTAAAATCTAAAGCTCATGTGGAGCAAGGGAGCAAGGGCCGTAGCTGGCTTTTTGCCCTTGCCGTGGCCGCACTTGGCATTGGTGTAGGTCGCGGGGATGACCCTGCCATCGGTTCCACGGGGAGCTATCGCTACATTGCCGATGGATATGTTTTTGAGCCATGGGAAGACGGATGTTCATTTGAAGGGTACGTCGATGGCGCGAAGCGGAGCAGCATCTTTGGCCTGCTTGGCTCCTGCACACTGCCCAACTACCCGCCGTCCTGCTACCCGTGGCTCGGTTTAGACTGGCTCAATCGCATATCGTTTTCTGGATTTGGCGACGAAAATACGTTCGTGGCATCATACCAGCTGTGGCGAACTGGCCCAGATTGCCATGGCGTCCAGCCGCCTCATCCATGGAAAGCTGCGGGACTACCTCGGCGATGTGAAGGAAAATGGCAACGATCCATTTGCCGTGCTGCTCTTTTCGCACCTGCGCCGGGACGGGGAAAACTGCCTACACCACCGCGGAAATTTGGTTGGCGTGCTGTTGGGGGGAGATTCCGTCCGCCATCTGGACGAACGGACATTTCTGCGGCTGGGTGGCTGCCTTGGCTACGTCAATGGCCATGTCCGTTTCAGTGGCTTGCCGGAACCGCAGCGCAAGGTTGCTACGCAACGACTTGGCGAGGGTAGTGTGTTTGCCTCCTATGAACACTTCAATGGACGATTGCTAAAAACCAATGCCCTGGCCAAGGTTAGTCTCGGCTACGGCCGAAATGTGCAGCACCGCACGGATGAAGATCGGTTCGACTACAGGGCACGTTTCGGCGGTGTGCACCTGATCATTGCGGGAGAAGGGGTGCGCAATTTATTGCGCATTATAGGTACGCAAATTGGTCCCTGGTGGGGCTGCAGCTACGCCTTCGTGCACCAGGGTAGCCACACGGAGCGGGGCAGCGGCGAAGAAATTTTTTCCCAGACAAAGGTGAACCATGCAGCCCTTGCTTCCCTGCTGGGCATCAACGTGGAGCGGGAGATGGAAACTGGTGGGCTGCGGCTCTGCGGCAAGGTGGGCTGGGAGCGGCAGATATTGCAACGCCATGGCTCCTGCACCGCGTCCATTGCAACAACCGACTGGATCAATTTTCAGCCAAAAATGCCAGGCAGCAGCCGCGATGCGCTGATCATTTCCGGCTCATTCCGCCGCCATCTCACCGCAAATTGGAGCATCTCCGCCACCTGGCAAGGGCACTTTGCAAGCCATGCCACGTCCAGCGACGCAGGCATAAAAATTGGCTACACATTTTGATGCTCTGCATCCTGGTCGATCCCTGCTTCCGCGACCATGGCTGGCTCCCGCCGAGGGGATTGGCTCCCGCCAAAGAAGGGGGTTGGCGGTGTCGCGGCCCCCAGGAGGAGAGCGGAAAGTGAAATGGCTTGCCGCCCGTTCCAAAAACGGCAGCGTGGCCTGGTGCGGGCGTTGGTTGTCGGTGGTGGTGGATATTTGGGCAGCCATATTGTCCACGGCCTGCTTGCCGCGAACCACGGGGTGGTCGTTGTGGACAATTTTTTTTCCGGCCATCGGGAACTGCTGCCACGGCAAATTCCCATCTTTTCCTGCGATGCAGGGTACATGGCTGGTGTGGAGGACGTGCTGGGCCAGCACCCTGTGGACGTGGTAATCTACTGCGCCGGCCTATCGGACAGTGCCAGGTCCCGGCAATATCCGTTCCACTACTACCACAACAATTTCATTGCGGTCTTCTATCTACTCCAGGCGATGCTGCGAAAAAATGTGCGCCGCTTTTTATTTTCATCAAATTTTTCCATCCACGGACCGGAGCCGGCCGTCCCCATCACGGAAAGGTCACCGCGGCAGCCGGAAGATCCTCTTGGACGGTCGCTGTGCGCCGTGGAAGACCTGCTGGCCGATTTGGCAATTTCCGAAAAATTGGGCTATGCGGTCGTGCGGGTGGGCAACGTGGCAGGCGCGCTGCCATCCGGCAAGCTAGGACCGTGGCCCAGCGGCAGCAACCGACTGATTGCCATGGCCCTGGACGTTGCCCAGGGCCTGCGGGAATTTTTACCGGTTCATGGAGAGGGTTTGCCAACGGTGGACGGTTCTCCGGTTCGGGACCATGTGCACGTGTGCGACGTGGTGGAAGCCTATCTGTCGGCCGCTGCCCGCATCCCTGCCACGGGCGGCGGGGATTGCTACCTGCTGGGGACTGGTCGGCCAGCTTCCGTAATCCAGGTGGCCAAGCGGGTGGAGGCGCTGACCCATCGGCCGATTGCCCTGCGGGTTACGCCGGGGGATTGGCGGCCGTGGGCCGTCCATGCGGATGCCACCCGCACCAGGCGGGAACTGGCATGGGCTCCGCGCCATGACCTGGACAGCATCGTGGAAACGGAGTGGCGCTGGCGCATGGATGGAGCACGCCAATTGGCAGCGGTGGCCGGCAAGGACTGATACATGGGCAGGATGGGACGCCTGGCCTTGGCACTGCTGCTGGCCAATGGTGCGCTTGCCATTCCATTCTTTTGCAGCAAAACAAAAAATTTTTCCAAAAACCGTCCGTCCACGGCCGTGGTGGAAAAGATTTTTTTCGACGGTGCCGAGGTGCTGCGCAGGGGCGAGGGCTGGTGGTTCACAAAACCATTGCACTGGCCAGCTGCCGGCCAATTGATCGACCTTGCCATCGGCCGGTCGGGCCGCGGTGGCCCATCGCTGGCGTTGGAGGATGGTCCATGGCTGGATTTTTTGGAAAAACGGTTGCTTTGGTACGATCCCAACCTGCTGGATCGCATACAGCTGCGCCGCGGATCGACCACCTTGCTGCTGGAACGGCGGGCCGGCACCTGGCAGCTGCTGCCCGATGGAGAATTGGACAGCCAACAATTGGTGCGGTGGCTGGAATTATTGCGGTCCCTGGCCATAAAAAATTTGGCCGGTGAATGGGCTGGGGCACCGGTTGCCACACTGCTGCTGGAAGGGCCATTGGCGGCACAGCGGCAGCGGCTAGAATTTTTTGTCGGACAGGATGGCGCCGGTCTGGTTGTGGTAAATGGTGATGCGGCATTTGTCCTGGCCGGAGATTGTTGGAAAGAGGTGGTGGACGGCGTAAACTTTCTGCGCTCCCGCCGCCTTTTTGCAAAAAATCCTGGCAGAATTTTTTGGGAAAATGGGGACGAGGTTGTGGTGTGGGAACGCGGTGGAGAAAAATGGATGCGCATCCGCTGCAGAGGCGCCGTGGAGGAGATGGAGAATGTTGCGGTGGCCAGGTTGCAGAACGCTCTGCTGCAGCTGGAGTGGGAGCGGGAATGGGATGGGGAAGTTGGCGGTGTGGTGTGCACCCTTTCCGTCGATGGCCATAGGTTGGCACTGGGCCGGCCACTTGGCCGATGGGTGGTGGCCGTGGATGGCCAGCGGCGAAGGGCATTTTTGCTAAAAATCGATGCGGTGGAACGAATTCGCAGCCTTTTGCTGGACGATGCTGACGGCAACCTAGCGGCGGCGCGGCCAGATGAGAATGGCGGGAACTAGGAGCAGAATTGGGCCCAGTAGCAGGGTGCGGCCAACCTGCCAAAGCTGTGCCCTGGACAGGTTGAGGCGAAATTCATCGGGTTGGGCAGCGGTGGCCGGCGTAGCAATTTCCAAAAAATGGTTGGCCAGCTGTTGAAAAAGTAGCTGGTTGCCGAGGAGGGAAAAGTACTGGTTGGAAAGAAAGTCACCGCCGACCACGGCAAGCTCACCCGACGGAAGATGGATTGGCAAGCCATCCGCTGGTGCCGATGTGGCAAGGACGGCGATTGGCAATGGCGGCCGGCCGGCGCCGTTGGCAACTTCCAAAAATGGGGTGACGCGTACCCGGCCAGCGCCGCCAATGTCCTCCCGCACCTGCCGCACGGATTCAAATTGCACCGGCAATTGGTAGTCTAGCAATGGCCGTAAAAAATCCATCGATGCAAAGCGGCGTACGGCAACGCCATCGCCCCAGTCCGCCGCGGTTTTTTCCAAAAAATCTTCGTCCACCAGCACGTTCCACTGGAACAGCAGGTCATCCAATCCGGATCGACTTTCCGGCGTCAAAATGAGCAGAATGCGGCCGTTGCGTTCGCCCAAAAAGCGCTGCAATGCCACCTGTTCAGCGGGGGAAAATGGCGTGCGTGGATCGACGATCAGCAGCAGGCTATTGCTGGCCGAAATGTCTTCCAGCTGCTGCCCATCCACGCACCGCGTGCGCCAGCCCTGCTGCCCTATCCAGAGGGCAAGCCGCGCCAATCCTGTCCCCAGCCGCCACTGGTCCGGAGAGCGTTCGCCATGGCCGCTGGAAAAGAGGATGATGGGCGGGTTGGGATTGGCCAGTGAGCGCAGTGCTGCCAACAGTGCTGTGCCAAAGGAAAAGCCGCGCACTTCACCATTGCGCAGGACGTAGCAGGACGGTGTGGATAGGCCATGGATGCGGTCACCGACGCGGAGAAAAAATCCGCCAGAAATAGGCAGTGGGGCAAACCAGCGGCGTAGATGGCTCCCATTGCGGACGCGATGCTGGAAGGAATAGGAAAATGATACGCCGCCACGGGCCATGGCAACCGCAGTATTTTCCAAAAAAACCTCCAATGCCGTGCGCAGTGCCTCGGCATCTTCAAAGCCATCCGCATCGTCGTAGACGACGTAGAATTGCAGCGCATCTCCCAGTGTGCGGGCAATGGCAACGCATTCTTCCGAAGGTTGCAGCACGCCGCAGCTGCCATGGCGAATGGGATTGCGCCACGCCAAGCGGTTGGATAGTACGATGGCAAGGGCAAGGAGCGTCAGCACGATTCCATGCCACAGGCGGCAGATCGGCCGCACGTGGCGAAAATCATCCCGCCTGGCCACGGCGCATTTTTAGCGATGGATTTTGATCCTTGCACGCCAAAATGTTCAAAAACGCCGCAGCAGCAGCATGGAACAGCTGAGCAAAAATAGGGTGGCACCGCCGTAGCAAAGCAGGGTACGGCAGTCGAAAATGCCCCACTGGAACTCGGCTAGCACGGTAAAAATTTCCTGACGACCTAGGAAATGGCGCAGGCCGGCATGGTTGGCAAATGCGGCTGCCTGGCAAATCGCCCTGGGTGCCAACAGCAGCAGCAGCAGCGACAGAAATGTGGCGGTGCCTGCCAGAATCGGCTGGGCCGCAACCGTGCTCCAAAAAATTCCGACGGCCACGTACAATGCCTGGGTCAGTGCGAGGAACAGAAAATTATGGAACAGCTCTTGTCCTGTCGCGAAGGGAAATGGCAGGGCAAGGTTCCCCTGTGCCAGCCACGGCAATATGAGGGCAATGGTCCACAGTGTGAGGGTGTGGGCCAGGCAGGCAAAGAACTTGCACCCAACGACGGTTGCGGGCGGCACGGGGATGGAAAGCAGTGAGTCGAGCGTGCCCAACATCCGTTCCTCGGCAATGGATCGCATGGTTAAAAGCGGCACCAGAAGTAGTGTCCCTAGCCAAAATGTTTTCATCCATAGGCAGATTGGTCGCAAAAATTGCGGCTCCTGGTTAAAAAATTGCAGCACCAGCAAAAATAGGCAGGCCTGCAATATGAGAAATAGCGAACCGACGGCCAGCAAGGCAGGTGCCAGAGCCTGCTGCCGCCATTCGTGGAAAAATAGTGTGGCGATGCGACTCACGACGTCTCCTCCAAACCATGCCGCGTTGCGGCAAGAAAAATACTTTCCAGCAGCGGCACATCCCGCTCCCAGTGGACCAGCATTGCATCCCTGGCCAGGGCCTGCAGCACATTGCTTCGCACGGTTTCCGACTCCTGCAATGCCAGCACATAGTCGATGCCATGCCGGCGGCGGATGCAACTTTCCACCCGCACCCCATCCAGCTGGGCAAGCCGTGCGACGGCACCATCTCCCCCGGCTACCAAGGTACGTGCGTGCCAGCTTTGCCAGGAATTTGCCAGCAGAGATTGGCACAGATCCTGGCGCGTGCCGTCGGCGATGAGCCGGCCGGCATTGAGGATGAGCATGCGGTGGCAAAATGCGTCCACCTCGCCGAGCACGTGGCTGGAAAATAGGATGGTGGGCCCGTGGGGGAGATGGGACAGAATGCGGCGCAGTTCCCCCACCTGGCACGGGTCCAGGCCGGCGGTTGGTTCGTCCAGTAGGAGAACCCTGGGATGGCCCAGCAGGGCATCGGCCAGGCCAACCCGCCGCCGATAGCCATGGGACAGTTGGGCAATCATCCTGTGCCTAACATTGGTTAGGTTGCAAAGCTGCAAAACATTGGCAACGGCCCGATCGCCGTCGTCCAACTCCCGCAGCCTGACCCGCAGGCGCAGGTACTGGGCAACGCTCGCCTGGCCTGGCATGGCATTGTTTTCGCCAAGATAGGAAAGAAAGTGGTGCGGTGGCCGGCCGTGGCGGGCAATGGATCGGCCACCCAGGTATGCTTCGCCGGAGCTTGCTCCGATGAGTCCCGCTAAAATTTTGAGCGTTGTTGTCTTGCCGGCACCATTTGGTCCGAGAAAGCCAACAACTTCGCCGTCTGCCAATGAAAAGTTGAGCTGGGAAATTGCCAGCAGCCGGCCAAAGCTGCGGGTCAAATTGCGCACTTCTACCGCCACGGCCACCGACATAAGCGAAGGCGGGTGCAACATTTTGTCGAGCATCGTTCCAAATGCCCGCAATTTTTCCAAAAAACGATCGGGCGAAATGTTTTTTCCAAAAACAATTTTGCTCCAAAATTTGGCCGAAAAAAATTCTTCCACGTCCTTTCCGCCCCGTTGCTAAAAAAATAGGGGGTGTTTTTTTAGCGAATGTGGTTTGCCGAACCGGCGCCAAAGGCCGCTAAAATTAAATTAGCAAATGGCCATGGCTGCGGTCGAAAAATGGGAAAGTTGAAATTCTAAACATTATAAACAAAGGTTATGATATCTACTTTTATCTAAAAAAGCGTGAATGTTCTTTCTACTTTTGACGGACTTTTGCCGTTCACATTTTTGTATTTGGGGGGCAGGTGTATGAAGGCAAAAAATTCAATTCCATTTCTACTGGTGGTGGATGGCGACAGTGAGCTGACCCAGGGACTGGTGCGCCATTTTCTCCAGTTCCAACTTGGAGCGGTTGGAGCATCCACGCTGCGGGAAGCTAGTAGGGTTTTGGCCGACCACTTCATCAATCTCATGGTTCTCAACACAACGGTGCAGGAGGACTCGGGCATTGATTTCTTGGAACGGTTGCAGCACAATGGCCAGTACGTCCCCACCATATTCATCGCCGATCGCCACTCCCAGACGGATCGGCTACGCGCCTTGGAGGTGGGCGATGATATTTTGCAAAAGCCGCTGCATGTGAGAGAATTGGTTGCCCGCATCTACGCCGTGCTACGGCGGGCAGAAACATCAAGGGATTGGCATTTGACGGAAAATGCCACGCTGAGGGACGAGCCGTTCGGCTTTGCCGGTGCCGTTGTCTATCCCAAGGACCTAAAGGTGGTATTCCCCGGTGGCAAGGTGGAGGTGGTTGGGAAAAAAGAACTTGGTTTGATGGCAGTTTTTGCCTCAACGCCGGGCGTCATCCTGGCGCGCAAGGACGTGATCCACCGGGTTTGGGGCCTCTATGCCAACATTCGCAGCCGCTCACTTGACCAGTACGTTGTGCGCATTCGCCATCTTTTTCGCAGCAATGGCTGCTCTGCCATCGACTTTTTGCGCACCGTGCACGGCATTGGCTATCTCTATGTGGGCGATCGGGCAATGGAAAGCCGTCCAACCGGTCGCAGCCACAGCTATGAACCGCGCCAGCACCACAGGGAAAGAACAAGCGTGGAGCATCCGCAACTTGTGGGAAGCTAAAAATTTTTGCCATGTCCGGATCAACGCACGGCCAGCCAGCGGCACAATATGCCAATGAGCAGTGCCCCGCCGCCGATGCCAATGACGATGATCCAGGCAATGGGTCCGCCGGCGGCAGTACCACTCGCTATCTGAATGGTGAGTGTCAGAATGGCTGTGGGTCCAGATGAAAGCAGGACGGTTGCAAGTGACTGGAAAAGGAGCCGTATGCCGGTTGGCTGCGCCACGCTGTCTTCCACTATGCGGTGGCCGTCTTTTGCAGAAATAAATTCGATCGCCAACTTATCGTGCCTCCCCGCAAGGCCGCGGTCGACAATGTCCCGTTCCAACTGTCCAGAATCGTCCGGTACGAGGTAGACAGGCCCCTTGCTATTAAAGCTGTTGACCCTGGCGTAGGAAACATTTGAGAAAATCTCCTCAAGCACTTTTGTGATGGCATCCGCCTTGTTTTTCCCAGAAGGATTCGTCTGACAAGCGTCACATAGCGTGTCGGCTACTTCGACTTCCTGCCCTTTGCCATCGTAAAATCGGAGCTGTTCCAATTGCACCGCCCTATTTTTGAGAATGCCCGCCGCTTTCTTTGCAGGAATTTTCCACACATGCACAAGCAGGTACGTCAAAAGCAACTTTCCTTCTTCTTCCTTTTGCCTGTCCGTGAACAAATTATCCGTTTTAACCACATTGCTTACCGTGGAAGTCGTTGTCACTGTCTGTTGGCTTTGATTCTGCTCAGTTTTTTCTAAGGAATCGCCCGCTGAATAGATGTCATACAACCGCGCGGCAATAGCATCAACTGGATTGGTCACCTCTGCATGTTAGACAGAAAGGCTGCCCGTGGCAACGCAAAAATAATCGGGCGGCCTTCGCCGCCCGCCATGGCACATCCGTACGGAAAAAAGCCACAAAAAACTACCCTATGGTCTGGTGCGCAGGTAGTCCAACGTTACGGCGATGACAATGAGAAATAGCCCTACGAACGCGCTGCCGAGCGAAGTAATGAAGGCCGATGACGACAAGATTGCGAAAAAGGCAATCCTACCGCCTTCCACAACGGCGAACAGGATGCAAGATCCGGCCTGCAGGAATCCCTGAACACCCATCACACCGCCGATGGCCACCATGGCCGCGGAGAGGTTTTTCACCAAAGCGCGCCATCCGGTCAAGGTCAGCGGCGAATCTTCAAATGGATGGACCGTGCCATCTGCATGTAGCTCAAAGTAGGCTGTTTTGCTGTGGGCAGCGCCGAGCAACTTGCCAACCATATTTCCTCCCATTTCACCCTCTTTTTTGTCATCGGGAGGAAATAGGTAGAGGGGTCCCTTGTTGGCGTGTTCCTTGTTCAGGCAAACAAAGCCCACCTCTTTGATAAAGGCATCAACGAAAGCAGTACATTTTGGAAAATTTTTATCCTGCTTTTCATTTTGTTTTTCTATGTCATTGTTTTCAGAATTCGCGGAGCCGCCTGACATGGTAGTGGGCAGTATCTGATTGCTAGCGGATGGGGCAAGGGCACCGACCACGGACAGCACCGTCCCGTCCGCTGCGTAGAAGACAACATTACGCCAATCGGGATGCTCTGAGGTAAGGATGTTCCGCTTTTGCTCCGCCGAAAGCTTCCATCTGGAACAGAAGCCGAGGACGAGGGCTTTATTGATTTCTGCAACGGACTGATCCTTTGCAGCCACATCATCAACTGCAACGGAAACCGTAATATCACCCTGTTTACCGTCTGGTTGATTCTCTATTTCAATTAAATCCTTTTTATCATCTTCACCATTAGAATCTACCAAGTCCAAACTAGAGTCCAAATTGGACGGTTCCTTTTTGTTATTGGTGGAGGACACTTTCGGCTCCCCCTTCAATTTACCATTGCTTGGCCTGGGGCAGCTGCACAGTGCCAATAAATCCGTATTGGTTGGGGTGGAAAGAAAACCAATTCGTTCGGAGATAAATTGATAAACATTCAGCGGCAGCATATTCTGCGTGGCTATAGTCGCACTCATGGCCCGGGCATTGCATGGGGTGGAAGTTTTTGCAAGCAAAATTTTTGACCACGTTCCATTTCGCCGGCATTTTAGGCCATTGATTGGCGTCGTAGCTGGGCCATGAAGGGAAATTCGTCCTGAATCCAGCCGACTTCCCCAGAGCATTTTGGCTCGGTGAAGGAGGAAACGGTGATGCCCAGCAGGCGGATGCGGCGGGTCAAGGCTTCTGTCCTGGAGAGCAGCAGTCCTTCGGCCGCTGCCAAAATATCGTCCTCTCCGTCGATGCGCTCCGCCAGTGTGATGCTGCGGGTAATGGATTCAAAATTGTCGTAGCGCAGCTTTAGGGTAACCGTTCGGCCGCGCAAATTTTCTTCCCGCAGGGCGGCGGCAACGATGGAAGAAAGTTGGCGCAATGCCTGGCATGCATCCTGCACCTCCCGCAGATCTTCGGCAAATGTAACCTCCTTGCCAAGCGATTGGCGTTCCCGATTTGCCACGATTGGCCGCTGGTCAATGCCCCGCACCATGTGGTACAGATAATTTCCCGTCCTGCCCAAAATTTCTTCCAAAGTTTTTTGTGAAAGCGCAAAAAGGTCAGCTCCAAAAAAAATCTGCCGTGCCTCCAACTTTTTTGCCGTGGCCGGCCCGACGCCGTAGAACTTAATGATTGGCAAAGCATCGAGAAATTTTCTGGCCCGTTCCGGAGGAATTACCGTCAAACCATTCGGTTTCTGCACGGACGATGCCACCTTGGCGAGGAATGGATTGAATGATACGCCGGCCGATGCGGTGAGCTGCGTCGCCGAAAAAATTTGCCGCTGCAGCTGCCGTGCCAGGCGGGTGGCGGATGGTTCATTGAAAAAATTGTGGGTAACATCCAAAAATGCTTCGTCGATGGAAAGTGGCTCCACCAGGTGACTAAACTCGGAAAAAATGGCAAAAATTTTTTTGGAAATTGTTGCATAGTATTCCATGCGGGGTGGCAAAAAGATGGCATGGGGACAAAGTTCGACGGCCCGCCGACTTGGCATGGCCGAATGGATCCCATAGCGACGAGCTTCGTATGAGCAGGTGGCGACGACGCCACGGCCCCATGGATTGCCGCCCACGATGAGGGGCTTGTTGCGAAATTTTGGCTCATCCCGCTGCTCGATGGCGGCAAAAAACGCATCCATGTCCACGTGGATGATTTTTCGTCCTCCGCCATTTTCGGCCATTGCGGTTGGTCAATCCCCGTCCCCAACCTCGACGATTGGGCTTACCCCAACCAGCGCGTCGCCATCGGCCAGCTGGATGAGCCGCACACCCTGGGTTGCCCGGCCGATGATGCGCAGGTCGGATACCCGGATGCGCACCGCCTGGCCCTGGCGGGTGCACAGCATGACCTGGCCATCGTCGTGGACGCTCAATGCGGCACAGATGGGGGCATGGGTCCGCATGGCGATGACGCCGACCCCGCCACGGCCTTGGATGGGATAGTCGGAAAAATGGGACCGTTTGCCGATGCCATTCTCCGTCGCCAGAAGCAGGGATGAGGCCGGATCTGCCACGGCCAACAGCTGCACCTCGTCGCTCGGCCGCAGCGTAATTCCCCGCACGCCGCGGGTTGACCGGCCCTGGGACCGCAGCTCCGTTTCGCAAAATTTTATGGACATGCCGTTGCGGGTAACAATCATGAGCTCATCGTTGCCGGTCGTAAGCAGCGCGGCCATGAGCCGATCTCCTTCGTCCAGCCTGATGGCAAACGCTCCATCCCGGCGAAAATTGCGGTAGTCCTGCAAAGAAGTTTTTTTCACGACGCCACGCCGGGTGCCGATGATGAGGTTGTCATTTCCGTCGAAGTCTTTTACGCAGAGCATGGCGGCGATGCGTTCTTCACTGCGCAGGGCTAGCAAATTGACAAGGGAGCGACCTCTGGCTGTCCGGGCTGCTTCGGGGATGTCGTACACCCGCTGGCCATAGAAGCGGCCATTGTCCATAAAAAATAGAATGTGGCCGTGGGTGGTTGCGGAAAATAGGTGCTCCACGGCGTCCGATTCCCGCTGGCCAGCTCCGATCACACCCTTGCCACCCCGCCGCTGTGGGTTGTAGGCATCGGCCGCCGTCCGCTTGATGAACCCATCCCGTGTCACGGTGATCACGCAGCACTCGTTGGGCACCACGTCCTCCATGCGAAATTCTCCAGCTGCTGGCACGATTTGTGTACGCCTTTCATCGCCGTAGACGCGAACCAATTCCTCCAATTCCGTGCGGACAATCTTCATTAATAGAGCATCGTCGCCTAGAGTCTTTTCATGGTCTGCGATGCGGCCAACCAGTTCGTTGTATTCTTCCTCAATGCGCGTCCGTTCCAGGCCGGTTAGCTGGTAGAGCCGCAGCTCCAGGATGGCATCCACCTGCCTGCCGTCCAGTGGAAATCTGGCAAGCAATTCTATCCGTGCCGTTTCCCTGTCAGCCGCGCCGCGGATGATTTGCACAAAAACATCAAGCGCATCCAGGGCAATGCGGAACCCGGCAAGCACGTGGGCCCGCTCCCTTGCCTTTTTGAGACGGAACTGGATGCGGCGGCGGACAACTTCCCGGCGGTGTTCCAAAAAGCAGTCCAGCATTTCCCGAATATTTAGCAACCTGGGCCGACGCCTGTCCAGGGCCAGCAGGATGGCACCGAATGAACTTTCCAGTGGCGTGTGGAGGAACAGTTTATTGGTCACAACCCGGGGCACTTCTCCCCGCTTAAGTTCTAGCACAATGCGGGTTGTTTCAGCCGATTCGTCCCGAATTTCTCCCACCTCCGACAAGGTCTTGGCCGTGACCAGTTCGGCAATTTTTTCCACGAGAGCTGCCCGGTTCACGGCGTAGGGCAATTCCGTTATCACCACCTGTTCCCGGCCATTTTTCATTGCCTCAACCGACACCTTGCCCCGCATCCGCACGATGCCGCGGCCCGTGCGCAGGTATTTTTCCACGCCCGCCAGGCCAACGACCTCGCCGCCCGTTGGAAAATCCGGCCCCTTGACGATGGCGAGCAGCGCATCCATCGACAGGCCTGGATTGTCGATGATGGCAATGGCACCGGCCACGATTTCTCCCAAATTGTGGGGCGGGATGTTGGTGGCCATGCCAACGGCGATGCCCGTTGCCCCATTGAGCAGTAGATTGGGCAGAGCCCCCGGCAGCACGGCCGGTTCCACCGTGCTATCCTTGTAATTGGGAAGAAAATCCACCGTTTCTTCGTCCAAATCTTTTAGCAAATCTTCGGCAAATCGCTGCAATTTGCATTCCGTATAGCGGTAGGCTGCTGCAGGGTCGCCGTCGATGGAACCAAAATTTCCCTGGGGCATGACCAGTGGATAGCGCATCACCCACGGCTGGGCTAGGCGAACCAGGGCATCGTAGACGGATGCATCGCCGTGGGGGTGGTAATTTTTCAAAACTTCGCCAATGACGCCGGCGCACTTGTCAAAGGGTCGGCCATGGAGCAGTCCCTCCCGCAGCATGGCGTAGAGAATGCGCCGCTGCACCGGCTTCAAGCCATCCCGCACGTCCGGCAATGCCCGGCTGACGATCACGGACATGGCGTAGTCCAGATAGGATGAACGCATTACGGTGACGATGCTGGCATCGGTGAAAGGTTGACCGTCCACGGTGGCCGTGGATGCGTCTATTGCAGCAGGTTCTTCGTCCATTTTAAAAAAAATTAGATGTCCAGGTTGGCCACATTGAGGGCATTTTCTTCTATGAAAGAGCGGCGAATTTCCACGTCTTCGCCCATGAGCATGGAAAATGTTGCCTCGGCGAGGGCAGCATCGGCGATGCTAACCCGCAGCAGATTGCGCCGCTCAGGGTCCATTGTGGTTTCAAAGAGTTGGGATGGGTTCATTTCGCCAAGTCCTTTGTAGCGTTGAATTGTGAGCCCATTGCGACCATTTGTTCGCACGGCATTCGCCAGTTCCAAAATGCTGCGCAACGGGATGGATGTCGTGCCGCTGCGAAAAATGTAGCATGGTTCATCGGTGGGCGACAGCCGGTCCACCGCAAAGCCCTGATCTTCCATCTGCCGTAGCAGCCGGCCAAGGGCATCGGCCTCCAAAACTTCTTGCAGGACAATGCGCCTATGTACAATGCGGCCATCTACTTCGCGTGTCTGGCTCCAGGAGCTGTCAAAGGAACCTTCTGCCACGCCATTTTCTCCATAAAATTTGGCCCGCGCATCGTCATCTGCCAAAAAAATAAAGGTTTCGTCCGATCCTTCCCGCACCCGCGCCAGATATTTGGGAGGCCGGTAGCCATCCTCTGCCCTCCAGTCCAGATAGGTGCCAAGCGGGCAGCCGATGCGGCGGATGCCATGGCCCAGCGCTTCCAGCTTCACGATCCGTCCGAGCAGCGATTGCAGCCGATCTCTGTCCAGCACATGCCCGTCGGCCACCCGCAGCAGCGACGAACCATCCAAGCCCATTTCCAATAAAATGCTGTCCATTTCTCCATCATCCCGCACGTAGCGCTCCATGCGACGGCGTTTGATGCGGTAGAGCGGCGGCAGGGCGATGTAGACATGGCCACCTTCGATGAGGCCCCGCATCTGGCGAAATAGAAAGGTCAATAGCAGGGTGCGAATGTGGGCACCATCCACGTCCGCATCGGACATGATGATGATTTTATGGTAGCGGCAGCGGCCGATGTCAAAGGCCGAACCGTCGTCGGCATTGCCCAAACCCGTGCCGCACGCCGTGACCATGGCCCGGATTTCGGAATTGGCCAAAACCTTGTCCAGCCGTGCCTTTTCCACGTTAAGAATTTTTCCCCGCAGGGGCAGGATGGCCTGGGTTGCCCGATTTCTTCCCTGCTTGGCGGAGCCGCCGGCAGAATCTCCCTCCACCACGAACAGTTCGCAGAGGGCTGGGTCCTTTTCGGAGCAGTCTGCCAGCTTTCCGGGCAAGCCACCGCCGGTGAGGACGCCCTTGCGCACCGTTTCCCTTGCCCTACGGGCAGCTTCCCGAGCCCTTGCGGCGGTGAGACATTTTTCCACAATTTTTTTGCCAAGTCCGGCCGTGGTTTCCAGAGCATATTTGAGCGAATCACCCACGACCCGCTGCACGATGCCGTCCACCTCGCCGTTGGACAACTTGGTCTTGGTCTGTCCCTCGAAGCGTGGTTCGGAAACTTTTACCGAAATGATGGCCGTCAATCCCTCTCGCACGTCATCGCCTGTGAATGTCGGATCCTTTTCCTTCAACAAACCACTCTGCCGGGCATAGGCGTTCAATACCCGCGTGAGGGCCGTGCGGAAGCCGGAAAGATGGGTACCACCTTCGACGTTGCAGATCGCATTGGCATAGGCATAGACCTGCTCGCCGTAGGAATCGTTGTACTGGATGGCTACGTCCACCAGCACCGGCTGGGCCGAATCATTGTCCGTTCCGCTGCCGGACAGCAGGATTGGATCGGGATGGATCACGGTCTTGCCGGCGTTGAGGAAGGTGACGTATTCGCCGATGCCATTTTCAAAAAAAAATGTTTCTTCCTGGTCGCAGCGCTCGTCCAGCAGGCGGATGCGAATTCCAGGGTTCAGAAAGGCTAGTTCTCGCAGCCGCTTGGCCAAAATTTCTTGGCGAAATTCTTTTTGGGAAAAAATTTCTCCGTCGGGAAGAAATGTGATCTTTGTGCCGGTCGCCTGGGCATCGCCAATTACGCGCAGGCCACTGGACACCTTGCCCCTGGCAAATTCCATGTGGTGCACCTTGCCACCGCGGCGCACCTCCACCTCAAATCGTTCCGACAGTGCATTGACACATTTGGCTCCCACGCCGTGCAATCCACCGGCAACCCGGTACACCCCTTTGGAAAACTTTCCTCCAGCGTGCAAGTTTGTCAGGACAAGCTCGAGGGCAGACATGGGGTAGCGGGGATGGGGCTCGACCGGAATGCCGCGGCCGTCATCCTCGACCGTGCAGGCCCCATTGGCATGCAGCGTTACCCAAATTTCGTGGCAAAATCCGGCCAATGCCTCGTCGACACAGTTGTCCACGAGTTCAAAAACGCAGTGGTGCAGGCCGCGCTCGTGGGTATCGCCGATGTACATGTCCGGCCGTCGCCGCACCCCATCCAGTCCTTCCAATTTTTGAATCTTGTCCGCGGTGTAGTCCGCCGACCCATTTTGCAAAACATCGCTACCCATTCCGGAATTTTGCCCTTATAGCTCCCCCCCATCGCCGGTCAAGGGCCGATGTAGAAATCCTTCCACCCAAATGCGGTCCTCCGGATGGGTTACGCCGCACCAGGGAGATTCGGTGACCAGGCCAAGGACGGGGGTCCCGGTGGCAGCCATCCAGCGGCCAACGGCGTCTGGCAGTGCCCACTCGCCGGCCGCCAGTTCGGCGGTGTGGGAAAAAAATTTTACTCCATCTTTTTCAAGAAAACGTAGAAACAAGGGTGGCAAATGCCAAAAATTCATGGAGACTGGCTCGTTGCCAGAAAACACCGTGCCGGTTGGCCCATCGACGATATTTCCCAGCCCGTCGCGGCAAATTTTATGAAATTCGCGGATCGATGCCAGCCGTCCACCGGCCAGTTGGCAAACTCCACGGGACACAGGGCCATTGGGCGACAGGGTTTTTTCCAGCCGGTAGGCCACCAGCGCCGCACCGCTGCCGCACCGGCTGCGCACATTTGCCATCGCCTCCCAAGCTTCTTCGCCGTAGCAATCGTCGGCATTGACGATGGTAAAGGGTGACGGCAGCAGATGGCGCGCCGCGTATACCGCGTGGGCCGTGCCCCAGGGCTTTTCCCTCCCGGGCGGAATGCTGGCCGGACCATCGGCCAAATTTTGGATCGCCAGCTCGATGGACATGTGGGTGCGCAGTGGCCGTAGCAGCTCCTCCATGGCGGCCACATTTTTTTCCAAAACGGTGCAGACTGCCCGCGCATAGCCGTGGTGCAGTGCGGTTTGCAGCGAATACTGCAGTAGAGTACGGCGCAGTGGCCCAAATTTTTCCAGCTGTTTCAGGCCGCCGTAGCGCAGGCCGAGGCCCGCCGCGAGGACAAGCAGGATGGGTTCCATGCCAGGAGCCTGCCTATCCACGCGGTGAAGATGGCGATGCCACCGCTGCCGTTGGGCACGGCGATGCGTGCCACCAGCTGGTGGGAATTACCTGCACCGCCATGCCGGCCGCACCGGCCGCAGCAACCCCAAGTGGGCTGTCTTCGAAAACCAGGCAGTCGGATGGATTTGCCCCCATGCGCCGTGCGGCCAAAAGAAATAGGTCCGGTGCTGGCTTGAGCCGGTCCGGTGCCACGTCCTCCATGGTGACAACTGCCCGAAATTTTTCCCAAATCCCCTGCCGCTGCAGCACACGATGCACATTTTTTCGCGGTCCCGAGGACGCAACCGCCATGGGCCGCCGCCGCTCTGCGCGGATGAGGTTGAGCACGGGCATGACCGGTTGACAGTAGGCCAGCCGATCGCCGACGTAGCCGTCCACCAGCCGTAGAAATTCCTTTTCTTCCAGTCGGCAACCGTGCCGTTCGTTGTACTCCGCCAGTGTGCTGGCAAAGCTGCGACCACCGTTGGCGCAGAAGGTAGCCCACTCCACCGGAACCGGGCCACCCATGGTGCGAATGGCCCGGTTCCAGGCGTCAAAATAAATGCCCATCGTGTCGCCGATGGTGCCATCGCAGTCAAAAATCAGCGCCTCATGGCGTGACTGGAGCAGGTGTTGCAGCATCGTCATTCCGCTTCCTAGTTTTTCTTTTTTGCCGGTCAGCCTTCGGAGGTCTGGGGGGAAATTCAAAGGAAATTTTCCCATTGCCGTCAAGCAGCAGATAGGCGCCGAACCGTCTGCCCGTACGATTGGAAATGAAGTCTTCAATGAGTTGGGACCTGCCGCTGGCCAGCAATGCCTCCACCTCGGGCCTGGAAAATTCATGGCCCAGCATGCGCCGACCCAGGCGGAAGGGACAGGATTCGTCGGCCTGGTTCTCGCAGAGCACCGCCTGCTCCGTCCAAAGCACCTTGCCACCGCAGCGCCTGCAAGTGCCCAGCACATCGTCGGCCGTGCTACCGGCCAGTTCCTGCCGTGCCCGCTCCGCACCATTGTCCGCAAAGACAAGCCGCACGTGGCCATTTTGCAGCGCCAGGGACGCGCAGAAAAGTTTTCCCGCACGGGAACGAAAATCATCGATTTGGGCCGTATGGCCATCCCGCAGCAGCGCCACCACCTCATCTGCCGACATCCTGTGGCCCAGATAGCTGTGGGGTATGGTGATGGTTCGGTCCGCCGTCACGTAGCCACGCAAGGTTTCCAGCAGCGGCTGCCCATCCAGCGGTGAGCAGATGGCGCTCGGCCTGGTATTGCCAGTCGCCAGCTCATCGTAGGAGCAGATGCGTTCCACCATAGATTTCGTCAAAGCAGCAATTTCCGCCATGAACGTGGGCCTGTCCAGCTGACGTTTTTCAATTTTTCGCAGCTTCCACTCCCATTCCCCGGTCATGGCTGGATTCCGCAGCGCATCCACGCCCATGGCATCCAAACAGTCGACGAGCTGCTCCGCCTTGTCCGTTGCCCGCAGGTGACGATCCTCCCGCTGCAGGTAGCGGGTTGTGATTAAATTTTCGATGATCTGCGCCCGGGTGGCCGGCGTGCCAAGTCCTTTTTCCTTCATCGCCTCCGCCAGCTCCTCGTCTGCCACCAGCTTGCCGGCTGTCTCCATGGCCGACAGCAGCGTTGCCTCGGTGTAGGGAGCCGGCGGCCTTGTCCTTTCCGCCAGCAGCTGCACCTCAACCACAGCGGCCGTGGGCGGCTGGCCATCGTCCGGGCCGACGGATGGCAGTAAATTTTCATCGCCGGGCCGATCCCGCTCGTAGACCGCCAACCATCCGGGAACGGCCAGCTCACGGCTTTCGCTGTGAAAGGCATGGCCGGCCACCGTGGTTGTCCTCACGACGACATCGTACTCCGCCGGCGGGTAGAATGCGGCAAGAAAGCGGCGCACCACCATGGCGTAGATCTTTGCCTCAAAATCCTTCAATTCCCCGGGCCGCTGCGGCGTAGGAATGATGGCAAAGTGGTCGCTAATATCTTTATTATTAAAAATTTTTCGATTTTCCACCCCGATGCCGTGGATGGCCAAAATGTCCTCCGCCAGCGGCCCGTAGTCCTGCGCAAGTCCCTTGATCGTTTCCCGGCAAACCGGTCCATAGTCCTCCGGCAGCGCCTTGGCATCGGTGCGCGGGTAGGTGATGCATTTGTGAACCTCGTAGAGCCGCTGGGCAATTTGGAGCGTTGCCAGTGGCGACAGGCCAAAACGGTTGTTTGCCTCCCGTTGCAGCGTTGTCAAGTCATAGAGCCGTGGCGGTGACTGGCGGCTGCGCTTTCGCCTATCCACGACCGTCCCACGCATTTCACCGCTAGTCTCGTCCCGGACGCGCCGTGCCACCTCCTCATCCCAGATGCGGCCATCGCCATCGCCATCTGCCGGCCGATGGACACCTTCGTAGGTGCCACTTTTTAGGGAAAATTTGCCAATGACCCGCCAGTAGGAGACCGGCTGAAAGCTGCGGATTGCCCTGTCCTGCGCCACGACGAGGGCAAGGGTGGGGGTTTGTACGCGACCGACGGAGGCAACGGAATTTCCCACCATGCGGCGGACGGTGATGGCCCGCGTGCCGTTGATTCCCACCAGCCAATCCGCCTCGGATCTGCAGCGGGCAGCGGCCTGCAGCGGTGCCATTTCTTCGGCTGGCCGCAGGTGCTGCAGCGCATCTTCAATGCCCTTTGCCGTCATGGAAACCAGCCATAGCCGGCGAAATGGCTTCGTGGAGCCACTCAGTTCGTAGACATAGGAAAATATCAATTCCCCTTCCCGGCCAGCGTCGCAGGCATTGATCACCTCACCGATGGCATCGGAATTGAGCAGTTGGCACAGATGGGCGAAGCGATCCTTCGTTGCCTCGCTAACTTTTAGCAAAAAGCGGTCCGGAAGAATGGGCAGCGTTGCCAATGACCAGCGGCGCAGGGTGGGCGACAAATCTTCTGGCATGCACAGCTCCACCAGGTGGCCCAGCGCCGAAGTTACCACGTGGCTATCGCTTTCCAAACTATCGCCATTTTTGCGGGTAGCACCCAGAACCTTGGCAATGTCCCGGGCAACGCTTGGCTTTTCCGCAATCACCAGGGTCTGCCCAGCCCCTCCGTTCACCTTCTTTTTTGCCATAGCCAGTCGCAATTTCCGGTGCGGGCAGTCGGAATCGAACCGACATCACCAGCTTGGAAGGCTGGGGTTTTGCCACTAAACCATGCCCGCGCGGTTGCCAAATGGCAGAGATTGGGCCAGGACTGTCAAGAACAAACCGATCAATTGCATCCCAAAATGCGGATGGAGAAAATCTTGCGCGGCCATCGGCACCCATGGCCGGACGAAAGGTTGGGTGGCCGGCCATGGCCGCCACCGGCCATTGGAAAAAAAAGATACGATTAGGAAATGTGAATTTTCATTGTATGGCAAATATTTACGCACAATGCCACACAATAAAATTTAAATTAAATGTTTTTTTATTGACGTCGTTCCCGATCCCGCATTGGCGGGTCCCATGAGCGTTGACCTTGGTGCGTTGGCCCGGACTGCGGCGGATTATTTGAGGAGAAATCCCACGGTGGATGGTTCCGGCTTTATGCAGGGACTCGTTGCTGGATACGACTTGGATCCTCAAAAACGGGCCGAACTGGAAGGCATGGTGACGGGCCTTCTTCTCCAGCAGGACGTGCGTACGGCGGACCCGGTTCCGGACACCGCCCCGTTGCATTCCTATGCTTCGCAGCCGTTCTATCAGAGCGGCCAATCCCTTCCGCCACTGCCGTCCATGCCACCGCCATCCACGGCCCCCGTGCAGGTTTACCAATACCCACCCCAGCGCCGTCTCCAGACGGGCCGGGGACAGTTGCCAATTTCAGAGGTGCGCTACACCGGCGCAGACGCCTGGCGCAATAGTGCGCTGCATGGTGCCATGGACGAGAACGGCGTGCCGAGGTGGAATTTGGCCGTGTCCGCGCTGAATCTGCAAGGGGGCATCTGCGACGGTCCGGTTTGCCCGAACCCGAATGGCATCAGCGAGGCGTTGGTAGAGGCCAATCGGGCGCAGGTCCGGATGGACATTCGCAATGATATTTATCTAAATGATGACCAGAAGAATCTGCTCGCACGCTATGCGGACCATTTGCCCGTGTGCAATACGCCAACCCGGCTAGGTTCGATATTGCTATTCGCGCTGGGCGGTTCTGCCATCCTCTGTGGCATCTTCATCGGAGCGGTGCTAGAGCCCGGGATCATCGGTCCCTGCGTCGGCGGTGGCGTCGGCGTTGCAGCGCTTGCTGGTGGAATTGTTGGCGCACGCTGTGCCTGCGAATCCAGTTGGCAGAAGGAGACGGAACAGCTGGAACAGGAATACGAAGCCAAGCACAGCCCTGGGTTGCAAAAGGTATAAAAGAGTCTGTCCCGCCTCAACGGGCCTGGGCTATGGAGTTCACGATCTGAAAGTAGCGATCGATGATGGAGACGAATGCCTGGAGTAGTTGGGTGATTTGTTGTCCAATATTCTGCGCCGAGGATTCCAATTTATTGGCCATGGCGTTGGCAAGTGTCGCTTGGGCGTCAAATTCTTGGGCATCTGCCCTTAGCGTGGAAGCTGTAAAGTCGTGCTGTGCTGAGTCAAGCCCACCAATACCAGTGGCTATTTGGCCAAGTCCTTGTCCAACGCCGCTGACGGCCTGGCCTGCGGAGCCAGCAAACAGACTCGCAGCGCTGAATGCTGCCTGTATACTTCCGGCCACGATCTGCGAACCGTATTTGTATTTGGCGCCCTCAAGGGTCTCTGCTGCCGCTTCCTTCTGATTCGCGGTACTTTTCAAGGTAGATTCGTAGCCTAACAGCAACTGGTTCATCCCGGCAACCGCCAGCATGGCCCGCATTGTATTGTTGGTCTCCACTATGTTGCATAATACTTGCAACATGCGCGTCAGGAGAGCCGCCATGGACTGCGACTGCGGGCCAGATACGATCACTGTCGTAGTACCTGGCACGATGGCAACGCTGTGCGTCAGTTGAACAATAAGCTCCTTTGCATTGACGCTTAGTTTGTCCCATAGCTCGGCAATTTGTGCTGCATCTTGAGCTGCCTGTGACTCAGCGGTCGCGTTGGAAGGGGTGACAAGAATTGCTTCGACATTGTTGAAAAAATCCAGGACCTCATTGTATACTACATTATCTACCTCTGTTATTCCGAGCTGATCAAAGAATTCTTCTCTATTCTCTCGCAGCTCATCCATCATGGAATCGCCCGCCTTCGCGTTCTCCCGCAGTAAGATTAAATAACTTTGGTCGGTGTACGGACTTTCACTAGTCGGATTTTCAATATAGGGCATGGTATTTTCCTTTACTATGAATTAGTTTTTGCAACCGCCGCTCGATGGAGCACGGCCGATCCTTCGACTAAAATTTTTTTGACCGCAGCTGTCCCATCGCCAGCCATGCGGCCACCTGCACATAAAATTTTCCGTGCGGCACGGCATTTTCCACCCTGCCGTTCTTTTTTGAAAAATCGGCCCCAAAAATGTTTCCATCCATTTTGTTGGGCCTTCGCACCCGCCAGCCGCTTTGCTATCACTTCGAGCAGTTGCCGTGCCACTGCCACGATTTTTGGATCGCTTGACCGCCACTGCGAAGATTGGCACAGCACCAAGGTGGCCCGCAATAGCGATGCAGCGGCCTCAAACTGTCCGGCATGCATCAGACTCCAGACGGCCCACAGGGCAAGTTCCGGCTGCGTCGGCCGGGATAGATAGGCCGCAAGATAGTGGCAGGCCGCATCGTAGAAATTTTTTGCAGAAAATAGCGCCACGGCGATGGCAATTTCGTAGGAGATGCGGTCGTTCGCCAGCAGATGGAGCATGGAAAAAAGCTGCAGTGCCGAGGTAAAATCTTTTTTTTGTAGCAGCTGGAGTCCCAAAGCATACGCTGCCTGCTCTTCGTCCTTGCCAATGGCAATTGGCGGAGGAATTTCTGCCGGAGGTCGCAGCAAATGGTCCCGCAGTAGCAGATAGACCAGCAGGTCCTGCATCTCCCACGAAGTTGCCATTCCGCAGGGAGTTTGTAAAAATTTTAGCAATTGGTCAAGAATTTTAACCCATCCCTTGGCCAATTGCACCGAAGTAATTGCCACGGAAGCTACCGCATGCGATGATCGCACCACTTTTTTTTCGCAACCTGTCCGCACATTGAAAAATTGGCGGCGGTGGGCCCCGCTGATTTTTGTTAACTTTTTGCAAAAAACAGCCTAACATCTCCCGTGGACATCTCGGCGAGGGAGAATTTCAGTTCAAATCCAAATGCAGCCGGGCTGCGGTCGGCAGGCAAGGCCATTGGGACGGTCGTGGCCAGCACTGCAGTTGGGCTGGTGTTAACGGTTGTTTCCGTTTCCTTGAGCCTCGCGGTATCTCTTTACGCGTTTCTTTTGATCAAGCCAGCGGCCAGCGCTTGCATGTCCATTATGAGTTTCTTTGGTGGGGTGGAGTCCGTAGCCGCCGCAGTCGGCATCGCTTTTGCGGCGACCATAGCTCTCCCGATTATGTTTATAATATTTTATGTTGTACCGGCCGCAGCCATGGTGGTTGGGGTAGGTGCTGCGATATGGTTTCTCGTAGGCTTTTGTTGCTCCGCCATACACAACGGCCAGGATGTCTATCTATACTACAGAATGCAGCGCCACGCGGGCGAGGAGGGAAAAGCAATCGGCATCGACGAAGCAACTTTTAACATTTTGCAAAAAAAGGGTCCGTCCCTGGGAGAGATCGTGGGTAGCACAATTGACGGAATTTACTGTCCGTGGATGAGGCCTTCCTTGGAGGAAGAGTTAGGGGAGGCAGTGAGGTTCTGCCACGCGCCAAGCAATGATGAACCCTGGGTGTTCGTCGGCGCTCCCACTCCGGAAGAGGTGAATGCGTCAGCGTCAGAGGAGGAAATGGAGATCGAAATCCCTACGTCAGCGGATGATGCGATAGGGTTCGAGGAGAGAGCGTTGGAAGAGTCAGAGAAACTCCGTCGGCAACGGGAAAGTGAGGGGAGTACGCCTGTGAGTTATCGGATGGATGAGTCATGCTGCCTCATAGATCGGGTGGCTGAGAAATACGGCTTAATCAACGACAAAAGGCGAAATCTTGGCAAGGTGGTATATCTGGCCATCTATCGCAACCATGTGAAGATGTCATCACAGAATATCAGGAAGCTCATGGAAACCATTCGCAATGGGGAGGATGCTGCTGCAAAGAAGGCAGTCGAAGAAGTTGCAAAGATGATCGAAGAACAAAGCAATGCCTCAACCACGGAAACACAGGGTGAACATGCTAACGGAGAAGCGTCTTGCGAAGGGACAAAGATTTTAGAAAAAATCTAATCCTGACAATGATGCCCACCGTCCATGCATTTGGCAAAGCTTGCCACTGCTGCGGCCAGCATTTCTTTAGGGTGGGAAAAAGCTTGCCAGTACATCGGACGGTGCCAGGTAGTGGGTGCAATGTCAGGGCATAGCAAGTGGGCCACGACGAAGCGGCACAAGGCGGTGATCGATGCACGGCGAGGAAAATTGTTCAGTCTTTTGGGCAAAGAATTGACAATTGCCGCCCGGGAAGGCGGTGGTGATCCAGAATTTAATCCCCGTCTTCGCGCCTGCATGGCAAAGGCAAAAATGGTCAACATGCCGGCGGACAACGTGGCCAGGGCCATCAAAAAAGGTACCGGCGACATTCCTGGAACTGTGATCGAAGAAATGACATTCGAAGGCTACGGCCCAGGCGGCATTGGCATTGTCGTAGAAGTTGCCACGGACAATCGCAACCGGGCAATTTCAGAAGTTCGTAGCACGTTCTCCAAGCACGGCGGCACGCTGGCGACATCCGGATCCCTGGCCTTTAGTTTTCAGCGGCGTGGCCAGTTCTTTGTTCCACGCCATGCCATTGCCGAAGATAAGCTCGTGGAATTGGCCCTGGAAAATGGTGCCGATGACATCGGAGAAGAGGAGGGACAGTTTGAAATTCTTTGCCCATTTGAGACATTCTATGCGCTAAACCAGGCGCTGGAACGGGCACAGGTTCCCTGCGAATCGGCGCAAATTGCCCACATTCCCACCACCATCGTTGAGGTATCCGACGAGTCCACGGCGGCCAAGGCCCTACACCTTTTGGAAAAGCTAGAAGAGTTGGAGGATGTTACCAATGTGTACAGCAATATGTAGGGGTATGGCCTGGCGTTCATTGTCCGCACCGGCGATTCTATTGCTGGGCTGTTGCGTTCCCTCCATGCTGGCTGGCCTATCCCTGCTAAATTCCGATGGCCAGCCACGGGATGAGCTATTGGCGGTGGGTCGGCTGCTTGGATTGGAATGGGGAACCACGGCGTCATCGATCAATGCCCATGCCCAGCGGCATCTGCTCAGACCGGCCTCCCTGGAGCGGCATCGGATGGCAGACTCACCCTATGAGGGCCTGTGGGACGATCTGCAGCCACTTCTAGCAAAGCTTGGCATGCTGCAGCCGGTTGATCCGCCGCCTGGACACTATGACTACCTGATTTTACTGGGCCAGAGCATTCCCATGATGCGGAGCCAGGCCGAATTCATTCGCCGCTATTTGGATAGCGGAGTAGTTTCCCATGGCCAGCTGGCATTTCTTTGCGGCCGTCGACCCATCGATCCGACCATCGATGGACCTGACCCGCTGACCGCCATTGTCGCCGACGAGGCTGCTGCAGCCCAGCTGCTGCTCGCAAAATATTTTTCCCAAAACGGGCAGGCCATGCTCGTCGCCGTACCCATGCATCCAAATGGCAGCCGGCCAAATACCAGGGATACGGTGCGCGCGTGGTTAGCACAGCAGCGGCCACGGCCAGGGTCCGTGCTGCTGGTTTCCACAAATCCATTCATTCCATACCAGCTGGAGACGGTACGAGGAGAACTTGCCATGGCCTGGCCCGCGGGGACCTATGCCGTTGCTGCCTGTGGAGACGGTGTCCACCGCCTCGCCAATCGTAGCAATCGGGTTGCCATCCTTCTGGATTGCCTGGCTCGACAGTTGTACACGGAGTTGACCTACCGCGGTGAGCTGGAGTGATTGGCAATGGCGCGTTCCGTGGCGATCTATAGCCCCCTGGGGGAGCTGCAATTTTCGCAAAAGGCTGTGGCTTTGTTCATTGCCGCAATCGATGCCATGGGCCGCTATTCCATCCCATCCGGTGAACTTTCCATCGCCCTGCTGGACGATGGAACAATGGCTGCCATGCACGGAAAATTTTTATCCGACCCGACGCCAACCGACGTGATCACATTTCCCGGCAATCCGGCAGAACGGTTCGCGGGAGAAATTTGCATCGCCGTTGGCTACGCTGCCAGGTCTGCAAAGGAGCACGGAGTGCCACTCGGGGACGAAATTGCTCTCTACCTGGTCCACGGCTGGCTGCACCTGGCAGGGTTGGACGATGCGACGGAAGAGGGTGCGGCATTGATGCGCTCCGCGGAAAAAGAACTTTTGGACCATGCCAGGATGCGCGACCTGATCCCAAACTTTCGATTATAAACCGATTGGTAGCAGGTTCGAGCTCTGCCAGGGTAGGCGGAAGGTTGAATCCAACGCGAAATTCAGGCAAAGATTAAGAACCATCCCCGCTTACGCGGGGGAAACGTTGTACCATTCGTCCGGCGGAGGAGGGGGACAGAACCATCCCCGCTTACGCGGGGGAAACTGCCAGATTCGCGGGACGGATGGAAGTTTTGAAGAACCATCCCCGCTTACGCGGGGGAAACAAATATCCGTCGCCTGTTTTGCCATCCATGGCCGAACCATCCCCGCTTACGCGGGGGAAACTCCCAGCAGAGGACACTGCACCGGGAACGAGTTGAACCATCCCCGCTTACGCGGGGGAAACCCGATCGAAGTAAAATCCCTCCTTTTCAAGGACGAACCATCCCCGCTTACGCGGGGGAAACGTCTGGCCTTGTCGAGAATTTTTCCCACCAGTCGAACCATCCCCGCTTACGCGGGGGAAACAAGTTCGAATGGCAACATCCTATATATAGGCTCGAACCATCCCCGCTTACGCGGGGGAAACTCGGTCAGTGTAAACCGTTCCCCTCTGGCTGCCGAACCATCCCCGCTTACGCGGGGGAAACCCCTTCCGCGGCTGGCATTCGCTGCGCAAAATCGAACCATCCCCGCTTACGCGGGGGAAACAAAGCTGCAGCCGGGAAATTTTCTAAAAAAATCGAACCATCCCCGCTTACGCGGGGGAAACGTCCGCGCGCTCATCGTCAGCGTGGCGGCAGGAGAACCATCCCCGCTTACGCGGGGGAAACACAGGAAGGCCGCTGGTGGGAGATGGGAATCCCGAACCATCCCCGCTTACGCGGGGGAAATAGTGCTCCCTGGCGATGCTCCGGGTGACTGGATGGACAAAAACGGCGTGTAATTAGAACGGAATACGACTCTCATCCACAAATTTCTCTGCCATCAACTGCAATCCGCAAACACGCCTTGGCGCCCTGCTTGGCCTACCAAAAAAATCGATGGCGAAACCCTGGCAAGAAGAATCTTCAAAGAAGACAATGGCAATGCCAATCGCTGGAATAGTTGCGCACATATTCCAGAATTTTTTTGCGAACCTTCGCGTTCACAGAGCCCACAAAAACGTTGGCTTTTGGTTCTAAAAACCAGCGCTTGAGTACGCCGCGGACACAATCCGGCGTGTGTTCCGCAACGATTACCATCATAAATTTCTTTCAAAGAGCTGAAAAATCGTTTTGGGGATGCGGGTGAATAGCTTTTCTTTTTCAATAAGTTCCTTTAACCGTTCCAGCACACTTTCTTCCAGTGCATTGGGATTTGGTTTCTCTTTCACCACCGCAAATGCCGCCGTAAAGCTCGTTTCTGCCTTAAAAATATCGGCAATGTCGAAGGTGAAGGAAAGCATGTGGGAGGTGTGGATAAATCCCAGCTGGGGCAAGAAGCCAAGGGATACGATAAGACTCGTAACCATGGAGTAAAGAGCGGCGTTGGCAGCTGAAATGGCACGGTTGATGTCATCGGCCAGATGCCAGCAATTCACGTCATAGGACCTAGCCTTCCATGGCACGCCGAATTCCGCACCCAATTGGGCATACTGCTGCCGTACCCGAATACCTTCCATTCCCCGCAGCTCCTGGATTGTCTTTCCCTTCACAATTTCTTCATCGTCGAAGCGGATGGCAAACATGCGGCGCGCAATGTCGGCACTTTTTGTCCGATGCCCCGCAAAGCTGGCCTGCAGCCGGGCATTTTCACTGTCATTGGTGGCACTCTGGCCCATGGTGTAAAATCGCATGGTTTCATCGCCGATCCAGCAGATGGGCGTGTTGGAGTCGGAGCAGGCACAGATGGCCGCATGGGTCACCGTCGTTCCTGGACCAAGGAGAATGCAGGACAGGGTAGCAACCGGAATGCGGTAGACCGTCCCATCGGCACCAAGCCATTGCACGCTGGAGTCGTCCACTTCCAGCCGGCCGTGCTGAAAAAATAGAGGAGTCCACCGGTCACGGGCTTGTGCCAAGGCTTCCAGGGGAGGACGGGCCAAAAATTTCATGGAAAAAATTCTTCTCCGATGGATCGAATGGCGTAGCTCCGGTCGCGAAAACTCAATGGTTCGTCCGCCCAGCGCGTGGAAGTTGAAGAAAAATCATTCGTTGTTCGGTGGCAGCGGATGCGACGGTGGCAACCATTTTCTTCTTTTCGCGAGCGGGCATGTCTAAAGATGATGTGCGTACCGTTCTTCCATTCCTCTTCCAACTCGGCCTTGGATGAAAAAATTCTTTCCACCAGCGGCGTCGATGGCAGACAGCACTTTGTCCCAAACCAGATTCCCCATTTTGGATTTTCCAAAACAGCCCCAATCCTATCCAGCGTCGATCGATTTCCTCCAATGATGGCAACGAAGTCACAATCCTGCAGGTAATGACGCCAATAGGGAAGAGCTTGTCCATCCTCATCCCTAGGCTTGCCATCGCTAGCCTTAACAGGAATGCAGCATTTTTCCCAGGGTCGGGATGCCTCGTCTCTGGAGTAGCCACCGCCAATGGTCTGATATTCGAAAAGAATTTGGGGTCGCGCTTTTTGTTGTTCCAACCTCTTGCCATCCAAATTTTCGTCTGGGCATGGCGCAATTTGCCAGAATTCATAGGACAATTTTCGCAGTTTTTGGATTTGTTCCGCTTCCCTTCCGCCCCCATCGGGATCGTACTTGTCCAGCCCATCTGCGGCGCAAATCATTCCAATGACTCCACTTTTGCTGGGCATGGTTTGGGTGGATCGAACATAGGGAAATTTGGCGTCCGTCCCCCAGGATTGGAGGGGCGACTTAAATCGCAGTGCCAGCAGCCCTGCCTCATCCATTGGCAAAACCTCCGTTCAATTTGGACGCTATCCCGTTCGTTACAAGATCGAGACAGCATTTGCTGACTTGTTCCAAAAAATTTCCCAGGCCAACGGGCCGCGCAGATGCTTCTTCGCAAATTTTACAATATTCGCTGATTTCGCACAGCGTCCACCCGTTCGTTCCATCGAGGCCCCACTGTTTTTTGGCAAATTTCCATTCCTGCAAAAGCATTCGCAGAGATGGGGCCAAATATCCCCCTTCCCGTGGCGCCTGAATGGGTCGTTCGAAGGCATTGCAAAGTTGCATGGGCGCACCTTCCCGGACAATGGCCAGGACCGTTGGACGGGTCTCACAGTTCATGGAATGCTGCTTCGCAGAGGGCTGACTTTCTATGACGGCTTCAAGAAATTTTTTTAAAAACTCGCCACGTTTTTCCTCTTTCATATAATTCAAATGCTTTTCGTCAAAAAGCATGTCCAAATTAATGGCGATATAATAGTAGTAGGTTGCCGACTGGAAGGACTGCAAATTTAGGTGTCCCGCACCCGCTCCATCCTCCGAAGCAGCCACCAGGTCGTCGACGCAGGTAAAAAAGTCCGCATCCGGATCCACCCTGTGGGTCGACAGGGCATGGGAAAAGCTGGCCGCCGCCTCCACATTGAAGGCAGGATTGCCGGCAACCATTCGGCCGAACAGGGCAATGTCCGCACCGACGGCCGTTTTCCAATTCCCCTGTGAACATGCCATAATTTCCATTGGAGAAATAAAAATCATTGCATCGGAAGAATTTTTACCATCCGTATCCTTTTTCGGTTTTTTAAAAAAATCTTTTCTAAACTTTGCCACAATTTCCGCATCTATCCCCTCCCACAAGGATTTTGGAAAGCCATTTTCTTGGCAGTATAGCTGCAAATTTTTTGCCAGATCTGCGTCATTTTGCCTGCCAAGGTCCAGGCGACAGCCGTAGAAATTTTCCGGATCCAGGGCGATGGCCTTTTGGCGAATGGCACGCTTGTAGCACTGTGAACTGATGCGGGCCCGCCGCACGCCTCCAAAAATGGCGGTCTTTGCCTGGTTGGCATCGTCCCGGTTGACACAGGAAACGGGCAAACTTTTCAATGTGTGAATTTCTAGCAGTTTCATTGACTTTCTTTCCCAAAATTTTGCATGTTTTTTTCGCTTACCGGCCGCAGGAGCAATAGCCCACAGCCATAGTTTTTTTCGCAGCCGATGCCGGCGGCACAAAGTTTTTTGAATTTTGTTCCGTCTTCCACGGTAAGCAGTCCAGAAAAATCTGTCATGCGCCGCCACCAGAGGCATTTGGACGAACCAACTCCGCGCCTGGCCATGGGGCAGGAATCGGCCAGACGGTCCACTGCAATGGATTTTTTCAAAAAGCGAAAAATTCCATCGCTGGAGCGATTTTCAAGCCATTGCCGGCATTCTTCTTCGCGCCACAGATAGCATCGCCTGCCCCGCTTCTGCGGATCGCCCACGCTGCGGCAAATGCTCGGTTCGGCCCGCAGGGAAAAGATATGGCACGGATGGTTCCAAAAAAGGTCGGGAATTTCTTTTTCTCCAAAGGCAAGCACGGGACATTTCAGCAGTTTTGGAAAAAAGCTCCAATCCTTCGGGCAGCGCAAAAGAATTTGCACCGTTCCATCTCCGCAGTTTACGCGAAAAAGAAAGCGACGACTTTCGTGGCCGTGGCCAAACCCCTGCCAAAGCAGGCGATGCCAATCGTCGCAGCTGCGGACGGTGCGGTGCACGTCCCGCGCAGGCAATTCAATCTTCAACAATTTCATCTTTTTTTTCCGATTGCGACCTTTCGTTGCCAACGTAGAAAGATTCTGCCCAACGGCGACGGATTTGGAACCGTTCATCCGCATCGTCCCATTTTTTCAAGTCCCAATAGAGTCCGTCAAAATTGATCGCCACACCGTATTCTAGAATCTTTGCCAACCAAAAGCTGCGCAATTGCATCTGCAAAGCTTCCCGGCCATCGCAGGCCAGCAGGGTGCAAAATCGACCATCGAGCACATCCCGCACCTCCTTCTTCAGTTTGCCAAAGCCTGAAGCAAAGACCCATCTCAATTTTTGATTTCCAGATTGTCCCCCATCTGTCGCATGTTTTTTTTGCAAAATTTTATAAAAACTGTGGGCATTCGGTGCTTCTGCCATCAGGGCCAGGACAAAAAATGCCGGATCGTTTGGGAAAAAGGCAGGGCCGTAGCGCACCACGGCATAGGCCGCATGTTCCCGTTCCTGGATGAGTCCCTGGCGTAGCTTCCAGGCCAGTGCCCGGCCAACATTTGCCACACCCAGCATGGAATGGAGCCGTTCCAATTCTGCGGCAAAGCCAAACTGCCGATTTTCTGCATCATTTTCCATCGCCGTTGCCCACGTTGAATGTTTCAAAAATTTGGCGACGACCCCTCACGTAGACCGCCCATTGGGCAGAATTTTGGGGCGCACACTCATCGTCGAATATGGCCAATGCCACCTGTTGCAGCTCCCGTTCCCACCGCTCCAGCGGTCCCTGTCCTTTCCCGCCATTTTCGGTACCTTGTTTCTGAGCCATCTCCTGCCGAAGTAATTCGTGCATCAATCCCTGCCGAACATCCAATGTCGCCCAATAGGCGGAGGAAAGTTTGGCGCCTTTTTTGCACTCTGCACCGGCCCGGCCCAATTTTTTTGCCATTTCTTCGGCCTTGGCCACGAAGCGTTCCCTGTGCTCCGCCTGTCCACGGAGTGCGGCATTTCCAATCGGCCAATGGTCTTCTACGGCGATTTCCACAGCCCCGCCCATTCTTCCATGGTAGGCCACGCCTCCGCACCAAATGATGTAATCGGATGTTGGAGATTCCAGGAAGGGACGCAGAATGGGCGCGCAGACTATGGACCACCCATCGCGATCTCTTCTGTAATCGGCCAGTGCAACCACATGCGCATCCCGCCAAAGGGATTTTTTGGGATTTATTTTCAAAATTTTCTCAACCGTCTCATTCTTTCCGCCCTTCTTCTGGACGATGATTGTCGTCGTCAAACCGCGCATGGCCGGCGCATTTTGATCTCCTTTCTCGTCCTCGCAGAGAAACTTTCTTTCCAGGCCAGTTGCCACGGAGACCTGCCATGGTCCATTTCCGACGGGTTGGCGCAAAAGCACCGCCCGACTCCAGGGAACGAGACGGCCCAAAAATGTTTTTGCCGCATTTTTTGCATTTTTTTCAAAAAAATTCTTTTCCGGATACCCTTCCCACACGGGGCGGCCAAGGAAATCGTTGCAAATTTTAGGAAGTTTTCCAAGGGGTACAAAATTTGCCAGCAAAGTTTTTTCCAAAGATTTTTTCAAAATGAAGAGATGGACGTTATTTTTGCACTGTCCACTCTTGCCGCCCGCATTTGGAAGCTCCTCTTCCTGCCACGTGCCAGTTCCAGCCGTTCCGCTGCCATGAAAATTTTGAAATGTGAGAAGGTAAAGTGCCAACTCACGCGCCGCAATGTCAGTTTGCCATTCGTCATTCCCATTGCTTCTTCCATCGTTGCCGCGAATGACCAAATTGTTGCCCGATGTTTTGGAGAAGGCAAGTGTCGTCCATGGCTTGTTCTCCCCTTCCAGGCCCGCATATTGCAAAAATGGATATTGGCCGTGGCAAAGATAGAAGCGATCCCGCCATTTTGCAAGATAGGCCACACATCTTTCCAGCATGGGACTATCCGCCCCGTCGCCGACCCCATTGGCAGCGTAGATGATGCAAAGAAATAGGCGCATCAAAGCAATCCGTTCCATCGGCCCAACGGAAAGGTCGACGATATCTTTGCGCACAAAAACTTCTTCCAGAGATAGATAAATGAAATTTCCTTCGCCGTCGGATACGGGAATCCAGGGCTCTGCAACCAAATTAAAAAATTGATGGCATGCCATCGCCATTCCTCTCCATTTTTTTGAAACCATCGCAATTTGAGCTTTTTTCTTCCACCGGGGAGCGGTATTTTTGTTCTTTCAGAAGAAAATTTTGACCCTTGATCGGTGGGATGCTGGTCGAAAGCCGATGTGTTTCCCAAAAGTTTTCACGATCGTCGGCAACTTCTGAGAACTGCCGCAGGAAAATGATGGTCTTCGACGGAGAGGTGGGACGCTCTAGCGAAGCCATAGCCAATTTGATTGTAGTGCGGCCGCAGAAATCGACAAGGCATTTTCGCAGCATGGCGGCAAAAAATGGCAGAAATTTTTTTTGATTGTCTCCCTAGGATACGAATTGGTTTCAGGCTTTTCCAGCGGTTGCTTGCCGTTTTTTCAAAAATCACTTTCCATTGTCCATGGCGGATGCGGTGTTTCGGGAAGATCTTTTCATAGAAGATGTGGGAAGGTTGCACCTAACCTTTGACGAAAGCTGGGTTTATTCCCAGATTCAGGATGGCGAGGTGCGGGAACGTTTGGGAGAAATTTTAGCCTATGATGCCATTTTTTCCCCCGTGCTGGATGAAATTTGTTCCAACATCGTTGGCCGGACGCTATTTCGTCTACTTTCCACAAAGGCATCCATTGCCGGCAAGGAGCAAAAAATACGGCTGGTCAACCGTGCCATCAATGGCAGCTACTATTCTCGCAAAGATTTTGCCATCCTAACAAATCGCAACCTATTCGATGACAATGGCCTAAGCCGCGACGGTTCCCAGTATTATTGCCTGGACAATGCCGGAGGGATTGGGGCCAAGCCGGCCACCCTAACCTCCATTCTTTTCCACGAATTTTGCCACGCACTCCACGACCTGGAAAAAATTTCCGAAATTACGGAGGCCGGGGAATTGCACAGATCCAATGCCATTCTGGGCCGCACCTGGGACAACGCCGAAGAATTGCGCACCATAGCCGGCTGCATCTATGGCATTGCACAGGACCCGCTCTGTGACCATTGCCTGGATTTACACCTTTCCCTGGCCGGAGGCAGGCCATTTTTTCCCCGCTATAGCCATCGGGGATTTGATGCGCAAACTCCACAACGGGAAGAGGAAATTGGACGACGGGAACTGCTATCCTACCTGTCCGAATCGCGAAAAATTATGGACGGATGGCGGCGCTACGTGTGGTAGCAAGGTTGTGGGCCAACATTCAATCGTTCTGGCTGCTACACCTGCGATGCCAGCCACCGTTCCGCTGCAATGGCAGCCTGGGCACCCGTGCCGGCGGCAACGATGGCCTGCCGATAGGTGCGATCGACGCAGTCTCCGGCGATAAAAATTCCAGGAACGGCGGTAGCGACCGGGTTATTCTCTAGGCCAATGAGATAGCCATCTGCATCACAGGCAAGGACTTTTTCGGCAAAATCCGTATTGGGAATGCGGCCGATGGCAAGAAACACGCCGGAACAGGGCAGTACGGAACGTTCCCCGCTTTCCAGGTGGCGCAGGGCAATTGCGGTGACCCGCTGTCCATTTCCTTCAATCCCCTCAACGATGCGATGCCAAAGTGGCAAAATTTTGGGAGTCGCTGCCAGCCGATCGGCTAAAATTTTTGTGGCACGCAGAGTGCCACGGCGATGAACCAGGTACACCCGCTGGCAAAAGCGGCTCAAAAAAAGGGCTTCTTCAACGGCAACGTCCCCACCTCCCACAACGGCAACCGTCCCATTGCGATAAAAAGCTCCATCGCAGGTGGCACAAACGCTTACGCCCTTGCCGCCAAAATATTCCCGTTCTCCTGGTACGCCGATGGGTCGATGGGATGATCCTGTGGCAATGATAAGGGCACGGCAACCGAAGGAACGTGCACCACGCACAATTTTTTTTTCGCCGGAAAGGGAAAGTTCTTCGGCCGCATCGCCCACAAAACGTGCCCCAAATCGTTCCGCCTGGCGCCGCAACCGTTCCATAAGTTCGTAGCCACCAATTCCATCGGGAAATCCGGGAAAATTTTCCACCTCGGCCGTTGTGGTTAGCTGTCCGCCCGGCTGCGCACCGGCCAATACCAAGGGTGCCAGTCCTGCCCGGGCCAGGTAGATGGCTGCCGTCAAACCGGCACAGCCACTCCCCAGCACCATAACTTCAGACCACTCGTCCATGGACACCAGGAGGGACATTTTTTTTCCACCGACAAGGACAATGTGCCCCAAAAATCCGTCGCGTCCTTGAACCCTGCTGCTGCAAAAGAAAATCATTGACGAGCCGTTGCTGCGTGGACCAGTATGACTCGATCCGTGGGGGCGAGATAGCTCAGTCGGTAGAGCAGAGGACTGAAAATCCTTGTGTCGGCGGTTCGATTCCGCCTCTCGCCACCAGCCTCTAGGAGCCACACCCCGGGCCATTGCCCAGGGCGGTTCAGCCCGATTTGGAGCCTGCTTGATTTTTACCACCCGTAAATTTTTTGTTCATTGGTTTCCATTGCCGCCTTCCGAGTCAAAACTTTCCATTGGGCGTTTGGCTGCTTATGGAGGAATGCAAAATTCTTAGGTGTTTAAAGTGATTTTATGGATGAGGGTGGAGAATAGATTTTTAGGAAAATCTGCGACAATTGCGACAAAACCCTGCAGCCCGCTCCAGCAACCAAAGAGCTTGCGACAAAACTTGCGGCAAAACTGCGACAAAACTGCGACAAAACCCCGAAAATTTGCTTAAAAACCAGAAAAAAACACAGAATTTTAAAAGGTAGAATCGGACTTAAGAACTGAATTCCATGTCCCATGGAGGTTTTTTTGCTTCTTTTCTAGAGCGGCCTCCAGGACAGCGCACCAGAGAACTTTTGAATGCGGAATGCGGCTTGGAGGTCGAAAATTGGGGCGGCCTTCCGTGTAAAAAATCCCGGTGAAATTTCTTGACCTGCGGTGGAAAAACATCCATGCATTTAGGCATGACTAAGGGAACGAAGAGGGATAAAATTTCTGCGAAATTCTGGGAGGGGCGTTTGTACAAGCCAACCTACAGGACAAAGGATGGGAGAACTGTAGAAAATCCGGACTGGTACGTGACGCTCTGTTTCAGAGGCGAGGAACACAAAATTTTTCTCCAGACCATGGACAAAAAGTTGGCAGCCGAACGGGCTTTAGAAGCTTATTTTCTTCTGCGCGCCAGCGGATGGGGGGCGGTTTTTGAAAAATTTGGCGTCCGAAGGAAGCAGACTTCCGAAGCGGGGAAGGTTTCTATCCCGGAGAAAATTACCGTTGGAAAATTTATTGGCCTGATTCGCCGGCGCGGTGGGTTGGCAAAAAAGACCATGAAGATGTACTCGGATGCAATGTATCGAATTTTGGAGGAGGCGTTTGGCCTGAATTTTGGGACCCAAAAATACGACTATGTGCACGGAGGAAATTTGGCCCGACTGGAGTCGCTTGACGCCCTTGAGCTTTCCAAAATTACGCCGGAGCTATTGGAGGGTTGGCGCTCGAAATCACTGGAACGAAGGATAAATGAGGGTTTCGACAGGGAGTCAGCCATTACCACTCTGAACTCCATTTTGCGCAGCGCAAAGAGCCTATTTGCGAAGAAAAATCTTAGGGCGATTGGAATGGAGAACTTCGGCTCTCCCTTTTTGGAAATTAAATTTTGGCGAGAGAAAAGCCATCGCTATGTCACGACGTTTTCCGCCCACGATTTGGTGCGAAAGGCATACAACGAGTTGCGGGGCAAAGAAGAATACAAGATTTTTCTCTTGGCCATTGGCTGCGGTCTGCGGCGCGATGAGGTTGACAAATTGATGTGGTCGCAGCTGGACTTCGACAACAGCTCCATCCATATTTATAAAACTGACTATATTGATCCAAAAACAAGGGAATCTTCCTCCCGGGTTTTTATGGATGATTTTATTAGGGATGAGCTTCTGGATTTGCGAAAAAAAGCTACGGGGAAGTTTGTTGTCGAATCGCCCTGTGAATGGTCTGCTGGCAAGAATGGTTATCGTTGTCGAAAAGATTCCAAAAGCCTTCTTGCGTGGCTTCGGAAGAATGGAGTTCCGCAACGCTGCGCCATCCATGTGCTGCGTAAGGAGTTCGCTTCCCAGATTTGCAATAAGCACGGCATCTATGCTGCTAGCCGTGCGCTGCGCCACTCTTCCTGTGCCGTAACGGAACAATTCTACGCCGATAAGGCTCCCTCCGTCAGCACCGGTCTTTTCGATTCCGCCGGGGGCGGTAAAAAATTTGCTTGACAGAGCTCCTTTCCCCGCCAGAAGGTTTTTTTAGCGGTAGGGAGTGGCCCGACGCTCACGACCGCTAAAAAAACCTTCTGGCGGGGAATTTGCTCTTTCTTCTCCGATCCTTTCTTTCTCTCTCTCCAAAAGCACTTCCGTTCTGGACCTGCCAGCGGGGTTTCCCCGTCGGTCCGTAGCTCCGGGAGTTCCCCCGTATCCTCCAAGGGGTTCCCGTAGACTTTGGCAGCCCTTGCGCCGCACCAGCAGATGGCGCATGGAGCGTCATACCCCCCGCACGGGCCATCATTGGGAAGCGTTTTGTTTGGGTTGGGTCCAATTCCGTCTGGGTAATTTACGCTCGGACGAGCAGGTGGAGCAAAGAAAGCTTTTGGGAAATCTGCCGAGATTTAGGCCGGAAATGGGCGATTTTCCTCCATGGCATTAAGGGAAATATTTTCCGGAATGCATCGAACGCCGTCAACCCATTTAGCAGAATCGATTGGCGGCCGGCTGACTTGAGTTCAGGTAAGAATTGAGAATTTTCTGCTCCTTTTTTCGGGGCTCTTGGATAGAAATTTCCCCTTGACTTTTCAAAAATTTCTGGCAATCTCAGGCAACGGCGTGGCTGTGGGAAAATGACTTTCCCAAAACCCCACACTGAGATCTAATGGGGCGGCATAATTGTTAGTTCTAGAGGTAGCCACTATTACTAACCCCCTCCCCCTTCCGTTTTTTTGGGGGAGAATTTAGCCCCCATACCCCCTGGAGGCGACGGCGGGGCCCCCACCCCACCTGGGGTGTCGCAAAATTTTTCACAGAAAAATTTCAGAGATTTTCGTAGTGGCCCAGACAGCAGATGAGGACGACCTTCTCCGCTTCCGGGAAGACCTCGTAGACCAGCCGGTTCTTTTTGTCCACGCGCCGAGAATAGCGATGCGTGCTCAGCCGCTCCACCTTCCCCGTGCCTGTACTGGGACTGGCTTCGATTTCCTCCAGTAGCCCTTCGACCTTAGCTCGTAGCTGGCCGTTGCGCTCTTTCAGGAAGCGGTATTCGCGCAGAAAGCGCTTGGACATTTCAACTCTCATGGGCACCGTTCAAAAAGTCCAATGCCGCGGCCATGCTGTGGAAACGGAGGGGGTTATGCGGGGACTGTGCCTCGGTGGAGAGCCGGTCCATTTCTTCTGCGTTGATTGGGGTTCCCAGGTCCTGGGACGCCCAACTTCCACCGGCATAGAAGTCCTGGACAATGCGCCGCACGCATTCGGACTGGGAAAACTGAAAGTGCTCGGCATCCCGGCGAATGCGTTCGTGGACATCGCTGGATACCTGGACGCAAATTTGTTCCTTCCTGGCCATGAGTGAAGCAATGGCATCCGCTTCGGGAATGTCAATTGTTTCAATGGGCATGCTGGTTTTTTTCCTCGGAAAATTGCTTTGCGCTTTTACCAGCTTCCCAAAAGCATTGCTTCCGTGGGGACTGAGCTTGAGGAGCAGAAAAAGCTCTTCGAATGGAAGCTGGCCAAGCTGACGGAAGGCCACGAATCGCTGCGGCTTTTAATGTTCGTTCCCAACGGCTCTGACTTTCTGAACCGTTTTGCCGTGCTTTTCGGCGACCGCTATGGCATCGTGTCCGGCTTTCCAGACCTTTTCTTTCCCAAACCCATAGGACCCTATCACGGCCTCTTCATCGAGCTGAAACGGACGGGATGGGCGGGGAGGACGACGCGCAAACAGCGGTTGGTGGGCAACCTTCTAGAACAAAGCGGTTACCGTTTCCGGGTCTGCCGCGGCTGCGGGGCCGCTATTCGGGAAATTTTAGACTATGAAGGACTTGGATGATTTTTTGCGGGGATGCGCCGCGCTCGTCGAGGAGTGGGAGCACGGCTCCTGGCAGCCGTTGGCGCCGGTGGAGGTGCTGCTGGCGAACCGGCTAGGGGTGCCGCTTGGGGCGGTGGAGGAGGTGGCGGAGCAGAACGCTGCCCTGGAGGAACGGATGGGCCGGCTGAGGCTGCTGCAGGAGCAAAAAATCTACAGCATGCTGGCGGACGGAGATTTGAAGGATTCGACGGCGCTGCTGCTGCTGAAGAACGTCTGCCGGCGGCATGGGGCGGAACCGGAAACGCTGGAGGTGCAGCTGAATAAACTGCTGGGGGAGTTGCATGGGGAGGGGTGATCCGCGGCTGCTGGAAAAGCTAGCCCGGCTGGTGAACGATCCGGTCCTGTGGATGGAGTCCTTCCTTCAGGTTCGGGGGAAGGACGGTGCTGTCATTCCGTTCCGCCTGAACAAGTTTCAGAAAAAACTGGCGGAGGAGGTAGTGCGGGAGCTGGCGGAGATGGGCCGGGCCTTTTTCGTGATTTTGAAGGGACGGCAACTTGGAGTTTCGACGGTCTGCCGCGGCCTGGCAATCTGGCGGGCGCTGAACTTCCCAGGCCAGCAGTGCGTGGCGGCGGCCCATGAAGAAGGTCTGGTGCGGCAGAACATGGTGCTGATTAGGGAGATGCTGGAGGGCATGGACCGGACGAATCTTCCCTACGCGTCGCCGACGGTCATCAGCGACAGTCGCATTTTTTGGAAGAGCAGTGGCAGTGCCATCATGCCCCGCCTTCCCGCCGGCAAGTCCGAGGGCAGGGGACTGCCGGTGCACTTTCTCCACTGCACGGAGGTGGACTTCTTTGACTCCATCCAGGCAGGCTGCTGGAGCCGTTTTTTGGGGGGAATCCTGCCGGCTCTGCCGCGCAGCGGCGCCATCTTCATCGTCGAGTCCACCTGCCAGGGCCGGGGAGCTCTGTATGACCTTTACCTCCAATCGCTTTCGCCCCAATCGGACTGGCAGCATCTATTTTTCCCCTGGTTTGAGGAGGACCAATACCGTTCGCCGGTGGACCAGGAGCTTACGGAGCAAGAAGTTGCTCTGAGGGAGAAATATGGCCTTGACCGGCAGCAGATGAACTTTTGGGCGGCCTACGCCCGGCAGTGCGGAACGGTGAACGCGCTGCGGGAGTACCCGTTCTGCATTGAGGACGCCTTTACGGTGGCGGGGACGCGGGGGCTGATTCCGCACGCGCTGGTGGAGGAGGCGATGAGGCGGCAGCTGGCTCCGGACCAGGAAAAGGAGCCGCTCATCCTTGGAATCGACCCCTCCCGCCTGCGGGATGCGACTGGCCTGGCGTTGCGGCAGGGGAAGAACATCCTTTTCGTGGAAGAGATTCCGCCCCTAGGCGATGTGGCGGAGCTGGCCCAGCACGTTTCCGCGCGGGTCCAGGAATGGCAGCCGGCCCTTTTGAACTGTGATTCTGGGGGAATGGGCGGGCCCTTCATCGACGTGCTGCGGCGGATTTTGAAAAAATTCGTCACGGCGGTGGACTTCGGTTCACGGGCGGAGGAGGAGAGAAAATTCTTCAACCGGCGTTCGGAACTTTATGGGACGCTAAGAAAATGGCTTGTGGAGGGCGGCAAATTGCCCTACCATGCGGGTCTGGCAAGGGAACTGGCAGCGATTGAGGTGAATCAGCGGCGGGAGGGCAGGCTGCTGCTGGAACCAAAGCATTCAATGGCCCGCTCCCCGAATCTGGCCGACGCCTGCGCTCTGACGATGACGGTGGATAACTATTTGTCGCGGAGCGCCTTGCACCGGTCCTTCCCCATAAAACCCTGCCACGGAATCAGGCTATGAGTTGGTTTTCGAAGAACGTGCGACACTTTTTGAGTCGTCTGGTGGGCGGTCCGACCGGCGCGGAGAAGCGGGAGCGGCAATCGCTGTTGGAGCAGCAGGAAATCGCTACCCGGGAACTGGACGCCCGCCGCAACGCCCTGCTGGGACTGCGAAGGGCCATCTCCTTGGGCCGCTGGTCCTTACTGGGGCCGGCCCTGGGACTGGGCGACGACGACACCTTTGGATCGTGATGGAAAAACTTTTGGCAAGGTACCGGCGGGCCAGCGGAGAGGCAAAGCTCTTCTGGAACGCCTACAAACGGGCGGCGGAGTATGCGGCGCCGGAAATCAACTCATTCTGCAAGGCTCCGGGCCAGACGAAATCGCCGGAGGTGATGACCTCACAAGCGCTTAGGTCGACGAACGCATTCATTTCGGAATTCATCGGATCGCTTACGCCCCCCAACCGCCGCTGGGCGGAACTACAACCGACGCAGGAACTTGTGGAATTGGTGGCAAAGAAGTCCGGCTTTTTAAACGAGGACCAAATTCGGCTCCAACTGCAGGTTCAATACGACGCTATTACGAAAAAATTCTTCGAATGCTTGGACGCTTCAAACTTCTATGCGGTACTGAAGCAATTTGTCCTATCTATCGGCATTGGAACGGGATGCCTTCTGGTTTCAGACCAGGATAGCGGACCGGAAACGGGCAACCGGGCGCCCTTCGAGTTCATCCACGTCCCAACGGCGAACCTCTCATTGGACGCCGGCAACAACAGCAAAATCTATGGAGTTTTCCGGGATATGGAGGTGCGGCGGGAAGAAATTTCCGAAATTTGGCACGATGCGGAGCCAGATCGGCTGGACGAAAAAGAAAGCTATAAGTTGGTGGAGTGCTGCATCTTCGAGTCGGATAAAAAGCCAAAACCGTGGAGGTTTTGCGTATTTGAACCTTCAACCGGCACAAAAATTCTAAGGCAGGACCGGCGCCTTCCCTACAACCCTTACATCGTATTTCGCTGGTCGGTGGTGGACGGCGAATCCATGGGCCGGGGTCCTCTTTTGGAGGCCATGGCGGACATCAAATCACTTAACGCCCTTTGGCGCATCTATTTCGATTGGATCCAGCGCAACGGCCTTGGAGTGACGCTGGTGAAGAGCACGGAGTACGCTGGCGCGGACCTGGACGCCTTCCGAAACGAGGAATTCCAGACGGGCAAGCTGATTGCGGTGAACGACCCGGCCAATTTCGTACCGCTCCGCGTGGCCGGTGACCTTTCGGTGAATACCTTTCTGGTCCAGGAGTTTACCAACGCCGTGCGCCAGCAGCTGCTAGACATCGAACTTCCGACGGAAAACACCATGACCGCCTACGAAACGCGGGAGCGGGCCAACCGCATCCTCCGCCTGATGGCGGGTCTCATCGGCCGCATCAACCTGGAATTCATCGAACCGTTTTTCTCCATCGGGCTCCGCCTGATGGCGGCCCACGGCATGATTGAAATCCCCGAACAGGTGGGTGGCATGAACAACTTTTTCACCAAAATCGTTCTGCAATCGCCTCTTGCGCGGTCGCAGCAGATGGCGGACGTGGACGCGGCGCGGGTGGCGCTGGAAACGCTGGCAATGGCGCAGACGCCGGTGGCGGCGCAGGTGGTGAACATGGAGCGCTTTGCGGAATTCGTCTGGGTTGGCTCTGGTGCGCCGGCGAAGCTTTTGAACACGAAGGAGGAGTCCCAGGCGGCGCAGGAGCAGGCCATGCGGCAGCAAGTGGTTTTGGACCAGGCAAAAAGAACGAATCTGACGGGAGGGTGAGCAATGGTGCGAGACGGAGAAAAATCGGTTGTGGTCCGCGAGGAAAACCAGACGGCGCTTTTGGAGGAGGCTGCCCGGCGGGGCATTTCCGCGGTGCAGCTGGCCAATGAAATTTTAGCCGCCTATTTTTCTCCGAACGGGGAAGCCAAAAATTGCCTGGCACCTCTCCCCAAAGAAGATGGAGCCGAAGAGGCCCACCTGGGAGGGGTGGCCAGAGCGGATGGAGAAAAATTGTGCCTGGCACCTCTCTCCCAAAGAGATGGAAAAATTTTCCAACCGAACCAACCGGCCGGCTTGCGTGAAGGATGGGAAAGGGATGGGGAGGTGTGCCTGGCACCTCTCTCCCAAGGAGATGGCCAATCTCCCCTACCGGTCCCACAAACCCAACCGACCCAATCGGACAATCGGCCGGTCTACAAACTGACCTTCAACGCGGACAAAAATTTTTGGACGGTGGGCCCCTACGAGGCGGTGGTTGAGTTGGTCCCGGTGGCGGAGCTGGAGGGGCAAATTTTCCCCAACGCCCTGCAGGTGAGCATCATCAACCGGGCTGGCGGCAACGTGCGCAACGGACGCTGCTTCGTTGTGACGGTCGACTCCAACAGCTACGGCGGCCAGCTGGGGGAGCCCGACCGCTACGCGAAAACCTTCGAAGAAGCACTGGCGAACCTAGAGCGCAACAAGGCGCGGGCGGAAAAGTTGGCCGGCGGCATTTTGGATTTTTCCATCCTACTGGAGGAGAATGTGATAGGATTGGAATTCGAAAGGAGGATGCATGGAAAGAGACGGGGAGCAAACGCCCTTAAATTCTAGTGGAATCGGCCTGTTGGACCGGGACAGCGCTCTGCGGGCTGCGAGCGAGGCGGCGGCATTGAAAAAACTGTTCCGCAGCTGGGCCCGGTCCCGGGATGGGGTGCAAATTATCGGGAACCTGTTCCAGGTGTTCGGCGGAACACCGGCGGCGGAGTCGGATGGCCTTGCCCACGCGCGCTTTGCGGGCCGACAGGATGTGCTGCACTACATTCTGCGACACGGCGCCCTGCTGGAGGGAGGGGAGAGTGGACAGTGAGGAAGTTGCGGTCCGGGACGGGGAAGAAGTTCCTGGAACGGAAAGGGATGGGGAAAATTCCCAACCGGCCGAACCGGCGCAGCAGAAGCCGGGGACGGACCCGCTGACGGAAAAGTACCGGCGGGCGGACGGCGCGCTGGACACGGAGAAAATTTTTTCGGACCTGCAGGACCTGCAAAAAAACTGCCAAGGATTGCGGAAAAAGCTTTCAGAGTCGGCAAAGGAAGTGGCAAAGCCGGTGACGCTGGAGGACCTGCGGGGCGAGCTGGGGGACCTATCCGGCGAGGAGGAAAAAAGGTTTGCGGAAAAGTTCGTGGGCCTATTAGGAAAGGTTGGCGCAGGCAAGGACCAGGCGGTGGAGCTGCTTAGGGGTCTGGGGGAGCTGGGGAACGAAGATCCTAAGGAGTTCTACGGAAAAGAGTTGGCAAAGTTGGGGAGCGAAGGAGAAACTCTGCTGAGGGACCTGCGCCGCTTCCGGGACACGGTCCGCGATTCGGGAAGCTGGACGAAGGAGGATGTGAACGCCCTGGAGATGGCTACACAGACGGCGGAGGGGGTTCGGCTGATTCACAAAATCCTACACGCGAAGGACCTGCAAAGTGTTGGCAAATTCTCCCCGCGGGCACCGGTGAAAGGGGAGAGCGGCAATGCGACCCTACAGGAAAAAATTGCCGCCTACGAAGCCGCCTACGCCTTGGAAAAGCGGGACCCGGCAGCCGCCCGCACGGAAATCCGCCGTCTGAATAAACTTTACAATGGCGGAGACTAATTGGAACTGAGTAAAATAAATTTGTAGCCAAGATTATCAAAAACAATCACCTGGGTGCCTGATGAATTCTGCGTAATAAATTTTCAACAAGGGACAAATTTAGATAAATGTCTCCCGTCCCATTCTTTTGGGAGAGAGCCTTATCCTCTCGCGCATTTTGCCTCGCCGTTCCCTGAGCGGTTCATCGGCCATCGTAGTGGCCATAGCAGCTAAGCAGTTCAATGGTAGCATCTTTTCGACACAGACGATAGATCAATCGGTGTTCCTGCGTAATGCGGAGCGCAAAGGTATTTTTTAGGTAGCGCAATTTCTCCGGTTTGCCAATGGCTGGCTTTGGGTGGGCAGCTACGGCCTCGATGAGCCGGTCGATGCGGTCGCGGATGTGCGGATTAAAATTTTTCCAATCCGCATAGTCCTGGAGAAAGTTACGCGTCCAGACCAACCGCACGGTGTAAATCTCCCAGCAGCTCTTCGGCGGAATCGTAGGGCCTGCTGGCGCGCTCACCATTCCCCTCGACGTCGGCACTCCGTAGGGTCATTTTTTTTCCAGGGATGGCGTTTGGGCCCGGTACCCGCTCCTCAAGGTCTTCCACGGTAAACACGGGGACATCGCGTACCTTCAACTCGGCCACGATTGCCCGCTGGGCCACCTTGGAAACGGACGTTCCCTTTCGGCGGGCTTCCTCGCGCAGGGCCACGCAAACTCGTGGATCCAGGACCACATGGATGGACTTCCCCATGGCACGCATGCTGCCATATTTTTGACGCAATGCAAGCCAAATGTACGCTCTTCCAGTTTTTCCAATCAGGGATCCTTATTGATGCGCCTGGACCAGTATCCAGAATGGTCATAGCGGAGCAATTCGGGCTTTCCGATGCCGCTGCACGGATGGGCTAAAATGTCCGAGTTTGTTAATACGCCTCCCCAAACGGGGCTGTCCCCGGGCAAGTTCCTTTAATTCGGAAAGAAATTCTTTCAAGCAAACAACTTTCATACATCGAGCTGGGCAAGGAAGGTTTTTAGGAAATCGAGTGCCTCTGTTGGGGAAGAAAATTTGATAGCTCCATCCCGGTTGGCCATGCGCCGTTCTACCTCCTCCGGGGAAATGCAATTGGCGGGGGGTTGTTCCACTCCTAAATCCCGCTCGACGAGCAGGGCAATGTAGCGGGACGAGGAGAGATGGTGACGTGCCGCTTTCCGGCGAAGTTTTTCCGCGGTTTCCGGTAAAACTCTGGTGATAAGGCTGGCACTTCTCATGGTGATTCACTTGTAGTCGCCCATTTCTCCCTGGCAAGGGCAAAAAAACCCTTGCGATCGGCGAAATTTTCGTAAAACTGAGCGGCGGTGGAATTCGACGCCTTTCGCAATAGGCCAAACTGGAACGGAACGTGCCCCGGGAGAGATACTAGGGCCCATCCACGTGTGCCGTCCGGACTTGGAATTGTCCCGAGAATTTCGCTGACAGTGAATCCGCCAGGAACAGGCCTTTCGCAATAGGTTGGGCTGGAACGGAACGTGCCCTGGGAGAGATATCCGGGCCCATCCACGTGCGCCGTCCGGAACCAAAATTGTCCCGAAGTCCGAATCGCGATTCTTCCAAAAACTTCCGCGAAGCCGTTGGGCCGCAGCGGATTGTAGATTTGTTAGGAACGATTGGGAGGGACGACGATGTATTTAGATTTGGCGAACTACGACATGACGAAGTTCGTGGCGCAGGCGATTGCGCAGATTCGGCAGAAAAGGCAGCTTGCGGCGGTAGCGACTGAATACCCCTGCAACGGCGCGGCGAGCGTGACGATACCGGTTTTTTCGGGAGGGCAGGCGACGCGGCACGTGCCTGGGGCGGACATTCCGGACTACGGAGGCGGCGTGACGAAGGCGACCATCGGACTGGCGGACTGGGACGCGGGCACCTATTTAGACTATTTCTTATTGGACAAGAACAACTTCTCCTATGAGGGCTTCGTGGAGCGGACGGGCATTCCGGCGGCGGTGTGCCAGCGCATGGATCAGACGATTCTGGACGCGCTGACTGCGGCGAACGGAGTCCCAACCATCGACAGTGGAACGACCAATCCCCTTTCCCTTTTCGCGGACATCGAGGCCATGATGGATGAGCAGGAGCTTTACATTCCGACCGAGGACCGCTACCTCATCCTGCCGGCGGCGGCGAAACCGCTCTTCTTCACCGACGATAAGATGATGTCCAACAACTACGTACAGCTGCAATTGAACAACATTTCCGAGGGAAAAATTGGAAAAATTCTCGGCTTCAACCTCATCTTTCTGAACAAAATCAAGTGGGGAGGCCTGGAGAGCGAGCCGGCTGACTGCGGGGCAAATCGGCTATGGACCTGCTACGCAACGAGTAAGGTTTCAATTGGCCACGCGGCAGGCTATGGGGCGAACCGGTCGGACGAGGGCACGGGCGGGGTCTTCGACATGGAAAAGATGGCCCACCGGGGTGGCTACTTCATCAACGCGCCCTTCAGCGACGGCGCCAAGGTATTGCTACCGAAGGGCATCGTCCGCTTCACAATTAAAACCAAAAACTACTCTACAGCGGCCTAAAAGGAGAACAAAACAATGGCATTCAACAAACTCTACTTCTCTTCCATTTCGAACCAGCAGGTTTCTGGGGAGCGGATCCAGACCTGGCAGTACGAATCGACGGACCCCATCTCCGACCTGACGGCGGCGAATTACTTCGCGGAAATGCGCAACTCTCTAAAGGTCAATGATTTGATTTGGGTTGTGCAAATGGATGCGGCGCGGAGGGTGGCGCAAAGCCGCACCCAGCTGACCGTGCGGGTGAACGAGGCCATCGACGGTCCGAATGCGGTGGCGGTGACGGCCTTACCAGAACTGTCCGACGCGACAACGACTGTGTTAGATTTTCCCGACATCTCAGCCACTGCGAACCAAGCACTTCCGACGTTTCCTGCGGCTGTGCGGGTGGTTGGCGCCTACGCGGTTCTTCTTGGGGAACTATCTGGCTCCTCGTCGCTGGCGGTGTCTGTTCGCTCCTCGGACCCCACCACGGTTTATTCCGGAACTCTGACCGCTCCAGCTACCTACGGGGCAGAGCTAACCCTTACGGCGGGAACGGCGGACACGGACACGGCCTACACGGTTACGCTTACACCCACCTCCGTTCCAGCGAACAGCGGCGCCCTGCGTGTTTTCGTCCAAACCAGGGCCGCCTGACATGCCGCGGCAAATCCAGACGGCGGTGCAGGTGGCGAACCTGGCCTTGCGCACCTTGCAGATGCCTGAGATTGAGTCCTTCAACGAGGAATCGACTACGGCGCAGACGGTTAGGGAGGCCTACGACCTGGTTCTGCGCCGCTGTCTGGGGGGTTATCCGTGGAGCTTTTCGCAAAAACAAACTGAGCTGGAACGACTTCCGATGGCGGAGCTGCCCCAGTGGAAATTCTCCTACAAGCTGCCCCCGGACTTCGTGGAATTGGTCTGGCTGCGGGGCGGGGTGGGGGATATGCCCGGCTGGTGCGAACTTTTACACTTTGAAATTGTGGCCGGTAACGTTGTCTGCGCCAACGCCATGCCGCCTCTATTCTGCCGATACCAATACGAGGCGCCGGTGGCACTGATGCCGCACTATTTTTTAGACTACCTGGTCCAGGCTCTGGCGGAGGAGCTGGCCCCCATCTTTGGCTACAACGTAGATGGGCAGAAAATCTTGAAGGAAAGGGCGATGGGCAAGGAGGGGAAGCTGGCGGCGGCGATTTTGGCGGAGGAGCGGCACCGGTCAGTTCGACGGGAAGGCCGCTGGGCGAGCCGGCTGGCGATGGGAAGGAATTGGTAAAAAGATGAAAAAAGTTTCGGTCTACCAGGAAAATTTCACGAAGGGGGAAATCGATCCTCGCCTCCACGCGAGCCCGTCGCTGAGCGCCTACCGGGAGGGCCTGGAGGAAGCGGTGAACGTGTGGGTGACGGCGACGGGAGCGGTTGCAAAGCGCTACGGCATAGAAACTTTGCATACCTTCCCCACCGATTCCGACGAATGGGAAACCAAGCTAATTCCCTTCCGCAACGCCTCCGGCACGGACTACCTCTGCGCGGCCCGGGCGGGGGAATTTCTCCTCTTTAACCTAAAGGAAGGGGCCTCCCCAACGGCGATACCCTGCGAGGTCCTAACGGCGCAAACCCTTCCCTTTCTAAACTTTGCAGCCTACGGTGATTCGCTGATTTTTGTAGAAAATGGCCTTCCTCCACAGCAATTGAAGTGGACCGGCGGCGACAACTTTTCCGTCGAAACCATCGCCTTTTCAAACATTCCCACCTTCGAATTTTCCCCTAACAACAGCCAGCCGACGACAACACTGACCCCATCGGCGCGGGCGGGCTATGTGACGCTAACCACTGGGACAGACGTATTTCAACCAACTGATGTGGGCAAGTACGTGGAAGCGCTTCCGACGGGCCGCGTAAAAATTTACAAATACAATAATGCCCGGTCCGCGGCTGGCTTCGTGGAGGAAGAGTTTTTCGACACAACCGCAGTCCCCGCAGGCAATTGGACACTGGAGCGGGGCTGGGAACCGCTCTGGGGGGATGGGGCATTTCCCGCGACCTGCGCCTTTCACGAAGACCGGCTCGTCCTGGCGAACTTTCCAAGGGCCCGCACCACCTTCGCCTACTCTATCGCCGGCGCGCCCTTCGACTTCTCCACCGGCGACGGAAGTATCGCATTTGGAGGTGCTCGGACGCTTTCCAGGGACCAGTCCGACGCCATCCGCCACGCCTACAGCGCCAATTCCCTCTACTTCTTCTGCGCCAATGCCGAATACGTGATAGACCAAAGTGCAACCCTGGAATTGGGCCTTGCCCCCATCCGCCACGATTCTTCAAGGGGTTGCCTGGCAGAAATTAAGCCGCTAGAGGGTGAGGACGGAGGCCTCTACTTTTTCCAACCGGAGGGGCGGGGCATTTCCGAATTCCGTTACTACTTCGACCGGGCCAGCTATGAGGCCCGCAACTTCGCCTCGCATTTTGGCCACATGCTGAACCTCCCCCGCGCGGCGTCACTGTGGAAGGGCGATGAGCACCTCTCCATCAACATCCTATTCTACGTCGACTGCACCGGCGACCTCTTCGCAATTACTCTCAAATTGGAGGAAAAAATCTGCGCCTGCTGCCGCCTAGAGCGGGAGCACTTCTCCTTCGCAAAAGTTTGTGCGGCAGGGGAAAAGCTCTACGTCCTCCAAAGAGACTACGGCGATCCGCTCCGCAAGATCTACTCCATCGGTCACTTTGAATTTGAAAGAAGTTTAAGCGACGGCGAGGGGTATACCCCCTACGAATCGAAAATCACGCTGCTCCCCGTCGCGGGGGAAACGCCCTTCCTCACAGAAGGCATAAGCACGACAACCACAATCATTTACTGCATTGACGCCGAGCAGTTGGCCGTCAACGGAAAGACCGTCTACGCCGGTGCAGCCAAGAGCGGCCGCTTCATTCACACCTTCCCGAGTGGATTCGCAAGTGGCGGCAAGGTAACGATTTCCGATGGTTCCCAGACCCACGACTGGACGATCTGCGGGGTCGGCCGGGAAGCTCTGGTGGGAGGTCCAAACGGCTAATGGGAACTGCACAATGGATCCACTAACCATCGCCATCGCCGCGGCCCAGATGCTGAGCGGCATTGCCGGAAACCGGGCCAGCAAGCGGCAGGCGGAGGCGTCGCTCCTCTCGGCGGACGTTGAGAAACTCTTCACGCAGAGCAACATTCTCAAATCCGCTACCGAAGGTTTTGGCAAATCCCTTATCGCCTCCGCCCACGGGGGAGGCTTTGCCCCGAACGCCTTTTCGGGAAGTTGGAGCAACGTGGCCGCGGACTACAACGCCGCCCAAACGCGGGCCAACATGCTGTCCAATAATGCTTTAGCTCAAAGTTCCGCCGACCGCATGGGGACGCTCTTCAATACGGCCACCTCGCTTCTATCCCTTTGGAATGGAAGGAGAACGGCAAAGGCGAACCGCTCTCTCCTATCCAGCTCTTCCCCATCAACTTCCTCATTGGACTAGAATCGAATGGCCGAATTCTACCAGCGCCGCCTTCCCCCCACCCTTTCCGACGGTGCAGCCGCCGGTTCCCGGGCGCTAGCGAAGGGCATAAGCCTGCTGGCGAAGGATTTGGGCGAGGTGGCGGACAGTAGTGAAAGAATCCGCACGGCCACGCTGAGACAGGAAAAGCAGTTCCGCGCCGTCCTTCAGGAGGAAGAAAAAAAGCTACGCCGCAATGAGTTCCAAAACATTGCCCGGCAAAAGGCACTTTTCCTAATGAGGGAAAATCCAACCGACATCGACGCCTTCCGGACGGCTTTCTACGGGAGCATGGCGGAGCACCCAATTCCGGAGGACGACAGGGCCGCCCACGAAACTATTCTTAAAAACGTAGAATCGAACTTCTATGCGAGGATAGAGGATAACCGGACGCGGCCCATCGAGGAGGCCAAGGCGCAGGCGGAGGAAAGTCAGAAAGTGCTCCATCGCAGCGCGTATCAAAATTTTGTTAGCCGGGAGGCGTTGGCCGCCTATGAGAACAATCCAGAGGACCAGGATGCCTTTCGCATTGAATTTCGCCGGCGCATAGCGGAGGAGAAAATTCCATCTTCCGGAGAGGTTGCGGAATATAATAAAATAGCGGACCGGGCGGAGCAGAGTTTTTACCGGGAAATATCGACCAACGCCGCTCGCTCGCTGGAACAGGACCGGGAGGTGCGGGCCAAAAACGAAAAACAGCTGCGTATCAGCAACTTTGAGAACGTGGCACGGCTGGAAGCGTTGGCCGCCCTCCAGGCCAACCCCACCGACATCAATGCCTACCAGGCCGACTTCCACAAAAGGATGGAGGCCCATTCGCAAAACATTCCCCTGGATGAGGTTGGCGAATACGGCCGTATTGTGAAAGAGTCGCAGTGGCGCTTTTACCAGACCATAGCCGCAAACCAGAAGCGCGCTCTCCTAGAATCCCTTAAATACAGTTCCCTGCAGACGGCCAACGACTTCATCCAGAACGGTATCCGCATTCAGTCCGGCGCGGTGCGGAGCCTGGACCCGTCCCTGGAGACCTACGAAAATTTCACAAGGGCGACGGGCCTGCTGATGGCGACGGCGGCGGATGGCACGCCGCTATTCACGCCGGAGGAGGTTGCGGACACCACGGACGGCTGGACGTTGCAAATTCTAGAGGGCCGGCAAGTTATGGATTTAAGTAGCGACATTTCGCTGGAAACGCTGGCGCGAATGAACGACCCGAACTTCGACTATGCGGTGACGGTGGAAAATCCTACGGGAGAGGAACTAACCTTTCGGGCGGACGACCTTTCTCCAGAACGGCGGAACCAATTTCGCAACACATCGCAGGGTCGAATCGCGGCGCTGCTGAAGAACGAGTCCGACGCGGCGCTGTTGGAAAAGGCGCAAAAATTTTGGAGGGGTGAGGAGGAATTTCTCCGCACCAGAGAAACGGACAAAAGGGCCCTCAACCTGCTGGCGGAGGTGCAAGTTGCGGACAATCCCATCGGTCCGGATAATCTAAAGTTTCACCTGGAGAATGCTTTTCGCTATCTGGACCGCTTTGACCTCCTCCCGGACCCCTATGCGCGGTCCATTCTATCCCTCGTGAATTCATCGGACCCGGAGGCCTGCGTGCGAGGAGCGACGCTGCTGGTGGGGGCGGTGAACCGGAACGTGGCGGCGGAGCAACAGCTGGGTACGATGGCGGTGCTGCGGGCCCATCTGATCTACGACCAGGTGGCGACTGGCCTTCCGGCTGCGGAGGCGGTCCGGCAGGCGAACGAATTTTTGAAACCGGCCGGTCTGATGGAGCGGCAGGGATTGCAGGAACGGCTCAAGGCGGAAAAGCAGGCTGGAAAATTCTACGCCAAGGACGTGACCGCCGCAATCTACGGCTACGGCGGTCAGCGGGAATACCAGCAGCTGGTGGATTCTTTATTTCTTCTTTCCGGAGGGAACAAGGAAGCCGCTGCGAAAACCGCCCGCACCGCCATCCAGTCCCGCTACACGGAGACGGTCATTGGCGCCGATGGCCGTGCCCGCGGTTCCATCCTGACCGGCCGCAGGCGCTTCAAAAACACACCCGAATCCGTTTTCGGCCGTAAAATTGGTTCTATTATTAACGAGGATTTGTTTCTGCTGTCCCCGGAAATTGCGCAAAAAACCGGCATGCCCTGCGACCTGGACCATCTGATTCTTGTGGCGACCCCCCTGACGGAGGCGCAAATTGCGGAGGACAAGGAACCGGAGTGGCTCCTCATGCGACGAAATGACGATGGCACCACCTCCGCCTACATCAATCCGGACACGAACCAGCCCTACACCTACTCCCTCACAAAGAAAGGTGGCCCGCTTGCCTACGCCCGGGGCCTTGCGGAAACCCTTATCCGGGAGGCACAGGAGAAGAACAGCGACGAACTGCTCCGCCTGGCTCCCCTTCTGGGCGACGAGTCCGAGATTGTCTTCGCCCGGCTGGCACTGCGGGGAGAGGGAAGAATTGGCCGGGAAGAAGTGCTCCAGCATCTCAATGCCATCCACCGCTTTGCGGAGAAAAATGCCCACTGGACGCTTCCCCTGGAGACACTTATATCACTTCACCCCGCTGGGCTTGCGGCCACCAAGGGAATTCGGCTCCTTCGCACCGGACTTGCGTTGTACGCACTTGCCCGGAAGGTGGGTTCCTTTTCTGCCGTCGAAAACTTTGGCAAGCAAGACGTATTTGGCGACCTGGATGGGCTAGAGGTGACTCCTGGTCAGGCGCAGGAAAGTTTGGTCAAATTGGGATATCTCTTTGACGGGGAAGAGCTTGGCCCAGACGACCCCAATTGGCGGGAGGAGGTCCAGGATAGGGGGGAACGGCAGGCGAATGGCCTCCGCCTGGTCGCCCTGCTAATGGCGATGAACCCGGACCTGCGGGTCAAAACCCTTGGTGGGGTACTGCGGGCGGCCCTGTTCCTCGCGGACACTGGAAAGATGAATGGGGTTTGGGGTTTTCCCAAGATTTTGAAGGAGAAGAGAAAAGAAATTTTCACGGAGGACAGCGATGCCAATCCATGAGCGAACCTGGGAGGATACGGTGCTTCCCGCCATTCCCCGTGCCCCCTACCGCGACCCCTACGCGCGTCGGCCCACAACGCGCCTGGAAGACATGGGCCGGGCCATCCGTTCCACCTGGATGTACCAGCTGGGGAGTGGCATTGTGGGCAAAGTCTACGACTACGCCGCGGACATTGACGACGGGGACTACGACTGGAAGGAATTTTCGGAACGCTACGCCGGCCGTTACCCAGAGAAAATTTTCCAAAATGCCTCTAGCGCGCACTCTGCTCAGCGGGCCATGGTAGCCTACGACCAGGAGCAGCAGGACCGCATGGCCCAATCGGCCCACCCGGTTACCAATTTTTTCCTCAATGGACTTTCCCTTGGACTGGAGATGGGGGCCCTCAGTGCCATTGGATCCCCCATTCCCTTCGTGGGCGGTCTTACCAATCGGCTGGCCATGGGTGCGGCCCGGCCCTTCGCCAACTCCATTCTGAAGGGTGTGGTTCAGAGTTCGACGGCGCTCGCGCTTAACACCGCCGAGGTGGACCTGGCCCGTATCCTTTCCTCGGAATTCGACAGCCTCGGGGAATCGGCCGGGGACATTCCCGCCCACATGGCGCTGGCGGGGCTGGTGGGAGGGGCCGTGGGAGGGGCATCCGCCGCCTGGCGGGGCTGGAAAGCGGGGCTTTTTAGGGGGTCCGACCCCGTCCGGCGGGTGGAGCTGGCGGCTAGTCTGGAGGAAAAATTGGACCCGGAACCGCCGAAGCCCGGAGAAGTGCCGACGGTGGAGCACGTGGTGGGCCTAATTCCGAAGGAAAATCTAGAATCTGCTCCGCTCCAAAATTTCATCCACCGCATTGGAGTTTCCCACGTGGTGCGGGCTAGTACGGCGCCATGCCCCGTAACCCGCTGGGTGGCAATGAATTTAGCAGATAGCCGTGGCCTGCGGAGCGATGGGGAAAAGCTCATCCAGGCCGTGGAAATTCCCATCCGCACGGCACGAGCCCGCACATTGAACGGCGTGAGCCGCGCCCTGGAGGAAACCTTCGCCAAACAGCGGGAAGACAGGCGTCCGGAATTGAACAAAATTTCGCGGGAAGAATTTCACAAATCCATCACGGACTGCCTCATAGGGGGAGGCGAATCCCCGAACCCCTACGTGAAGGAAGCGTCTGGCAGGCTGCGGGGCATTCTCAATGAATTTACGGGACTTTACAAGGAGGCGGACCTGGCCAACCGGCGTCGGGACCTTACGGCGCAGGCGGAGCTGGAGGAGAAAGTGCTGTCCGACGAGCTGGCAAATCTGGAGAAGGTTGGGGAACGCTATGCCGAGGAGGGCATCACGGCGAGAGCCAAGGCCGCCACAGACGCGGAAATGCGCCGCATCGAACGGCTTGGGGCGCTGCGCGACTGGGACAGAATCGTGCAAAGTTCCTTCGACGAATCGATAAGGGAGAATGTGGCCTTCCACGATGCGGTGGACAATAGCTTTGCATTTTTCGTGGAGGGCAGGGTTCGCACGGAGGACGCCCTGGAAAAGCTGGGGGAACTGACCTGGAAGGACGTGAAGCTGGACGTGGAGATGCGCCTGCGGGAGAAGGGCCTGCTGGGCACCTCCGGGGAGCGCAAATCCTTTGACCGCATCGCCTCCACCTACGGAAAAATCTACCGGCAAATGGCGGCGGACGAGGAAAGGGTGGACGACCGTTCCGGCGCGGAGTGGAAGCGCATTGAAAAGGAGCTGAACCGATTGGAGGGGGCTGGTGAGCGGGTCCTATCCGCCCTTGACCGGGAATTTTCCAAGGAGGCGAATCGCTGGATCCGGACCCACCAAAACCTGCGGGAGCGCTTTACCGGCCGTGAGCGGAGCCGTTCCCAAAAATACGGAGAGCGGCTAGAGCGGCTGCGCATGAAGCTGGCGGAGAAGCGGCACACACTGGAGCGGCTACGGCGCGGGGATCTGACCGACGGGGAGTGGGGAATTTTACCCAACTACGTTCCAAGGATTTGGGATGTGCAGGCCATCGCGACGCGCACGCCGGAATTCGTAAAACGCATCCAGGACTGGCTGGTGCGGGTGGATGCACTTCCCGAAAAGTCGCCGGGTCCGACCGGTCCGGACGCCTACTCCATCGCGCTGAACACCAAGAATAAAATTCTTGGCAACTCCTACCAACGGACGGAGTTGAATCTGACCTACAAAATTCAGCGGCGGGGCATGGAGCTGGAACGGGAATTGGACATTCCAACGGTGGAGGTGCTGGACTTCGTCGTGCGGGACCCGCTTGTCATCTTTGACCGGCTTTCCAAAACCATCATTCCGGACCACGCCATCAAGATGCGGCTTGGGACGCTGAGCACGGAACCATTTGAGAAGGAGATTACTAAATGGTACGATGGTCAGGTGTTGGAGGGGAAGATGGAGCCGAAGGTGGCCCAGGGGCACATCCGGAAGGACGTCGACGCGCTGCGGGGTCTGATGGCCCGCATCCGCAACATGAGCGCCCTTTCCGGGGAAGCCCTCTGGCGCAATCCGACGCTGAAGGCCGGTTTGGGGGTCAGCCGTTCGGTCACATCGGCAATCATGCTGGGGGCGCTGCCGGCAACTGCGCTGCAGGATTTTATTTCCATTGGACTGACGTCCGGCTTTGGCCGCTTTTTCGTCTCCGCAGCTCCGCGCTTTATTCGGTTTTTGGCCAGCAAGAGCTTCCGCAGCGCCTCCAAAAAAGACCTCCACGCCTTTGGTGTCTTCGTGGACTGCATGGTCAATAAGAATGCTGGCCGGACGAGCGGGGACAGTTTGGACCCGACGCTAATGTCTCGCATGGAGCGATTTGGAGAAAGAATGCGGGCCTTTTCCTACCGCTATTCGGGGGCGGAGGCGGTGCTGGAGGCGATCCACGACGTGGCGGTACCGACAGCGGTGCTGGACCTTTGGAACATCTCCAAAAAAATTCGACGGGGGAAGGGGCTATCGGTCCACGACCGGCACCTGCTGAACTTTGCCCGCCTGGACGAGGGGAAGCTGCTCAAAATCGCGGAGCAGATTGAAGCTTTTGGCAGCGAGGACGCCGGCATGGTGCAGTTCAATTTGGACGACTGGACGGACGGAGAGGCCCGAGAAAATATCATCTACGCCACAAACAACTTGCTGGACATGTACATCTTGAACCCCGGCCACGAAACCCCAGTCTTCGGACCGCTGGGAAATTTATTTTGGCAATTCAAGCGCTTTGCCTTCGCCGCCTACGACCGCTGCCTACTTCCTACGCTCCAACGCCTTGCCGATTGGGAGTTCTCTCTTATTGCCCAGATATTGGCCTCGATTCTGCTGGGCAGCTTGCGGGACGTTTTGGATCGGGCGGTGGAGGGACGGGAGATGCCGGAGCCGATGGAACTGCTCATCGCCGGCATCGCGAAGTCGGATCTGCTTCCCTTCGTGGGGGATTTTATAAAAAACTTGAACGATGGCTTTTCCTCCCAGGAAGCGCTTCCAACGGCGCTGGGCCGCGGTCTAAAAGAATTTTTCATCCCGCCGTCCGTATCCCAATGGCAAACCTTCGCTCTGGGGGCCAACGGGATAGCGAAGCTGATGGGGGAAGGGACTCCCATTTCCCGCCGGGATGCGAGGGCCATCAAGCAGTCCATTCTTTTTAACAACCACTATCTCTTCCGCAGGGCTCTGCACAACTGGCAGGAGTCGCTTTCCGAGCCGAGGAACTGAAATGGACAACCCAACCCTGATTTCTGCCAACGACCGCTACGTCCAGGCGACGTTCCACTCCGGCGGCACGCTGCGCTTTTACTTCGACTTCCCGGTCTACGACGCCGCCAGCGTGCAGCTGTTTGTGGACAACGTTTTGTGGAAGTTCACCGAGGACTACACGGTCGATCTGGAGCTGGATTTCTCCGGCGGCTTCCTCGACCTGCTCAAGGAGCCGGCTGACAACGCGCTGCTGACCATCGTCGGCGCGACGCCCCTGGTCCGCACGGAGTACTATGTCCCTCCCACGGCCGATGTTACGGCGCTGAACGCCGAACTGGACAAGACGATGTTTCGACTCCAGCAGCTCGACCGCGACCTGCTAGGCTGCCTAAAAAACACCCGGGAGGAAACGGAGGAGCTGAACACGGAACTGCCTCCCACCGAGGCGCGGAGGGGAAGGATGGCCCTGTGGGGCATGTCCACGGGCCGGCTGACCTACGCCGGAGACCCGGACGCGGGCGATGACCCGACGGCGGACTTCCTCAAAACTTACAATAACCTGGCCGACGTCGTCGACATCGCCGCGGCCAAGGTTAATTTGCACATCGTCGAGGGTCACGTGGTCAACGGCCTGATCCAGCGGCCGAACCTGATCGTCACCGGCGACGCCGTCAGCACCGTGGACGTGCCGAGCTCGTTGGCGACTGTTATCACCGTCAACCAGAGGGTTAAAACCTTCGCCGACATCGCTGGAACACTTCCCATCGGCCAGGGCGGCACGGGCGCCATCACCGCGGAAACGGCGCGGAAAAATCTCGGCCTGGCGGCAGTCGCCCACACGGCCAATTTCTACGACCTCATCAACATCCCGCCCCTCATCCACGCCCTGGCCAACACGGGCTCCGGGATCGGCATCCTCCGCGACACAATCAATGGCCTGTCGGCCCTGCGGACCCTCACCTCCGACGGAACTCTCTCCATCGCAGTTGGGCCCAGCGGCAACACCGTCGACCTCTCCGTGGCAGCGGTGCCCGTGGAAAAATTCGTCGGGGTCCTATCCCCCGAGCACGGCGGCACGGGCCTGGGGACTCCTGAAATTAGCTCCGCCAGCGCCGGGGACGTGCTAACGCTAACCTCCTCGGGCACATTCCAACTAGTTCCCGTACCGTCCGACGGCCACATCATCTACGACGAGGCGACGACTCGGTTGCCCCAGCGGACAAAATTGCGCTTCGAGGGCCCGGTCGTGGAGGTGACCGACGACGCCATCGACGACGCCACGGTCGTAACCATCTCAGGCCAGGGCGGTTCCACCGGCGCCTACTACACCCACCTATTCTACGCCTCCGAGTTCGAGGGAAATGTGCTGACAATCCAGCAATCCGCGTTTCCCTTCACCCTGTCCAATCCCATCCTGTGCCTCCGCGACGCCAACGGTGCCTACGTTGAGGCTGGAATCACCGTCAACGAGAGTGTGTCCGTTGTCGTAACCGCCCAGCCTTTCGACGGCAAACTCATCCTCTGCGAGCCGGGCGGCACGGGTTTCGGCCTATTCGTGACCTATCCCTTTACCGCCGACCAATTTACCGGCAACCAGCTGGTGGTGCGGCAGCGGGACCTGACCGTTGATATCCTGGACCCGATGCTGGCGGTGCTGGACGCGACCGGGACCTACGTCAGCACGGGCCTGTCCATCGTGAATCACGTGTCGATTACCCTAACCGCCAAGCCCTTCGACGGCCGATTGGTCGTGTTCCGCGGCGACCTGGAGCGCGTCCGCGGCGGCCACCGCATCATCGGCCCATCGGGAGCCATCCTGCCGGATCGGGACGAGCTGCAATTCGCCGGCGACGGCGTCCAGTCGGTAAACGACAGCGCGGCCAACAACCGGACCGTCGTGACCATCTCCGGCGGCGGCAGCGGCGGGGGCGCGAATCTGGCGGCCCTGGATTTCGCAGCGGCCGACTTCGCCGGCACAACGCTGACAATCCCGGCCAGCTCGTTCCCCTTCGCCTATACTACTCCCATCGTGCAGGTTACGAATGCTTCCGGCAGGCAGGTCCTCATCGACACGGCCGTAGACCCCACGACCTACGCCATCACTCTAACCGGCGAACCATTCGCCGGCAAACTCATCCTCATGTCAAACTAGGAGAAGAACATGGAAGTGCAATCACCCCTCGAACTCAAAAACGTCTCCACGGCGCCCGCTGCACCGCCAACCGGCTCGCTGACTGTCTACGCCGCCGATGGAAAATTATGCGCCCAGGATCCTAGCGGTAGTGTGGTAACTCTCGGCGAACGGTTCTACCAGACGGTTCTGGACGAGGACGGAACTGCCGCCCCCCAGCGGCAGCGTATCAAATTCGAGGACCTGGCCGTAAGCGACGACCCGATCAGCGGGGCCACGGTCGTCACAGGACCTTCGCTTGACCGGGCCGTGGTGGCATTCGCGGCGGCTGACTTTGTGGGCGATGCGCTCACGATTCTGCCAGAGGCAATTCCGTTCTCCTACACAAACCTGATTATCCGGGTTGTGAAAGACGACGGGGAGGATGTTTTGACCGGCGTGCGGGTCGACCCGACGGATCAAACAATCACAATTACGGCGGCTCCATTCGACGGCATGTTGCTCGTCATCAAGGCCTAGGGAGGTATCATGGCACAGGTACGCGACTTTTTAAATTTCCCCGACAGGCCCACGCTGCCGAATCCGCCATCGGGAACGGGAGTTGGCATCGTAGACGGCAAGTTGGCCTGGCGCAACTCCGGCGAGCCGACCCAATTCGCCAGCGCCATTCCGGGCCACCTAATCGTCGACGGCGCAGGAACTTCCTATCCACCCCGCGGGAAATTGATTCTATCCGGCGACGGCGTCGGCAGCATTTTGGACAACGCGGCCAACGACGCGACCGAGGTCATCCTGGACGCCGGCGGAGGGGGCGGCAGCGGCGACGTCGAGGCCCATGTTTCGAATGTTGCCGTGGAAATGCCGGCCGGAGCGGTGACATTCGCTGGCGCCGATCTGTCCGTGGCGGCCGGCGTCAAGGCCCTGTCCCCGAACGGCTTCTACTCCAACGGCACCTGGCGAAGCGTAGAAATTACAACGGCCACGACGACTACGGTGACAGAGTCCATTGTCGCGGCCGAGTCCGGCATTCTGTTTCTAATGACCGACGGCAGCCTAAGGGTCCTAGCGGCAGAACTCTACGTCGAGGGCCTGGAGATTCCCGATCCGCGCGGCGACACGGTCTGGTACAATCCGGCCACGAACATCTCAATGGAGTATGACGCTGCGGGAGATGAGCTTGGCCAATTTAACGGCGTTCCAATTGCCGACTTTGCAACCGACGCATCCGGCGCGGTCGAATCGGTCACCCAGCGCTCCGTGGTGAATGTGGGCAATGGCGCCAGCCTGCGCTATTGGGAGCTCTAAACAATGGCTATTACAATCACAGCCTACCGAGTGACGAACGACGGCGGGACAACCGTGCGCTACGTACGTCCAGCTGGAAGTGCTGTGGGCCAGGTGGTTGCGACCGGCACGCGGGTCTATGCGGACAATCTATTTCGCACTTTCGTAGAATACGCAACGGCCAACGCCTATGAATACTGTGGAGTGCGAGGGGCACCCTGGACGCAACCCATTATGACTCAAGGACAAGAGAGCTACGGTGGTTCGCTATGGGCGCTTACGGCACCCTATGGGACCAATGATGCGGTTTGGCTTTTATCCGATGGCAATCTGCAGCAACATGTTGCGAGCGGTCACCGCGGCCGGCCCTATCCCTATCTATTCTACAACCCAAATCCACTAACAGTTACATCTGTACGGATTTGCAACTCCTATGAGGACTATGTAACCTACTGGTCCTTTTGGTACTCGGACAACCGGGACGATTGGACCCAACTAACCGAGGGCAATGGCAACACAAATTCCTACGGCCAATGGACTTTCTCAGTTCCCAACTCCGGCGCCCACAAATACTATGAATTTCGCGTTGTGAGTGGCACCGACGGCGACTGGCAAAACCTTTCGGAAATCACGCTATACGGAACTCAGGACATCGTCGACGACCCGGAGGTGACGAAGCTGGATGACACGCCGGAGGATGAAATTTACCTACTCTGCACCAAGGACTTAAACGACATGAAACTCTATGCAGCAACGGTGGGCGCGGTCATGCCGTGGGCCCACTACGATGGAACATTCTACACGCGGGATTCTGCACCTTCGGGAGCCTATCCGCTTAGCCAGGAGCAGGTTGACGCGCTCAACTACTCCATGGCTGCTGGCGACACACTGGCCTGGTACGCAGACCAGAGGCCCTACACAACGGCTAGTTGGACGCAGCCCGTATTCACATCCAACACGGCTGGAGATGGTTCCGTAATTTCGGCTGGAGATTATCAATGGGAATATAGTGAATACCCATGGAAGGCGATGGACGGCAAAATTGGCGACGGAAACTTCTGGGGCACAACGACAACCCAAACCTGGTGGAAGGTTGTATTCCCCTATAGAATTTTCCTCACCGGATTGGTTCACTACAATCGCTATGATGTGGCCTACGCCGCCATCAACGGCCGCTATTGGGCGGACGATGCGGAAACAATTCCCATCGGCAATGCCATCAGCACACCGGCCACATCCAATTGGAGTACAACTGTTTACAACGATTTTGCCAATCCCATTCTGACGGACCGCATTCGATTCCAAAAAACCGGCGGTCACGTCAATGGTGGCATTGGAGAAATTGTAATAACGGCCCGTAAAATTTCCTATGAGGTACCAGCATGAAAACCTATAGAACGAACAACTTAGAAGTGAATTTCATCACCAAAGACGTGGCCGATGCGGCATCCAAATTGGCCATGGATAAAATTTGGATGCTGCCCGTTGACGCAGTTGTGCAGACGACATACATCGGTGATGTGACCATTCGCCGCTATGCCAGCGGCTGGATTGAAATGCGCGGATGGCGCGACGGCTCAGGCACTTCCACCGTCACATTCCCCATTCCATTTCCCGACCTATCCTACGCAATGAATTTGACAAACTGCGGCAGCGGCTATGCATATTACACAACCAACACGACCAACTCAACTACAATTGGCACGAGCGGAACATCCTACGGCGTAATTTGGTCAGTGGCAGGAATGGGAGATAGCTAAAATGGAATTCGAACTAGGACAAATATTTTCTGGAAAGTACCCTCCGGAGGCCGCATTGTGGTGCGGCAGAAACAACTGCACCATCGTCCGCGACGGGACAACCGGCTGGCGCATCGAGGCAATCCCGCCGCCGACGGAGGACGAGCAGAAGGCCGCCAAAATGGCCGAAGTCCGTACGGCCCTGGCGGATATGGACTGGCGATCCATGCGCGAACACGACCGGCTGGCTTCGCTTCCAGACTACAAGCCAGACAATGGAATTTTTGCCTACAAAGAGTACCTCCGCGACTTCGACAAACAGGATGGCCGCTGGTGGGAGATGGGAATCCTTGGCTACGAGGATTATTGGACGCAAAGGATAGAAGCGGCGGACCTTGGGGAGGTATCAGAAAATGAGTCCAGTTAAAAAAGTTAGAGGCGGCTACCAATGGGGCAGCCGCGGCAAGGTCTACAAAAAGAAGACGGACGCCCAAAAACAGGGCCGCGCCGCATTCGCAAACGGTTACAAGGGAAGGGGAAAGAAATGACAACGACGAACAAAAACCACCTCAATCTGGTGAACGAGAATGGCATGGCCGTGCCGTCCGCTAACACGTTCAACCTAGGCTACATAAACGGCGAGCTGACCCAGATGGACGACACGGGGGATGCGGAAAAAATTCTGACCGAATCGTCGGTCGAGGATGCCGTTCGCGCAACGGTGCTAACCGGCCTGTCGACTGCAGACAGCTCTCCCGTAACCGCGTCCGACACTGTGCTGGAGGCATTTGGCAAACTCCAGGCCCAGGAAGGCGACTTCGTCCCAACGACGCGGAAAATCAACGGCTACGAGTTGGACGAGGACGTAACCCTCACAACCGACGATATTTCCGAGGGAACAACGAACCTCTACAACCGCCAGGCGGATTTTGCACAGACCGACTCCACCGAACCAGATTTCATCAAAAACAAGGGCGACATTTTAAACACGGCCTTGACTGGCCTGGACGCAACCAATCCAAC
>JAISOW010000009.1 GCA_031275345.1 Puniceicoccales bacterium
TGATCCCTGATCCCTGATCCCTGATCCCTGATCCCTGATCCCTGATCCCTGATCCCTGATCCCTGATCCCTGATCCCTGATCCCTGATCCCTGATCCCTGATCCCTGATCCCTGATCCATACCGCATGAATTTTGAATTTTGGCAGACAATTCACTGCGTGTCAAGTTTTTATCTTTGTGAATTTTCATCCCGATCACCACGGCGCAGCGTGGCAAGTCCAGTTTGCGATTTTTCGACAACTCTTTTCCCGAAAATAATTTACGAGAAAAAACTCCGCCCAGCCGCCCATCTTGAATGCTAAAAATTTTAGAAAAATTTTGTGATCCGCATGGGATGGTTCGGTGGAACGGGAAAAAATAGGACCAAATGTTTGCAAATTTTAGACAAACATTGATCGCCGCTGCAAGCGTGTCTACGCTTGCCCAATGGAACGTCGCCCCTGGGCAAAGAACTGTGACTATCGCCCATTTGCGTGCACAATGATCGCGCTTTTCATCGCATGTCCCGTTGTCCTGGGCAATGCATACATGACATTTGCCGCCGGGGCATTTCGTGCCATCTGCCTTTTCTCCTTTTCCATAAAATTGTTTCTATTTTTGGACGGTGCCCGTCTTTACCGGCGGGACGACTGTCAAAGAACCTCCGATGGCGATGACTTGGCCGAATTTCCCGTCTACACCGTCCTCTGCCCTCTCTACCGGGAAAAGCGAAAAACCATTGAACAGCTGCTCCAATCCATGCAGAATCTGGACTATCCGGCGGACAAACTTGATCTTAAACTCATCGTGGAGAGCGATGATACGCCAACCAACGGCGCCGTTAGGGATCTGCACGCAATCCATGGCGGGTTTGAAATCGTGGAAATTCCTAGCAAAAAATTAAAAACCAAGCCCAATGCCTGCAATCACGGACTCAAGACCGCGCGGGGAGAATTTTTGACAATCTACGATGCGGAGGATAGGCCGGACCGATGCCAGCTAAAAAAGGCGGTAAAGGCATTCGCTACCCTACCAAAAGACTATGTTTGCCTGCAAGCTGCCCTGAAGTACTACAACGCCGAAGAAAATTTGCTCACCCGCTGCTTCGCCATCGAATACTCCATGTGGTATGACTTTGCCATCCGCAGCCTGTGCCGAATGGGGCATTTTTTCCCTCTTGGCGGCAATAGCAACCATTTTCGCACGGAAAAATTGCGGGAATACGGCGGCTGGGATGCGCTAAATGTTACGGAAGATGCGGACATTGGCGTGGTGATTGCCCGCAGCGGCGGCCGCATTGGCCACCTAAAGTCCGTCACATTCGAAGAATCTCCCATCACATTGAAGGGGTGGATGCACCAGCGTGTCCGCTGGATGAAGGGATTTATGCAAACATTTTGCGGCCATGCCGCCCATCCCATCCGCCTCTACCGTGACCTGGGCCTGGGCAATCTGGTCGTATTTTCCGTTTTCGTTCTAATTTCATTTTTTTACTTCCTTGCCTTTCCCTTCATCGTGGCCATGGCATTTCTAGGGCCGAAGATCACGTCCCTGGCCCATTCCATGGGTTTTGGAGACCCTACCAGCTACGTAATGCCAACATTTTTTAGCTGGGATTTGCTCACCTGCTGCGCCCTGGCCTACATCGTTTTCTGGATTTCCGTCGCAAAAAATCGCATGCGTGGCATGTTGGGCGCATCGCTCATTTTCACATTCTACTGGTTGCTGCACTCCGTTGCCAGCATCCTTGCCCTCGTGCAGCTGATGCGTAATCCATTCGTGTGGAATAAGACGGAGCATGGATTGACCAATGAAAAGATCGGCGGTGCCGCAGATTCTTCTGACAATTGAGGACCTGCCGCTGCTCCAGCAAATGGGTGGCATCGGAGGAATCACCCGCCGGATAATGAACCTGACAAGATGGGTAGTTTTGGCTTGGGACAGGCAACGGGCTGGCCCATGACCGGCGTGTCCGATCCGTGCAAATTGCCCTGCGGCGCGGCAAAATTTCCCCCGCACAGCGCCATTCCGGCAGAGTTGAAAAGAAAATAGGTTTGTTCGGTCCGGACTTGCCAATACAATCTATTTGTTCGTGATTTTCTCTGCAAATCTCCGTCCAAGCGATTCGCTTCAAGTGACCGACCATCCGGTCGACAACGAGGGGCAATGCTCCCCATTCGACGCCAATTTGCAAAAATTGAAAGAGACTGGAGCGGCCGTGCACGAGATCGCATGTCTGGATGACATTGTCTCCGGCCATGGGCAAGGTGGTGCGGCAGTCATTGCAGCAACGGAGGATGGAGGAATGGTTTTGCCAATTTCCATCACGGGAGCAGGGGACGATGTGGATGAAGCGTTGGCCAAATCGCTCGATAGGACCAGGCCATTGGATGAATTTGTCCAAAATAAGGCGGCACGGGAAGTGCAGATCTACATTCCGTCGTCTCCATTCTCGGACGCAATTGGGTCTATCCATGCCGGAGCAAAAACAGCTTCCATCCCGTCAGCGGCACTGGGCGACCTTACACGGCAACAGGCGGAACATTTGGTCACCGAAGGCCAAAAACTATTGGCAACGATCAAGGATCGTTCGGAAAATGAGTTGATCAATAGCTCGCCCCTCAGGTCCACGGCCGACGTTGCGGCTGTCATTTGGGCCCTCAACGTGGAAGCATGGAAAATTGACTCCAATTTTCAGCAACTTTCCAGTGCCATGACCATTCCAGAAGATAGAGTTTATTTGGCCCTGCAAAATGCGCAAACAAACGATGGCAAAAAATTGTGCTATGGCCGTGGCGGTGCGGGTCAAAGCACCCATCTAAAACCTTTTCCAACAAGCAAAGGGACACAACTTGGCATGGATATCAAGGATGTGCCACTTCCCTACGGCAAAACCACACTCTTGGTGGGCAATCTACGGAAAGAGGAGACGGGATTTTCCGAAAATCGCACATTTCTTAAGTTGGAATCCTATGGAACAAAGAGCTTTATTGACAAATTGGGCCACCTTCTTTCCTTGATCAGGACGGCCTTTCACAGCGTCACACGGAACATGGATTTTAGGGAAAAAACCACAAAAATTTCCAGGCACGTTGCCGATTTTTGCAAACGCAATCCTCCTCCCGCCGCAATCGATCGCAAACAGTTGCAAATTGCTGCCCAAAAAGGCCTGTGCAACCTTGCCCGCCATCGTGCAATGCTGGCAACAGAGGTAGCAACGCCGGAAGCTGATAGGGAAATTGGGCAATGGCTCACAGCCTTTGCCTCTTCTACGGACAAGTTTTTGGAAAAAAAAATCCTCAAGGATGGTGAATGCGGTGCCATCGAAAAATGGAAAGCGGCCGATCCGGGCCGTTCCACGTTGGCCTACTTTTGCGATCGGCCGCAAATTGGGTCCGAAATCTCTCTTCCATGCTATCCGTGCTCCCGGCCACAGACCGGCGAAGAATCATCGCCGCTGCCAAACCTCCCCAATCGCTGAAGCGAAGCATGGACGGCGGGACAGTTTTCGAAATTTCTGCGGACGGATAGCTCCACATCCGTCCGATTGCGGGGCAAAGCCATGGCACCCTCACCGTTTTCCATCATTTTCCATTGATGGCGTCGATCACGCCGTCGGTGATGTCCATGGCGGGATCGGAGTAGAGCACCTCCATTCCGGCTGTGTTGAGAACGAGCACGGCCTTGCGCTTGCCGGCCAGATTTGCCACGACGGCCTTAATTTCCTCAAGGTGCTTGTTCACAAATTCTTCGCGCCGTTCCATGAGTTCACGATCCGTCTGCTGGCGGAATGCATTTACCTCAATTTCCTTCTTCCGCACCTCCTCGGTTTTTTCCTCCAATTCTTTTTGAATCTTGCTCCGCGCCGCCTCGTTGAGCAGCGGATTGTCCATTTTTTCCCGAATCTCCTGCAACTCCCGTGCCATTTTCACGCCCTCATCCAGCATGGCCCGCATTTCTTCCTGCGCCTTTTCCACCGCCTGCTGAAATTGCTCCCGCGAGCGTTCCGCCCTGCCGTAGCTGTTGTACACGCGGGCAGCGTCCACGGTCAGCACATTTCCGCCGAGCGGACTTGGCGCCCCGCTGGCAATTGGCGCCAGTGCGCCCAGCATCAACAACATCGGTAAAGATCTTTTCATAAAAATACCTTCCAGTTAGATTTTGCGCCGGGAGTGGCCACCGTTTCAACAAAATTTTTGCCCAAGCCCCTGTTTTCCACAAACTTTTTTCCGGGTTGCTGGAAAAAAGATTGCATGCCGACGGCTAGCTCCTAGAGATCGGCACCCGCTATGGCTTCTGTGGATTGGAAGGATACGCTCAATCTGCCGCGCACAGATTTTCCAATCCGCGCTTCGGCGACGGAACGGGAACCAGCCCGCATGGCCCACTGGCAAAAAAGTAGGCTATACCACCGCATCCAGGCGGCCAGGGCCGATGGGCCCGTGTTTTTTCTCCACGATGGCCCGCCATTTACCAACGGCGATGTTCACATCGGAACGGCGCTCAACAAAGTTTTAAAAGATATTTTAATTCGCTACAAAACCATGCGCGGCTTCCGTGCCCCCTACGTTCCCGGCTGGGATTGTCACGGCCTGCCAATTGAACATAAAGTATTGCGCAACAATAATAAACAATCTAGCTCACCGCTGGAATTGCGACGTTCCTGTGCAGAATTTTCCAAAAATTTTTCCCAAAAACAGCGGCAACAGTTCGAACGGCTTGGGCTGCTGGCGGACTGGGACCGGGAATATCGAACCATGGACCCGGCCTATGAAGCGGAAATTTTAGAATTTTTTGCCGACTGCATAGACCTGGGACTGGCATACTGGAGCAAACGGCCGGTGTACTGGTCCATTCCCTGCCGCACGGCACTGGCGGAGGCGGAAATCGAATACAAAGATGTTGCCGGGCCATCCATCTGGGTTGCATTTCCCCTACCGCGCGCCACTGTCGGAGGGCTGGACTTGGCGGAGCCGGCCCATCTGGTCATCTGGACAACCACGCCATGGTCCCTGCCATCCAACCAGGCAATCGCCGTCCATCCAGATCTGTCCTATGCGGCCCTGCGCTGCGGAGAAAAGACTTTCATCGTTGCCAGCGTCCTGGCCGAAAAATTTCTTGCCGATTGCCATTTTGCGGACGCCATCCAGCTGGCCAATTTCCCCGGCACGTCCCTCGCCGGCCTGGAAGCGCGCCATCCATTTTTAAATAGGTCAAGTCCCATCTTTGCAGCCACATTCGTCGCGGCCGATGCCGGAACCGGCTGCGTCCACTGTGCACCGGCCCACGGCATGGAGGACTATCTACTGGGCCGGGAAAATGGGCTGGCAATCTACTGCCCCATCGATGATGCCGGCTGCTATGTGGCCGATGGTCAAATTCCCCCGGAGCTGGTTGGCGTGCCGATTCTGGATGGCAATGGAAGTTGCCCCGCCAACGGTGCGATATTGAATTTGCTGCGCAGCGCGGGCAACCTGGTCAATGAAACGACCATTGTCCATTCCTACCCTCACTGCTGGCGGTCCAAGACTCCGGTCATCTATCGGGCCATGGATCAATGGTTCATCAATCTGGAGCGGAAAGATTTACGAGAAAAGGTTTTGCAGGCCGCCGAACGGGTACGGTGGCAGCCGGACTGGGGTTACGGCCGCATCACCGCCGCCATCGCATCCCGACCCGACTGGTGTATCAGCCGGCAGCGGGCCTGGGGCATTCCCATTCCCGTGTTTTTTGACGAAGCTGGGCAGCCACTGCTGGATGGAAATGTTGCGCGGGGCATTGCAGCAAAGGTGCGGCGGCTTGGCGCCGACTGCTGGTTTTCCCAAAGTGCCGAAGAATTGCTGGCCGACATCCCCGTCCCGGCCGGTTGGCGGGAAAAAAATTTACGCAAGGGGACGGACACGCTCGACGTATGGTTGGATTCTGGCTGCAGCTTCCGCGCCGTGCCCAAGGGCTGCCCCGACTTGACATTTCCCGCCGACCTCTACGTGGAGGGCAGTGACCAGCACCGCGGTTGGTTTCAATCATCCCTCTGGTGCAGCGTAATTTCCAACGGTGCTCCTCCCTACCGCAACGTCCTCACCCACGGCTTTGTGGTTGGCGAGGATAGAAAAAAGATTTCCAAAAGCGATGGCAAACCGCAGTCGGCGGATGACTACGTAAATCGCCACGGCGCTGACGTTGTGCGGCTGTGGATTGCGTCGGAAAACTTTCGCGACGACATCCCCATCTCCGATGCCATCCTAGGCCACGTGGCCGCGGCCTATGGCACCATCCGCAACGCCCTCCGCTACCAGCTAGGCAATCTCTACGACTTTCGCCGCGCATCGAATGCCGTACCTTTTGAAAAGATGTTGCCACTGGACCGCTGGGCCATGGGAAAATTGGGCCAGCTGATCGATGCCGTGACCGCCGCCTACGAAGCCATCGAATTTCACCGCGTTCACCGCATAATTTTGCAATTTTGCACGGTCACGCTCTCCGCCACCTACCACGACATGCTCAAAGATCGGCTCTACACCTGCGGTGCGGACTGGTTGGAACGGCGTTCGGCCCAGACCGCATTGGACCAAATCTTTTTGGCACTGGTGGCCATGCTCCTTCCCATTCTGCCATTTACGGCGGACGAAGCCCATGCCCATTGGCAGACAAACGCGCAATTTGCTCCGCAGCCTGCCCACCTATTGGATTGGCCAAGTGGTGCCGCGTTTTCCTCCTGTGGCCAGACGATGGCCGACATTGATCGGCTGCTGGAGGTGCGGGCCGAGGTCAATCGCAGACTGGAAGATGCGCGTCGGGGAAAGATGATCGGCAAGTCATTGGATGGCAGAGTGCTGTGGACGATCGGCCGGTCCGATCCAATCCTTGCCCTTGCCAGGGCTTACCAGGAGCATTTGCCGGAAATTTTCATTGTTTCGCAGGTTGCCGTGGAGGAATGCGACGGCGTTGGCTGGACCGTAGCCGTTTCCAAGGCTTTTGGAGAGCGCTGTTCTCGCAGCTGGCGCTGGTGCGAAGAGCTGTATCCGGTGGGAAATTTGGGCCGTGTTTCCGCCCGCTGCCGCCGCGTTTTGCAGGAGCAATTTCCCGACCTTGGCCAACATTTTTAGGAAACATTCCATGGCAACGACTCAAAAGGAACAGGCAGGGACCTTTTTCACCCTGGAAGACATGCGCCAGGCTCTTAGCGAGCGGGCGGACGGCGCGACAACCCAGCAGGTCACGGCCGCTACCGCGGCCGTGCCGACGAAGCGACGGGCAAGCGTACCGACCGAAACAAAGCAGCGAAAGGTGGAGCGGCCGGCAGCATCGGTCCTTGATATTCTTGGCTTTGATCCCCACGCCATGGCCGATGGCGCGGATGGCAGCGATCTGGACCGTGTTCCTTCCAAATGGCGTAGCCACTGCGATGCGCTACTGAGGATACGGGATGAGCTTACCCGTAGGCTGCGGCGGCATGCGGAAGAAACTTTGCTACAAGGAGATTCCAGCGCTGGAGAGTCGGGCAGCGGAGGCGGTGGGAAGGGTGGCGTCGACGGTGCATTGGAACAGGTTGAACTGGAGCGGGCCCTGAGCTTTGTGGAAAATGAGCAGGAGTTGCTACGCGAGGTGGAGGCTGCCCTGGAGCGGCTGGTTCGCGGGACCTATGGCGTCTGCGAACAGACAGGTGAGCCGATTGCCGCCGAGCGCCTAGCTGCCCTACCATTCGCCCGCTATTCCCGCCGCGGCCAGGAAGAGTATGAACGGAATCGGCGCCGCACCGTCTCTACCGGCCAAGGACCGCTCTTTGCTCCACTGGACGATGGAGATGATGCGCCGATGGATGGTGCGGCAGAGGACGGCGTGCCGTGACAGCGAAAATGCTGGGGCCAGGTGGCGGGCAGTCGCATAAAGAAGGGAAGGGTGCCCAAAAGGTCAATTTTCCATTTTGGCTGCTTTTTATTTCCGTCATTGTGGCGGACCAGCTGGCAAAAATTTTTGCAATTTATCATTTATTCCATCCCATTCCCCAGCAACTTTGCTGGCTGCGACTGGAGCTGGTGCTCAATGACGGTGCGGCCTGGAGTTTGCTTGCCGGCCATCGCTTTTTCCTAATCGCCGTTGCCATGGCCGCATTTTGCGGAGGAATTTTTTGGAAAAAGCGACTTGGCTTTCCATCAATTTTTTCCCAGCTGGCCCTCGCCCTGCTGGGGGGAGGAATCGTTGGCAATGCAATTGACCGTCTTTTCCGCGGCCATGTGGTGGATTTTATCTGTGTGACGCTGCCGTTTTACCGCTGGCCAGCTTTCAATATTGCCGACATCGCCATCTGCTGGGGAATTTTTCTTCTCATCGCACGGGACATTGGCAAGGGTGAAAAACGGCACGGTCCGACGGCAAATAGATGACAAAAATACAAAAGTTCTTGCAAAGGAATGATTTTTGTGCTCATCCAAATGCAATGGATTCACAAATATTGAAAACATTTCCGCGGGAGGTTGCACCGTCGGTTTTGGTGTTGGCAGCTATGCTGGAAAAGATGGATGGGATAGATCCCAATGAAAGATGGGCCAGGCAAATGGTTGGAGGAAATATCACCACCCTATCCATTTTTCTGAAAACGATCACCTACGACCAACGCACGCTCTTCCTATCTCTGCGCATAATTTGCACCCCTCCCACGATTCATCTTATATGGAACCAATGGTTTTCGTTAATAGCAACTTTTCATCTAACCATGAGCGATGAGCGGCGCTTCATAATTCTCCCCAATTGGCAACGGCCTGTTCATTCTAGGGCCTTTCCCTCCATCGACGACTCCGATTCTTTCTCTCTTAGCACCTTTGATTCTTCTTCTACCAGCGACGTTGATTCTTCTTCTACCAGCGATTTTGATTTTTCCTTCGACAGCGACGACAATGATTCCCCGGACCGCCTAAACCATGGTTCTTTTAACAGCGCAAATAATGATTGCTCCAGCGACGACAACTCCCGCAGCTCATCTTGTCCCAATTCCATATCAACGGAAGATTCCGACAATTACGACAGTGGCGATGCATCCAGCGATTGTTCAATTGAAAACATCCAGCTTTTCGCCAATTCGGCCTGTCCTGCTCGCTTCTGCGATTTTTTTGAGCAATTTCCGACGAATGCTTCGCTATCGTTCACCAATTTGAGCTACGTCAATGCATCGATTGTCCTGGACGCACCTACCTTCGGTAAAATTCAGTACGCGCCTTCAACCAATCCTCTTAACAGTTATGTTCCGATCTCGGCCAATGGACGATCATTTGGCGAGCTCAGCGAAGATTTTTGCAATCACCTTGGCGAATGCAACGACGAAGAAGAAAGCTCTTCCATCCTGGACACTTGGGCATCGGATTCTCCGCTTCCATGGGACTACGAAGATGACGAAGACCCTTCGGACATCCCAGCTGACAACTACAATTAGGGCATGGTCACCGAAAATTCATGCCTTTTGCGGTGGGCAGGGGCGCTATTGCTTCCTATCCTTTCGTCGATGGTTCCGCAATGGTGTAAAATGTTTTGAATGGCAAAAGGGAAAAGCATTCGTAGTCGATGTTCAATGCGAAGCTATCCCGCTTACGTTCGCCGCAAGCGGCATTTTTAGGCATTTGCGTCGAAATTTTGGCCGTCGATCTGCGATGCTAAAATTTGCTGACGCATGCTGGGATTCGCGTAAAGTTCTTCTCCGATGAGACGAAGTTCGTCCACACCACGGACAGGCACGGCTTGCGACGAACCGACGATTTTCTACTCGGTCATTTGTCGGACGATCGGGCAAAATCTGCTTCTCCTTCCCGCATGTCCCGTTGGACGAGGGATAGAAAGCTATCGCCCAGTGATTTACCATGGTAGAGAACGGCGTAAATTTCATCCAAGATGGGACAGGGAATGGCACGGCTATGACAAATATTCCAAAAACCAGCCGTGGCGCGGTAGCCTTCCACCGTAATTTTTTCCGTTTCCAAAATTTTGGCAGGATCTTCTCCCAGACCAATGCGCTCGCCCAGTGAACGGTTGCGGCTCCACCGTCCGTTGGCGGTTGCCAAAAAATCTCCCAGCCCGCTGAGGCCAAAAAAAGTTTCTCTCCTCCCGCCAAGAGCGTCGCCAATCCGCGCCATTTCCCAAAGCATGCGGGTAAAGAGTGCAGCATGGCCATTGTCCCCAAATCCTTGGGTGGAAGCCATGCCCATTCCGATGGCGTATGGATTTTTAAGGCATCCACCCAGCTCCACGCCGCGCACATCATCGGTGCGATAGAGGCGAAATTCCGAGGAATGGATTGCGGATTGCAGCGCTGCCAGGAGGCCATCGCCGTGGCTAGATGCAAGCACCGCAGCAGCTGGCTGGCCAATGGCAACGTCCCTGGCATGGGTTGGTCCGGACAGCACGGCCACCTTCCATCCGGGCAATTGTTCTTCCACAGCCGACAGCGGCAGGCGCAATGTTTCTGGAATGAGTCCCTTGCAAAGAGTAACGAGCGTGGGACGATTGTCCGGTGGCAGTTGCAAATCTGCCACGCGCCGACAAAATTCCACCACACCGACCGATGGACAGGCTAAAAATGCCAAATCCACCGAGGAAAGAATGGCAAACGACCGTTCCACCCACAAATTTTTTGGAAATGCAATGCCTGGCAAATAGGCGTCGTTGGCTCCCATTCGCTCCATGCGCTCACCATGGGCTCCATCGCGGGGGACGAGAAATGCCGTAAAACCACGGCGGGCCATGTGGATGGCCATGGCCGTACCCCAGGCGCCTGCCCCCAAAACGGCACATTTTTTCTTCGCAATCTCTGCCGGCATGGGCCAGACTTTTAGCGGTGCAATTGCGGCGCTACAAGCATATAGTGGTACGGCCTATCCAACTCCGTGGAGACAGGCCTTTTTGTGCGTCGTCCAATTCTGCCGATTCGTTTTTGCCCAACACATTCGGCAAGAATGACGTTGGACGGTCATGCCCATCCATCAGCCGCCTGCTGCCATGCGCAATCCTGCTGGCATTGCTGGGCTGTGCCGTACGATCAGCCTATCTGGCACACCTGCTCCTTGGGCCGTAGAAAATTTTTACCAGCTTTCTCTACCGCATTTTGCGGTGGAGGCGGTGGGAGTCGAACCCACGTCCTCCGAGCTCTCGAATACCACCCCTACGTGCGTAGTCACCGAATGGATTTAGCCAAAGAATTCTGCGGCGACGCAGCCCTTCCTCCGGCGAGTGCTATTTCACGGCGTGGAGTCGCACCAGCTCCCTGCCATGCCCACATTTCTACACCGCGGTGACCCAGTGGGCGTCGACCACCGTGGTGTGCCCCGCCACTGCGGAGCATTCGAACTTCAGGCTGCCATCCGCACCGCCGCCTTTGGCAGAAGGCGGAACGTAGTCCTGCGATTCTTTTTGTTGTTTTTGCCAGTTATGACAATCGGATGGATTTTTAGCGGAGCCAACCACCCATCTCCGGCACGCGACGATATTCTGCTTCTCGGAGTCGAATCCAAACGCCCCCAAATGTTCACGTCCTTTCCAAGCCAAGCCTGCAAAATTTCGCTTTGACATGGCCATTGGAGCAATTTACAGCTGCTTGTCAAGGGAAAAGTGGACCAGAACAGCATCCATTCTATCGACGGCTCGCCCGATGATTCCCGCTACGTCTTTCAAAACGACGATGGCAACATCTACTCCCTCATTGCCATGGCCGTTGCCATCCTGCGCCGCCGCCGGCAGACAATTGCCTTTGCCGAGTCTGTCACGGGAGGCATGCTGGCCGATCTTTGGGTAAACGAACCGGATGTGTCTGAGGTGTTTCTCGGCGGGATAGTAGCCTACGGCGAACAGGCCAAGGAAGTTTTTCTAGAAATTCCTTCGGTTTTTTTGCAAAATTTTGGTGCGGTGAGCCGCGAGGTGGCGCTGGCCATGGCCGATGGGGTCCGTCAACGCCTGGATGTCAACTTTTCCATCGCCCTGACCGGACTTGCCGGCCCGCGAGGTGGCTCGCCATCCCTGCCCATAGGAACGGTCTGGATTGCCATCTGTACCCCTTCGCGAAAAGTTTTGCAAAAAGTTTTCCTCTCCGACAATGCGCGGCAGCGTAACCTGATTCGGGAAAAAGCCTGCTACGCCGCCTGCAAAATTTTTATCCAAGTTCTGTTCGAGGAAGAAATGCCGGCCCATCCGGCCATTCCCAGCCATGGCCTTGCCTAGTTTAGAACTCATGCAGGCGGGGCAAAGGGATGAGAAAATGCGACCACATCGATCGTAGCGCATGGCAATGCACCACCGATCCTTTGATTTCGAAACCCAGCATCTGGCCGGCCAAGAGCGTTATTCGCCAAAAAGTTTTTTCGAAAAGCCGTTAGGCATCGTCACAGCCAACTTTGCCATTTTGCGAAACTTTTTGCAAAAAAGCATCCATAAATTTCCCATCTATCTCCATTCCTTCGCCTTCAAAATCGTACCAGTCAAGTCCATTTTCCTTGCAATATTTTTTCCCATCGTCAGAGGATTTATACCACTTGCAAAAGCGAACAAGATCCAATCCATCGCGCTGAATGTCCGGTGGCGGAACGGCAGGTCCTGATTCATCTGCCATGTCCACACTTTCATCTCCATGGAGATGCAGAAGATAGGTCTCCAGATCCTCCCCTTCTAGACTTTTGTGAAACCTAGCAAACAAATGTGCATAATTGCGACAAACGCCCCGCTCTATGAACGCCAGCGTAGCACCGTGCCTCTGAATTAGGTCGGAATCGGAAAGATTTGCATCCATCAGTGCGGGGATGATGGCGGCGCATCTGTTTATCAAATCCATCGTTTTGCAACACTGCAGTTCAAAGAAGAGTTGTGCGGCAATGGCACTGCGGGGACCAGCGTCCATTTCAACAAATTTCACATCTCGCAAAAGCAATTCGTAGCAAAATCTGCCATACCACAATCCAAAAATAGGCATACATCGATAGACAGGCAACCGGGCTACGTAAAAAATGAAAAAAACTAGGCAGTGAAACGTCAGGGCAATGGGCCAAGTGCCCACGACAATCATCAAACGAAATAATAATAAAAGACTCGTAACAAATGCGATGTTGAATGCGTTGAAAACGCAGACATGGATGATTTTTCTTGAAACATTGAATAGGCTAAGTACTTGTGTTACAATTGTTTCAATAATCAATGGTGGCATTAGCATAACGCGGAAACCGATGTAGCGCATGGCTTGCCACGGGCTCAGCACGCGGAAAATGTGGCAGATGTCATCAAAGCACAAAATGTTTAGCAATACCTTTGTCGGCCTGGTCGTTGCACTAAGGTTTTGCGCAACAAAGTCCCATTTTCCCACAATAAGCGCAGCATGCTGCTGAATATTGAAGAAACTCTGGGCCTCTGCCAATCCAAGCATAACCGTTGTTAGTGGATGTCCTCGAAAAGTCAAAGGAAAAGCACCGACCGTTGGCGCATGGAGAATTTTTTGAAATTTATCTCCTGTGCTACACTTCCTTTGCGTTGACGGACGATGTCGCTCCGCTAGACAAGATTCCATGGCCGATGACGGAGAATTTTGCGTGGGCGATGGAAATGGGGCGGCGGCATCGGTGGCCTACCGCATGAGTGAGCTGGCGGCCATCTATCCCATTACGCCATCGTCGCCAATGGCCGAACTGTACGATGGCTGGTCGGTGGCTGGTAGGGAAAATATTTGGGGAACGGTTCCGGAGGTGGTGGCAATGCAGTCGGAAGCCGGCGTGGCCGGAGCAATCCACGGAGCTCTCCACTGCGGATCAATCGTTACCACATTCACGGCATCCCAGGGCCTGCTCCTCATGGTTCCAGTTCTCTATAAAATTGCGGGAGAATTGCTTCCATTTTGTTTGCACGTAACATCCCGCGCCATCGCAACCCACGCACTGTCCATTTTTGGGGACCATTCCGATGTCATGGCCTGCCGAGGGACGGGCTGCGCCATGCTCGCATCCGCATCGGTTCAAGAAGCCCATGATATGGCCGCCATTGCCACCGCCGCCACATTTGAAACCCGTTTGCCATTTCTCCACTTTTTTGACGGCTTTCGCACGTCCCACGAAATCAACGGCTACCATTCTCTGGACGATGGACAGCTACGGCAGCTGCTGGATCCGCTGGCGGTTGAGGCATTTCGCCTGCGGGCCATGGATCCGGACCATCCCACGATTCGAGGAACGGCGCAGAATTCGGACGTATTTTTCCAGGGACGGGAGCGAATTAATCCGTTCCATGCCGCAGCCCCTTCCATTGTCGGCGCCGTAATGGAGCGATTTTTGAAAATTTCCGGCCGTGCCTATGCTCCCTTCGACTATTTTGGAGATGCTGCGGCCGATGCCGTATTTGTCTGCATGGGATCTGCCTGTGAAACGATCGAAGAAACCATTCGCTCCGCAGACGGTGGACGGCTTGGTCTGGTAAAGGTACGGCTGTACCGGCCGTTTTCCCCAAAACACCTGGTCAAAATCCTGCCGACCACGGTGCGCCATCTCATCGTACTGGATCGGACAAAGGAGCCCGGCTCAGTCGGTGAACCGCTCTACCTGGACGTGGCCACTGCCGTGGAGGAGGCGCGCAATCTTGGACTTGTAGCCCCAGACTTTCATCCAACCGTTCTGGGGGGCCGCTACGGCCTTGGATCCAAGGAATTTTCGCCTCCCATGGTGCGGGGTATCGTGGACGCGCTGCGCCAGGGGAGTCTGCAGCAACATTTTACGGTCGGCATCGACGATGACCTGACCCGGCTGTCCGTCCCCTACGACGGCAATTTTTGCCTGCCTCAGGTGGCGGAACAGTTTGAAGCAATTTTCTACGGCCTTGGGTCGGATGGCACCGTTGGCGCAAATAAGAACAGCATCAAAATTATTGGCGAAGAAGCCGGCCTATTTGCCCAGGCCTACTTCGTCTACGATTCAAAAAAATCTGGCAGCACGACCATTTCTCACCTGCGCTTCGGTCCCAGGCCGATCCGCGCCCCCTATCTCATTCAGCGGGCCAGGTTCATCGGTTGCCACCAATTTTCATTTTTGACAAAAAGTGATCTGATTGCGGCGGCGGAGCCGGGTGCCGTACTTCTCGTCAACGCACCGTTTGAACCCCATGCCGTGCAGGACAATCTGCCAAAAGCCGTGCAAGAGGCAATTTTTTCCAAAAATTTGCAACTATTTGCCATCGATGCCTACCGGGTGGCCAGGGAGTGCGGCATGGATCGGCACATCAATACCATCATGCAGACCTGTTTTTTTGCAATTTCCGGCGTCCTTCCCCGGGATCGGGCCATTGCGGCAATCAAACGGGCCATCGAAAAAACCTACGGTGGAAAGGGCCGGACTACGGTGGAAAAAAATTTCGCCTGCGTGGACGCTGCCATCGCCCAGCTATTTGCGGTGCAATTGGACCCGCGGCGTGTGCCGGCCGATGGCGTGGCCGAAGATTGCGAAGATCTCGATCTGCCGCCATTCGTTGCCAGGGTCACCGTGCCCTTGCTGCGCGGCCGTGGCGAATCGTTGCCGGTCAGCGCATTTCCAGCCGACGGGACCTGGCCAACCGCCACATCGTGCCATGAACGGCGCGGCATTGCCCGGGAAATTCCCATCTGGAATCCAACCCATTGCATCCAGTGCGCAAAATGTGCCCTAATCTGTCCCCACGCCGCCATCAGAGTCAAGCATTATCCAGAATCGTCGCTGGCCGATGCGCCAAACGGTTTTCTTTCCGCAAAATTCAAATCCAATGCAAACCCTGGCCACCGCTACACCGTCCAGGTCGCCCCAGACGACTGCACCGGCTGCGGTCTTTGCGGCGAAATTTGTCCCATGAAGGCTGCGGCAATTCCACCGCTCACATTCCAGGACGCCATGGCGGTGCGGGCCGGAGAGCGAAAAAACTTTTCCTTTTTTCAAAGCCTGCCCCAGCCTCCACCCTGCGCCGGACCCTGCGATGGAAAAACTTCCCAATTTCGTCGGCCACTTTTTGAATTTTCCGGAGCCTGTGCCGGCTGCGGCGAGACGGCCTACATCAAACTTTTGACCCAACTTTTTGGGGATCATCTCATCATAGCCAATGCAACCGGCTGCTCTTCCATCTACGGCGGCAACCTGCCCACCACGCCCTACTGTGTGGATGCGGATGGTCGCGGTCCGGCCTGGGCCAATTCGCTGTTTGAGGACAACGCGGAGTTCGGCCTCGGCATGGTGCTGGCCCTGCGGCGCAGGCGGGAACGGGCAGAGGAATTGCTGCAGCGTCTGGCCGCTGCCGTTGGCGGAGAATTGCCCAGGGAAATTTTATCGGCCGACCAATCTTCGCCGCTTGGCATTGCCCTGCAGCGGAAACGGGTGGCAGAATTGAAAAAATTGCTGGTTCTGCGCGGTGGCGATGAATTGCAGGAACTGCGTACGGTTGCCGATGATTTGGTGCACCGCACCGTCTGGACAATTGGCGGCGATGGCTGGGCCTACGACATCGGCTTCGGAGGGCTGGACCACGTCCTGGCAGGGAATGAAAAAATGCGCATCCTCGTGCTGGACACCGAGGTCTATTCCAACACGGGAGGACAGCAGTCCAAGGCAACCCCGCTGGGGGCCGTGGCAAAATTTGCGGCGGCTGGCAAGGGCACGGCAAAAAAAGATTTGGGCCGTATGGTCATGGCCTACGGCCATGTCTACGTTGCACAGGTGGCGCTGGGAGCACGGGATGGGCAGACCGTTGCGGCCTTGCAGGAAGCAGAATCCTTTCCCGGACCGGCCATCGTCATCGCCTACTGCCCCTGCATCGCCCACGGCTATGACCTGCGGCAGCAGTTGCAGCACCAAAAAGCGGCCGTCGCCACTGGCCACTGGCCACTCTACCGCTACGATCCGCGGAGGGAAAGTGCGCCGCTCCAGCTGGATTCGCGGCCACCAATGGCAAATTTGGAAACATTTTTTGCCACGGAAAGTCGCTTCAGCTGGCTGGCAGAATTTAGTCCTGAACGGGCACGGACATTGGGCGAGGCGGCGCAGCGGGCCGTTGCCAGGCGGATGGATGCGCTAGGATCCGGGCCAGAAAGAAATCAATGATCACGCTGGAGGAGCCATTTTCCATCGGTCCGGACTGTTTTTATCCAAAAGATTCTGGGCAATGGCGCAGCTGGCTTATGGAAAATGGTTCCCATTTTCGTGGGATCTGGCTGATCGTGCCAAAAAAATCTTCCGGACTGCCGGGCATTACCTATCTGCAGGCACTGGAAGAAGCGCTGTGCTTTGGCTGGATCGATGGCATTGCCAAGGGCCGTGGCCCACTGCTCATGTCCCATCGCATGTCTCCAAGGGCACGCAACAGTAGCTGGAGTGAGGTGAATAAGCAGCATGTGCGGCTGCTCATCGCAGCTGGCAAGATGGCACCGTCCGGTATGGCCGTCCTTCCAGATCTCGATCCGACAAGCTACCGGCCGGCCGAGGACATTTTGGCTGCCCTGCGACAGGATCCAACGGTTTGGGAAAATTTTTGTGCCTTTCCCATCTACTACCGCAACATCCGACTGGCGGCCATCGATCGACTGCGCAGCTCCCAAGAACACTTCGATCGCGCACTGGCCTATTTCATAGGACAAACAAAAAAAAATCGCCGCTACGGCCGTTTCCGCTAAAAGAACACTGCAAAAACGGCCGCCACTTCAGGGCGTCCCCCATCCATCCACACGGCCTCCATCCATTGTCGCCGCAACTGTCCTAATCCTCTGGCGAGGACTGGTCGGCGTGCATCAGGTCGCCAAGCGTTCCGAATTCATTCGGCATGTCGGTGCCACTTGTCCAGGTATTGATCTCATTTTGCAGGGCCATTTGGTCGTAGTTCATTGCCTTGATGGATAGGGCAATGCGCTCACTGGCCGGATCAATTTTTATGATCCGCGCCCGCACTTCTTCGCCCTGGGTGAGCACGTCGCGGATCCTTTCCACCCGTTCCTCCCGAATTTGGCTGATGTGGATGAAGCCATCGATGCCCTGGCCAAGGGAAACAAAGGCGCCAAAATTTGTCAATTTTACCACCTTGCCGGTGATCACATCCCCCGTTTTAAAAAGCTCGTGGATGCGAGCCCATGGATTGTCGGCCAATTGCTTGATGCCAAGGGCAATGCGATGGCCATCGCCGTCGACGGAAAGCACAACTGCCTCCACCACGTCGCCCACACGGAACTGTTCGTCGAGATTTTTTAACTTGTGGGTCCAGGATATGTCCGAGATGTGAACCATGCCGTGGATGCCCTGTTCCAGCTCCACAAATGCGCCATAGGCGGTAAGGCTTTGGATTGGCCCCTTGACAATTGTCCCAACCGGATAGCGGTGAGCAACCTGCTCCCATGGATTTTCCTCCAATTGCCGCAGGCCGAGGGCAATTTTTTGCTCCTCTTTCTGGATGCCAATTACTACGACCTCAACTTCCTGGCCAATTTTCAGCACGTCGGATGGCTTTGTGATTTTTTTTGTCCAGGAAATTTCCGTCACGTGAACCAGACCCTCCACGCCATCCTGCAGCTCAATGAAGGCCCCATAGGGCACAAGATTGACCACCTTGCCCTTGACGCAGGCACCAATGGGATAGTGCTGTTCGATGTTGGCCCACGGATTCGTAGTTGTTTGCTTGAGGCCGAGGGATACCCGCTCCTTTTCCCGATCGATGTCGATGACCATGACCGACAGTTCTTCGCCGATGCGCACAACCTGGCTGGGATGGGTCACCCGCCCCCAGCTCATGTCCGTAACGTGCAGCAGACCATCAAAGCCATCCAAATCGACGAATGCGCCGTAGTCCGTAATATTTTTCACAAAGCCGCGCACCACGTCGCCAACCTTCAATTCCTCAAAAAGACGCCGCGACTTTTCCCGCCGTTCTTCCTCCAAAAGCTCTCTCCTGGAAAGGACAATGTTCCGCCGTTCCCCGTTGATCTTTACGATGCGAAAATCGTAGGTACGGCCGATGAATTGCTCCACATTTTTTACCGGCTGAATATCCAGTTGCGACGAGGGCAAAAATGCGTCCACGCCGATGTTGACCAGCAGCCCGCCGCGGGTCTTGCCCTTGATTTTTCCGGTTACGACGCCACCTTCCTCGGCCGTTGCAGCGATGTGTTCCCAATTCTTTTGCTGCTTGGCGCGCTCGTAGCAGATTACAGGACAGCCGAACTGATCCTCCACCTTTTCCAAAAACACGTCGATTTCCTGCCCCGGCTGGACCTCGTTTGGATCATCGAACTCGGCCAGCTTAACCCGTCCGTCCGACTTTGCCCCAATGTCGACAACGGCTTCGCCCTGGCGCACTTCCCGAACGATTCCCCGCACAATTTGACCCGTTTCCAGTCTGGCCATTGCGCCATTGGCCAGCAATTCCTCCATGATGTGTTGCATAGAATTTGCCTCCGCACCGGGCGAAGGGATGGTTGTTTTCTTGGACCGACCGACGGACCGTCCGCCGCCCTCCACCGGGACGTTCGCCAATATTTTTCACCGATGCAAGGATTTTCCCAACATTGGCGAGTTTTATTGGTAATCTTGATCGTCTGTCACGCTTGGAATCGAACACGGCAAGTGCATGCCTTCGTTCCAATCGAAAATGCTGGCCAGCATCTGTGGCTTCGGATGGGCCAATTCTTTGGCCTTTGCCTGGACATTGTCCAGCAACTTGGCAAATGGCGAATTGAGAGGCTCGGTGATGACATTGGAAGCCATTGCTTCCGACGAAGAGGACGATGAAGAACTGGAAGAAGAAGATGAAGAACTCGACGATGGCAACGGGGGCGAACTGGAAGAGGACGGGGAAGGATTCGACGATGAGGAACTGGAAGAAGTCGGGGACGAATTCGACGAAGGAGAGGAGATACTCTTCATAAACTCCAAAAATTTCAAGGTCAAAATTTTTTCAAAAGGATTGTCCGTTCGCGGCACATCTTGCCCATTCAACATAAAATGCAGAGTAGGGGGGATAGGGCAGATGAAACCGATTATACGATTCATATATTGCAATAGGTCTAGACTGGGATCGCACGAACTCCGTAGCTGTGGGTTCATTACGTAGGCAAAGTCCAGCATGGCGGTTGCCTCCGCCAGAGCACACAGCTGAGCTTGCCGAAAGAAAGCCTCTTGTTGTTCCTTGGATTGCTCGGAAAAAAGGAAGCTTGTCGCATCTTTTTTTACAATGTCAGGAGAGAATAACAGCTTTTCTCGTTCTAAAAAACTTTCACTATCGTCATCGTACAATTTTTTGTACTGTTTAGCATAGTCGAGAAACCATTCCCTAACGCCACGGCCCTCCTCCGATGTCGGTGCGAGCGACGTTGTCGTTGTGGAAGACGAAGAGGATGAAGAGGAGCATGATGATGAAGAAATGTCACCACGCACCTTTCTTCCAGGCAGCAAAAGATACTCTAGGGCAACGACAGAACAGGAAACCTGCGGACAGGTAAAGCTTTGCGTTTTCGGAGTAAAATAGGTGGATATATTCATTATAGTACTATATATTTCTCCCACCGCCAAAGTTTGCCACTTCTCACAAAATTTCGACAATCTGTCAATTGCAAACCGCCGGAAAACCATACTACTCGATGCGAGCAATCGAGTGTTTTCCGGAGAACATTCCATTTTGCCCATCTTCACAATGTTATCACGCGCCCTTTGCAAATACTGGACATGAGTGTTAATCCCATACGGTTCAAAACTAGTGTTGCACATTGCTAATCCTAGTTCCTATTTTAAAAAAAACTTGAGAGGTCATCAATTGCTGGCAATAGCTCCTGCTCATCATCGGTCATTGTCCCTACCTGTTTTTCTTTTTTCTTCTCCATTGACAATGCGCTCAATACTGGTTGCCTATCTTTGACCATCTTACTATCTTCTATGGCACCCTCCTCGCCCGGCGCACGGCTAATTACTTCGGTTTTTTTTGTGACCGATTTCCAAACACCGAGCGCGGCCAGCCAGGGAGATTTGTCGCACTGATTCTTCGTCGGAATTGGACTGAATCGGCAATACAGCCAAAGGGCTATTCCTGGAACGATCGTGATCCAGCACAGGCAATGGGCAACCTTGCCAAGAAGATTGGCCGCTCGAATTTTAACATTCGTTGCGGTCGTCGGCTGGGTCGTATTCCCAGATCCTTCCCCGGTCACCGCCTGCCCATTTTCCGAAATAGCGATTGTTGGACAAATAAAACCCACGCAAAAAGCGCTCCAACACGTCATGATGATACCATGAAAAATTTATCCGCATTGTCGAGGTAAAATGAAGAATTTGGAATGTGTTTTTTTTCGGCAGGGAAATTCGTACTTCTGCAGTTTTCGTCCTTGGGACCGATAAAAGCCATCAAATATACTCCAGGCTAGAATCTTATCGATTGCGCCAGCATCGATTTTTCCGCCGAAGCAAGCGCCGCTGTCAACGCTCCAAAAAAAGGCTTGTTCCGGTCATCTCTGCCGGCTGGGGCAGATGCATCATGTGGAGGACGGTGGGGGCAATGTCGGCCAATCGCCCTCCCTGCCGCAGCTGCAAGCCCTGCAGTCCCGTTCCATAGAGAAATGTCTCCACCGGATTGGACGTATGCTGTGTATGGGGTACGTTGTTTTCAAAATCCCACATTTCCTCCGCATTGCCGTGGTCAGCCGTGATGAGCAGCTTGGTTGCGGATGCATCGGCCGCTGCTAAGATTTTTTCCAGGCAGGAATCTACGGCGGCGATGGCCCTGCGCGCAGCTTCCAGATTTCCCGTATGGCCCACCATGTCCGCATTGGCAAAATTTACGGCTAAAAATGCATGGTCCTGGGAACGCAGTGCGGTCACAAAGCCATCGCACACGGCATGGGCAGACATTTGCGGGCACAGGTCATAGGTGGCAACGTCCCTGGGGCTGGGAATAAGCTTGCGCTCCTCGCCGGCATAGGCCTCTTCCCGGTAGTCGTTGAAAAAAAATGTGATGTGGGCATACTTTTCCGTCTCCGCCGTGCGAAATTGCTTCAGTCCAAGGGAGCTCAGGTAGGCGCCGAGCGTATTGACCATGGGGGGAAGTTTGGGAAATAGCACAAGAGGGCAGAGATTTTTTTCGTACTCGGTGAGCGTGGCAAAGCAGAGTGGCAGCCGCTCACCGCGGGAAAATTCGCAAAAATCTTTTTGCAAAAATGCCCGGATAATTTCCCGCGGCCGGTCGCCGCGAAAGTTGAAAAAAATTACCCCATCCCCCGGACCGATGGCCCCGGAAAATGTTCCGTCATCGGCCACAATTTGCGTTGGTGGGAAAAATTCATCGCCACAGTTCCCATCTGCCCGGGCCCTGTGGTCGGCGATGGCGGCCATGGGAGATCCGCTTTTTGCCGCTTCGCCCCCCACCAGGCAGCGGTAGGCCCGCTCCACCCGATCCCAGCGACGATCCCGATCCATGGCCCAAAATCGTCCGGACAGTGTGGCGATTGCGCCTGTCCCAATTTTTTTGCAAAAATCTTCCCAGATTTGCACGTAGCGTAGGCCACTCAGCGGCGGCGTATCCCGGCCGTCGAGAAAGGCGTGGAGGTAGATCTTTTCAATGCCGGCATTTTTTGCAATTTGCAGCAATCCCATGGGATGGGCCATGGCCGAATGCACGCCGCCGTCGGAAAGCAGTCCCAGCAGGTGCAGGCGCGAGCCGCTGCTCCTAACGGTGGAAAGGACGGTTTGCAGGGCAGAATTTTTTTCCAAACTTCCATCCTGCAGCGCCTTGGAAATGCGAACAATCTCCTGGTCCACCACCCTCCCTGCCCCAATGTTCTGATGTCCAACCTCGCTATTGCCCATGATCCCGGCCGGCAGTCCAACGTCCAGGCCACTTGCTGCAATTTCCGTCCGTGGCCATTCGCGCCGCAGCCGGTCGATGCACGGAGTCGGCACATTTTTTGTGGCATCCCAGTCGGCTAGGCGTTCGTCGTGGCAAATGCCCCAGCCATCCAGTATGATCAGCGCCGCACGTTCCACCCGCATAGCTTTGATTCTACCGCGACCTGGCCCTGGCACAAGTGGTTTTGGCAAAAAAAGTGGAGAAAATTTTTCGAATTTGCTTGTGCCGTGCAGGAATCTCCTTCCCAATCTCGGCGGGTCAGGTCCCATGCGGCGGCGCGCCCATGAACCCCGCGAGATCCGGAAGGAAGCAACGGTAGTGAGGTCGGCCGCGTGCCGTGGATTGCCTGGCCTTTTTCGGGCTGTGGCGTAGCCTGGTAGCGCGCTTGCATGGGGTGCAAGAGGCCGGGAGTTCGAATCTCCCCAGCCCGACCACGGGGTTGGAGCGATCCGCCAAAATATTTGTGGCTACGATGTTTGCAGGTGAGTGGCCGCCCTATAGCAAGAGAAAGCAGCTGCCAACGATGAGCGTGGGAATGGCGGCGGCAAAGAAGAGTTTTAGCGGTGCTATGCCGCCCCTAAAGTAGCGCTGCAGCAGGGATTGCCCGGCCGGATTGGGCGCATTGGCAATGAGGGTAAGTCCTCCTCCGGTGAGGGCTCCACTCACCACGGCATATTGCAGGGCCGGATTGTCCATAAATTTTGGAACAAGCGCGGTAAGGTAGGTGACGGCGGCGTTGTCATTGAATGTGGATAAAAGTGCCGAGCCAAGGAATAGGGTGCGGGCGGAAAGATCCTGCAACAGCGGAGCGATCCACCACTCCTGCAAACCGCCGTGGGTAACTAGTCCGGCCAAGAAAAATCCCACCAGCAGTGGCTCACGGAAGCGGAGCGGCGATTGGTGGGCGGCGGTTGCCCGCATGAAGGCCAAAAAAACAAGAAAAGAAAACCAAAATACCTGGGGCGTATGCAGATTGAATACTGTCCATCCGATGAACAGCAGGTGCACGGCCGTAACCCAGAAGGGTGCACCCCGCTGATCATGCGACGTTGGCCGGGTAGGATGGGCCGCAGCGGCCATGCTGTGCAGTTCGTGGCGAAACAGACAGGCATAGGTGACGGTGGAAAGTGTGATGCCCACCAGCACGGGCGGACCAAAGTGGCGTAGCACCCAAACCATGTCCCAGTGCCACAGCGATGCCACCATGAGGATGGGAGGTGCGGCAAAATGGCTCAGCGCTCCACCGACCGAAACGTTGACGAAGAGAAGGCCGATGGTGGCGTAGGCCAGGCGCTGGGAAGGTTTGTGATCGTAGAACTTTTTGGCAAGCAGCAGGGCTGCGATGGTGATGGCGGCAGGCTCGGTTAAAAACGATCCGAGCAGGGGCGCGACGAGCAAAATGGAAAACCACCAGGCGGCCGGCGTCCCCCGGCCAATTTTGGCAAAAAATCCCAGCAGCCGCTCCGCGCAGCCAATGACCGGACGGGTTGCCGCCATGGCCATGATGACAATCACGAACATGGGCTCATTGTAGGAAACTTTTTGCAGGTAGCTCGTGAAGTTATGCCAGCCGAAGCGAATTCCCATTGTTACGGCGACCGGAATGACCCAGATGCCAAAAATGGTCTCAACCTCGCCGAGATAGTGGCAAATGGTGGCCAAAAACGGGGAATCGCCGCGCTGCGCCATGCGCTCTGCCACACGTCCAATGCGCGATGCCAAAAAGGTGTGGACAATTGCGCCAAGGAACAGTGCGCTCACCAGCACATTCATTGGCTGCTCCCTGGCCCGGTGGACGAGGGTTTCCCAAAGGGATAGGGGAGACCCGGTCAGCAATTCAAGCGCCGCCTCCTGATTCTGATAGTGGATCAATGGCGCGGGAAATGGAGAAAATGTTTGATCGGCCCTGGCCGTGCCAGCGCAGGCACCTAGCAGCAAAAATATCGCAAAAAAAGTGCGCATGGTGGAGGAAGCTGGTGCGGGAAAGTAGGATGTCAATGGGGAAAAAACGATTCCCTTTCCCATCCAAACCGATAAAATTCTGCCGTGAAGCTCTACCTTAATGGGAAATTGTACGCCGATGAAGATGCCAAGGTCCCCATTCTTTCCTTCGGCCTTCGCGGCGGGGTGACTCTCCGTTCCCTGTTTCATTGCCGTGCCGGGTTGTTTTTTCATCTGGCAGAGCGGCTGCACCGGCTGCGGGAAATTGCCGACGAGCTAGCCGTGCCATTTCCCTACGACGAAAAGGACATTCGCGAGGCCCTGGCCGTTACCTATGACATGGGCGGCGGTGAAGGCAGGGATGTTGTGTTGGAATTGCTGCTCATCGCCGGTGCCAAGACGGCCGGTGGAGCAATCAGCGACTCGGTCGCCGTGATTCCAGAAAATCGACCATCCGGTCCGGCAAAGGCGGCGGAGGCCGTGCCATTGGCATCGCTGGCCTCATTTCCCATGGCCGGATCTGCCCTGCTGCTGGAACGCAGCCTGTCGGCGAGGATGGGAACCTGCCTTGCCCGTGCCAGGGCGATGCAGCAGGGGGCACGGGAGGCAATTTTGCTGGACCAGGATGGCTTCATTGGAGCCTGCACCGGCGGGGAACTTTTCATTGTTCGGGAAAACGGGATCTGGATGCCAGAGCTAGCCCGCCTGCCGGCCAGCACCGCATTTTCCCTGGAACTTTTGGGCGACATGGAGGTCAAGGTGGGTGTGCAAAAGCTAAAACTTCGGGATTTGAAGGCTGCCAAGGAATGTTTTTTGCTCAATGAACTGGAGGAAATTGTTCCCGTGGCATCCATCGACGGTTCGCCCATCGGCGGCGGTAAGGCTGGCACCCAAACCACAACGCTTGCCCTGGACTTTGCCGCCCGCCTGCGCCTGGCGAGCCGGCCGGCATTTTAGGTCATTGCGGTTGGCCCAGGGCCAGGACTCGCAAAAACATCGGACAGAACATGCCCGTGATGATGGCGCCATCCGCTGCGATGGGATGGTTTGTAAAAATTACGGCCGACCTATCCTCAAATACGAGTCTCAGGCTAGACAACTATCTCTCGATGGCATGGAATTCGGCATTGACACCAGCACCTGCCGTGCTATCCAGGCGCATGGGTCGGTAGCTCAACGGTAGAGCAGTGGCCTTTTAAGCCATTGGTTCAGGGTTCGAGCCCCTGCCGGCCTACCACACTCCCAGTGCGGCCTGCGGAGAAAATTGCACAAGCAGCAGAAACCACTCACTGGCATAGCGGAAAAAGTTGTTCGAGCTCCCCTCCTCTTGTGCTCGCATTTACTTGATTTTCCATGCCAACAGCGCTGGCCGGCGCGTATATTTGCCTTTGGATATTTGCAGCCCAAGAATTTGAAAAATAAAATCCGGCCCATGGATGTGCAGACTAAAGATGAACTTTGCCCAAAAACGGGAGATGGATTTCCAGCCAAGTTCGGTAAATAGAAGGCATTTGTTCTGCGACAACCTGGCAATAAACCGCCTTCTCTGCTGGGAAAAGTATTTGTACTGAAAACTTGCATCCTTTTTCAACTGCAAGAATAGCGTGCGCATTTTTGCGAGCATTTCCCGTTGCAACTCCAGCGGAAGTCTGTTGTAGCAACCAATGATGGCGTTGAAGGCCTGCAACCAAAGTTCCTCTTTTAGAACTTCATATTTACCAAGTTTGCGAACGGCTTTCAATGCCTCTTCATATCTATCTATAATTGCCATCGCGCGGCGGTCACATATGTTGTTACTATTTCCCTGGCCACTCCCCTCGCAGCGGTAGTGCAGCAATGGTTTAGGAATCACAACGATGCGCTTTGCCAAACATAGAATCTCCATTGCAAATGGTAAATCTTGGTAGGATGCGCCGGGACTTTCCACAAATGCAACCCGACGAATAAGATCTTTCGCATAGAGGGCGGACCATATCGAAACGTGGTACGTTGCCAGCACGGGAAAATCTTCTATGCAAAAGACACCGGGCGGCGCATCCTTCGTCAAATCCAAAAAACTTCCCCTTTCTGAAACGGTCCAAACAATGTCCCGATGCAATGGTTTGCTGCTAAGAGAATTGTACATGTAAAATGGCGCCTTGATCAAATCTGCCCCATATTTTTCAGCTTCATTATAAAAGATTTCGTACATGTCCGGTTCAATCCAGTCGTCGCCTTCCACCAGTCCGACGTACCCACCGCTGGCTCGGGCAATGCCAACGTTATAGGCGCTGCCCGCGCCACCATTGGCCTGATGGATGGCAACAATGCGACCATCCTTCGCCGCATATTCGTCCACAATTGCGGAGCTGCCATCCGTTGAGCCATCGTCCACCAGAATGATTTCCAAATCCCGCATGGTTTGGCTAACAATGCTGTCGAGACACTGTCGCAGGTACCTTTCCACGTTGTAGATGGGCACCACAACGGAAATTTTTGGAAAAATCTTTTTTTCGTCTTCCATGGTCAATATTTCCTATGCTGTTCCCAGTGCCAGGCATCGGCGATCATCGCATCAATGCCATGCGAGGGAATCCATCCCAAAATTTTTCTAGCCATGTCGTTGGAAGCCACAAATTGCGCCGAATCTCCACTGCGCCGGGCCACGTTGCGCACAGGGCAATTTCTTCCGGTAACCCTTTCGGCGGCCACAATTATTTCCCGAACACTTGTTCCAACCCCGGTTCCCAGATTAATGGCACCGGAAAAATTTTTAAGGTTTTCCATGGCCAGCAGATGTGCCCTTGCCAGGTCTTCCACATGAACATAGTCGCGGATGCAGGTGCCATCCGGCGTGTCGTAGTTTGTTCCAAAAAGCGAAATGGGCTGTCCATCCACAATTGCACGGAGCACCAGCGGTACCAGATGAGTTTCCGGCTCATGGGATTCCCCCATCCCGTCGCCGGAGCCCGCTGCATTGAAATAGCGGAGGGCAATCCAACGTAGTCCGTGGGCCCGCGCGTGGTCGGCCAGCATGATTTCCGCCATCAGTTTGCTCTGCCCATAGGCATTGAACGGGTTACGGGGATGGTTTTCATCGAGCGGGAGATAGGATGGCTTTCCATAGACGGCGCAGCTGCTGGAAAAAACAATCCGATCCACATCCGCCGCCCGCATGGCATCCAGTAGGTTTAGGGTCCCCAGCGCATTGTTCCGATAGTATGCACTTGGATTGGAAACGCTTTCGTAAACGTGAATGAGGGCCGCAAAGTGCAGGACTGTGTGGAAATGATATTTTTGAAAAAGTTTCGCCAATGCTACCTGGTCCAGCAGGTCCACCTGTTCCAGTGGAACGCCGGATGGGATGGCCTCCGCGTGGCCCATGTGCAGGTTATCGGCGACCACGACATCGTACCCATTTTTTTGCAGGTGAGCGACCGTGTGGCTGCCGATGTACCCAGCCCCGCCGACAACGAGAATTTTTTTCATACATTTTCCTTCAACGAATTTGCCAATTCCTTCACCATGGCCATGGCACGGGCAATGGCCTCATCCATGTTGTAGTATTTGTAATCGCCCAATCGTCCTAAAAAATACACGTTTGAAAAACCCTTTGCCATGGCCTTGTAGCTGGCATGGAGCGCCGCATTTTTCCTGTTTTCGATGGGATATTGGCGGTCGTTCACACCGGCACACCAGTCTGCCGGATATTCGCAGGAAATTATTGTTCCATCCGAGCGGTCATCCAGGAAATGTTTGTACTCCGTAATGCGGGTAAAGTCATGGTCATTTGGATAGTTGACGGTTGCAACTTTTTGAAATTTGTCCCTGGCCAGCGTGAGAAAATCGAATGCGACACTGCGATAGGGCAACGACCCCAGCTTATTTTCAAAAAATTCATCCGGTGAGCCGGTCCAGAATAGCCTGTCATAGGGCATATCCCTCGCAAATGGCGTATTTAAATGGACATGGATGTTTTTGTGGGCAAGCAGCTTTTGCACCATTGCGGTGTAGCCGTGCAGGGGAATTCCCTGGTACCGATCCAAAAAATAGCGGTCATCGCGGCTAATGCGCACGGCAGGGACCCTGGCAAAAACGGCGGGATCGATTGCGGCGGGCGGCAATCCCCACTGCTTCCGGGTGTATCCCAAAAAAACTTTTTGAAAAACGTACTCCGCCAAAAAATTGAGGTCCTCGTCATTCCTTGGCAGGTCCGGCAGGGAAACATTTGTCCCAAAGCCAAATTTTTTTAGCAGCTTGATCTCCAACCGATCGGCCAGTGTTTTGGGAAAAACCATGCGCAGCGAGTTTAGGTTGAAGGGGATGGGGATTTGTTGGCCATCCACAAATCCCAGCACACGGTGCTGATAGGGCCACCATTCGGTAAAATGACCTAAAAATTTCCAAACTTCTTCATTGTTGGTGTGAAAAATGTGCGGCCCATAGCGTTGCACCATGACCTCATCCCGACGGCAATCGTGGAGATTCCCGCCAATGTGGTCCCTGGCTTCCACCACGGTGACCGGTTCGGTCCATTCTTCGGCGATCTTGCGGGCAACCACGGCACCCGAGATCCCGGCCCCAACAACCAAATTTTTTAAATTGCCCGACAGATCGCACCGCTGGCCTGGGTTGTTTGTGCCGGACGGACGATGGTGCATCCGGGACGCGGCAAATACCCCCACCCCCCCCCCCGAGATAAGTATTTGCCTACATTGATTTTACGCATCTTCTCAAGCCACTGCCCTACCTGACTTGTCGGATCCATCCCAGTGCCATTCAACCAAATGGCTCCCGATTTGTCCGCAAGCACAAAAAAAATGACCGTCTCTCCAAAACTTCTAGCTGTCATGACAGTTGCACGGCTCATCCAATCGGCAATGCATCCGATTGCCCATGCGCGCAAAACATGGAAAATGGCAGCACACGGAACGAAGAACTCTCCTTAGACGACGGAATTTCGAAGAACAGGCCATTGGCACGCTGAAGGTTCTGCACTCCTGGCCGTTGGATAGCCGTTGAGGACCGCAAACCGCGGCAAAAGATCTTGACTTACCCGGTCTGGCCCGTTCAGTGGGCGCGCTGTATGCTCGGTAGCTCAGTGGTAGAGCGGTCGGCTGTTAACCGATTGGTCGCAGGTTCGAGCCCTGCCCGAGCAGCCAGGAATTTAGGCCTGGGAATCGCCAAAAAAAGCGAAGAACAACGAACGCGGGATTTTTTCCAAAACCAACAACAAAATAAAGCCTACAATGGATTGCCGTGCCGCGGATGGTGTGGGGAACATGGTTGCCGTTGAATAAATTTTGCACCATCCTTCGGGGACTGTGGTCTCAAAAATTCGACGGCAGGAAGGAAGTTTGTTGCCTACTGCCTTGGAATTTTTCGAAAATCGACGGGAAGTTTTTTAGCAAAGTTGCTGGGTGCGCTGGGATGAAGTGAAGTTTTGATGCTATGGGAGAGGTGCGGATTGTCAAACATTTAGCCGCTGTAGCCGGCGAATTGCCGCGCGTACGACCTGCCTTCCGCGCAGATTGCATCCCCATCGTTTTCGTTGCCACCGACACATGGGCCATGCCTCTTGGGGTTTGCATCCAGTCCATTGTGGCCCATGCTGATGAATTTTTGAACTATGACATTGTCGTTGTGGGCAGCAACATTCACTGGGTCAAGCGCCGTCAGTTGCAAATGCTACAGCGGCCCAACGTATCCATCCGCTTCGTTGACATTCCCTGCCGCTTTTCCCTCGATGCCGTTTCCGGCAGTTGCCGGTTGACCTGCGCGCAGTCCCTGCGCTTTTTGCTAGAATTTCTTTTTCCCTACCAGGATCGGATCATTTACCTGGATTCGGATACCATCGTCCTCCGCGATATTTCCAAACTTTTTGCCGAAAATGTGTCCGGCTATTTGGCCGGTGCGGCATGGGACCTTGGCATGGTCTACACGGCCATAAAGTGTCCCAAACTTGTTGCAGAATTTCACAAACGGTTCGATCTACCAGTTCCAGAAGGCTATTTTAACTCCGGCGTGCTGCTGCTCAATTTGGAGGAAATGCGTCGGCAAAACATTGGTCAGCAACTGCTCACCATGCAACGGACAACACAGCCACTCATCGGCATTGATCAGCAGTATTACAATGCCGTGTTCCGGGGCAGGGTAAAGTTTTTAGACGGCCGATGGAATTTTTTGGAAATGTATTTTTGGGAAAACGATTTTTTCAAAACCGTCCCGTTGACCGTCCAGAAACTGCAGCAAAGCCATGGAAGCGACCCTTTTATCATTCACTACGTAGGGCCCAAGCCGTGGCACCATGTGCATCGTCCGCGGGGTGACATTTTTTGGCACTACGCGCGACAAACTCCGTTCTGTGCCTCGCTTTTTCCAAATGCCATTCTTTGCGGACCTGGCCTAGGGCAGGTGAAACTGGCCGATGCATCCTGCAAAAGACCATCCATTGGTTCAATTTGCCGCTACCACGCATGCAAAATTTTGCGGCGAATCGCATTTTTTAAAAAAACACGACGCTATTTTGCTGCGCGCCAAGATGCGTTGGCCATGCGCCTGTCTTCGAATTTTTATGATCGGGCAATGATTCCCGCCGAGCCTGCCCCACGGCCAAACATTCCAATCAGCATCGTCATTCCGGTCTACAACGCTGCCGTCTACCTGCGGCAATGCTTGGACAGCGCCATCCACCAAACCCTGCGGGAGATTGAAATCATCTGCGTGGATGACCACTCCACGGACGAATCTTTGAGCATTTTGCGGGAATACGCTGCCCGCGATCCCAGAATTCAGGTTCTGGAAAATGCTCACAATCGTGGCACGTTGCAAATGCGCGTGATGGGGGTGTTGGCGGCACGGGGACAGTACATTCTGTGCCTAGATGCGGACGATGCGTTGGAACTTTCCATTGCCCAGCAAGCGTTTGAGGCGGCGATCAGCCATCCCAATGGCCCCGTGGACATTGTCCATTTCCGCTGCAAAATGCAACGGCCAGACATGCATGTCCCAATCATTGGTGGATTCCTTGACTGCAGGCATTTCGACCTTCTCCGCCAGCCCGATCTTTTGGAGCATGTGGCAAGTGGCGCCATTGCCCACACCCTGTGGGGAAAAATCATTCAAAGAAAATGCTATATTGCCGCCCTGCGCCGATTGGTCGGCATACACAATATTTTGCAGCGGCATATTCTTCATCCGGAAGATTTTGTTCAATTTATGGCCATCGCCTTCGTGGCAAAAAGCTATCTTGGAATCAACGTTCCCGGCTATTATTATTTGCAACGGTCATCCTCCATCAACATGAAGATACGGCAATGTGGAGAAGCATGGCTGAAATGCATGGATGACACGATTGCAACCATGTCCGCAATTAGTACCTTGTTCAAAAATTGTCCAATGAGGGTGCGGGCCAACCTGCAGCGGCTCACCATTGGAATTGCAAAAACTCACCTTCGGATGGCGAACAATTGTTCGCAAAGCATGCAAAGCAGCGTCCATTTCGCAGTGCGTCGGCTGATGGGTCAAGGCAAAAAGGATTTATTCCATCGAATCAAGCTGGATTAGTTGACGAAACTCATGGAAAAGCTTCCAAATCTAAAAGTTACGGGATTTCGTCCACGGTACTGTGCTATTTTATGCAACGTGGCTGGCCAACTCACATTTTCCACCGAAACATTCCATTTACCGGCCGTGGCCTTGACAATTGGCGGGGAGTGTGGTTGAATAGCGCCAGCGGAGGAAGTTTATGCCGACGGCAAAATCAACGGAAGATGAAAGTGGCTCGAATCGGAGCTTTCCCATCGATTTGCGGGAATTGGGGGGCGTCTTCGCCCTCATGGGCCTGGCAACGAAGGACGATATCCGGGATGTGCGGTCGGAAATTCGGGAGGCACGGGCAGCGGCGAAGGAGGATGGTCGGACACTCCGCGAGGAGCTGAAATCCGACATTGAGAAGGTTCGCAAGGAACTGAAAAGTGACATTGGAAAAGTACATGAGGAGTTGAAAAGCGACATCGGGAAGGTTCGTGAGGAACTGCATGGAGTGAAAGGCTATCTTGCCAAATGGATGGCTGGAACGGTCGTTGGCATCGTTGGCTTGATGATTGCCCAGACGACGCTGCTGCTAAC
>JAISOW010000007.1 GCA_031275345.1 Puniceicoccales bacterium
GAGTTCTTCCACGAGTCCGACGGCGGCGGCTACCGCTTCACAGATAGTTCAGCGGGAACGGTTTCCTTCGTCGGCTGCAACGACGATGCCGAGCCGGTGAAGATCGAGCTCTACGCCAAAGATTCGACGAGCAATGTCGGCAGCCGCATCCTGCAAACCCTTGGCGGCGTGTATTATACGGCCTGCAAGACGGATATGACGTTCGCGGCTGGCGATGAGATCGCTACGCTGGCAAAAATAAAGGGCGCTAACTACTGGCCCAGCAACGTTTTATTCTACTTCGAATCCGCCAATCCCAGTTCCGCATTTCGAACAACTAGTTCTGGCACAACATCGATCGACGGCTGGATGATTGCTCAAACACAGCTGGATACATCGAACGATTCCTATTTTAGAAAAATAGGCACAGGGTTCACAGGCTCCCGGTACAATGCCGCATTGTACACAAGGCCAACGGGAAGCGCAACTCCAGATGGAACAATTTCCTATTTCAATCGACCCTTTTCCTGGACCGAAACGATTCCCCTTGTGGGGAAGCGGGTCACATTCAGTTTCGGACTAAAATTTGGGACAGGCTTTCCGCAAAACATTGATGGCTACGGACTAAAGGTTGCGCTCTACGGGACAACCCGATTGAAAACCCAGGAGTTTCCAACGGTTAACGGAACATTTTTCAACTATCCAGTTACGATTATCGAACTCGATCCGATCCTGTCTTGCACAACCGATGCATTTACTCGCCAGTCATTTGCGGTAGATATTCCATCGGACGTTACCCAGATAAACTTCCACATGGAACACACTAACTATCAGACGGGCAACGCCATACCCGCCAACTATAATTTTCAAATTTACCTCCCCGCAATCCGCATCGGCGACGACGCATCGGAGCCAGAACCACCCTCCTATGCAGAAGATTTTTGGGGAAACGCCCAGCGATTCCAGCGTATCACAGTTAATTACAACGGAACGGTTAACGAGGGAGATGTCATCACACAGAATGTTCGCTATCTGATCGATTTTGATTTTACCCATAACAACATGCAATGCATGCGGGCAGTTGATGACGTTACTCCCGTAAACTTCTCTGCAGCAGCCATCAATAATGTTTCTGCTGGAAACATCCGGGATCGTTATTTCACCCTAAATCGCACGGCAAGTGCCAGCGGAACCGCCTCATTCACATCGACATACACAATGGGCAATCCACTATGGTAATTTTGAAGAAGTTTTACGTTCGATTCCGCCGCAACCGCCTTCTCCGCGCGACCGACTGGCGCATGGCGAGGGCGAAGGAGCAGGTTCAGCTGGGCATTGTGCCCGTGGACGATAGAGACAAAATGGCGCTCTACCGCCAGTACCTGCGCGATTTCACAAAACAAAGTGATTGGTGGCTGGAGAGGCCGCTAGGATTCAAACTTTGGCTAGAATTTTGCTATCATTCCTAGCACTAATGCTATGCGGCTGCGCGACTGTGGTGGACCGCCCCGAAGAGCTGCGGTCCATTAGACGTGAGATCGGACAGTGCAGCGACGATCTCAACAATGCGGTCCAGATCCTAACCTACTGCGCACGAATGACTCCCGACGCAAATCTGGCCAACAGCGCCCTCGACGGCGTCCTGAAAATCATCGGCGAACCCTCCCCCGAGGAGCGGGTCTACGCCGTGTCCCTGGACGTGGCCGGCTGCACCGACATCCTCACCAACGCCGAATCCACCATCTCACTCAGGGACAAGCTCCTACGCCGCGAACAGTCCGCCGAAATCTCCCTCTCCCGCGACTACCACAAATTCGCCCGCTCAGCCAGCCTATTCTTCACCATCAAGTTCCTGTCCATCAGCGCTATTGGAGTGTTCCTGCTGTGCGTCCTCCTCCAACGAGTTTTCTGAAGTCCGCTTGATCTGGAGCGATGTGGCGGAAATGTAGGAAAAAGATTGTCTTCCCCTTTTTTTTGGTTGTTCTTTTCTGCATTTCACAACATCATTTGTTAATGGCTGCAAGAAACGGACTGCGAGTCCTGGGTATGCGTACCCATAGCACAGTGCGGTAAGATTATATGGCGAGTAGGATCCTCCACCTTGTCCTTAACGGAAAATAGACACCTTCCAAAAATGAGCAGTTCTGATGTAAGCATCTCAACAGCCACCGCTACTAGTGTACAGAAGCAGCTCGTTGGCAGCGGTTCAGGAAATTTCCCCGCGGAAAGAGATGCTGCAATGACGTCGCTCCTCAAAGCTCTGATCAAGACGTCTGAGGGAAACGACATAGTGAATAGTGCCGGCTTCAAAGCTGCGGAATCACAGTTAAGAGCTTTTAATTTTTCCAGCGTGCCAGACATAGAATTAGATAGTTTAGTAGGAAGTTTTTGTTCCTCTGTAAGCCTTTTAGTTGAAGCTATACCTGAAACTTTGCAGACTAACACTTTAGTTAATTTACCGCTGCAAAAAATTAAAAATTTACCAACCACCTTTTCTGGACCGTTGAACATGTATGTAGCTGCGCAGAAAAATATTGCGCTCGGGTTCCACGAAACACTGGAGCGCACGCCCGACCTGCCGGGAATTCCATTTACTATTTGGTCTTCAAAGGGTCTCAACTCGGACAACAAGGATTGGGGGCCTGTCTTTGCTGCCAGGGTTGACTACGTACAGAAGCACGGAGGAACCATTACATTTTTCAAACAAGATGTTAAGACTGGACATCATATTACAGAAGCGACAATAAACTTAGCTAAGACGTTATGGAGTGAAAGTAAAGGAAACTCCATTGCCGAACGATATCAAGAATTCCTAAGAGGATATGAAGAAAAAACAGAATCTTTGAAGGGGTCAACTACTTCATTCGAGTTGGCCTATCTGACAGAAAAGAAAATTCCTTTTAAGTTCGTCGAATTTTAAATTTAATCATATTCCTTGACAAAAACACAAAAATATTTAGGAGCCACACATGAGCCTTAATTTTCCATCCAGAATCATGTACACTTTGTCCCGTTTTCCAAATGATGAACGTCTAGCCAAGGAAAGGGATGGTACCATCGTCATGGCCGTGGACGTGCCCGCTGAAGGAAATATGACCTTCCAATATAACGACGGAGGGACGCACATGGTGCTTTCTCCTTCTTCGAGGGATGTGCTCGCCGCCTTCAATGACAAGATTCCCGAAGATATCTTCCACCGTGATCTGGCCGCTATTTGCCGGGCGAAATTTATTCGTCCGGACACGCAGACCATTGAACGCATAACCCTTACTCGCCTGCCCATAGACGCAGGAATCCCAGAAGAAACTATCCTCCAGTGGGATGCTTGCCGTTGCTTTCCTGATTTCCCTGGGAAATTGCTTCAAATGATAATCGACTTTGGTGACCTTCTTAAACACTTTATTTGCGAAACAGAGACGAATTCTCAGTGAAAAAACTGCAAGGCAGCGGGTTCCGCTGTTTCGCATTCCTTACGGAAGGAATAAAAGAAACCAAACCGGTCGTCTTGTGTGTCTGCATTGTTATTGCCTTAATTTCAAAATCTTAGATGGCCTTCCCGTCCGCGACTTGCGGATTTCAGCCACCACCTCGTTCGGGCATTCCGCCAGCAGTTTTTCGATTTCCTCTTTTTTAAAGTGATGAAGGTGCTGCAATTCCCTAGCGGACAGCTCTCCACCTGGCGCCCTTTCGATCAGGTAGACCAGCCTATCGAAGCGTTCGTCTATTTTCATCTTGGGCCTTTGCAGAACCTGCATCAGAAATTTCGTTTTTAAGAATCGGGTGAGTTCGATGGCGCGGCCGGAAAGTTCTGCATCAATAATTTTCCGTTTCAGGAGGATGGCAAAGTTCCCGGCGATCTTGATAGCTGCCTCCGCCAACCGGGCGCAGTCGCCGCAATATTCTGGAGCCAGCCTGCGCACCTGGATGGTGATTTTTTGGGCATCGCAGCGGAAAGCAGCGAAATTCCGAACCGCTTCCGTCGAACAGGGAATTGGTTCTGCCAAAAACGATTGTACCGGACTTTTCCCTCTAACCTCCATTGGATTGTGGGAAAAAATCTCCCTGCGCCTAGCCATGAGTTCCACCACGCGTTTCTGAAATGCACCGCTGGCTGGCCTTGGCGACGTTTCCCCGACGGGCCTTTCCCAGGGTCCGGCATCGATGAAAAACATGCGTGCAATTAATCCGGAATCTATTGCATCCTTGTTTTCCAAAATTTCCTTGGCCTTGCCGGGCTGGACTGCGAGGAGCATGGCCAGCCTTCCTTCCGCGACGGAAACCCTTCCTCTAGAGATGCGATTGGCGCAGAGCGTGTCACCGCTGTAGAGGGAATTGTAGACGCTTCCGGGGAGGGTTCCATTTTTGGCATAGCGGCCTAAAATGTTATCAAACACATTGCGTGACTCCGCGGTTACCAGGAATGCGAAATTGTCGGCGGCCTTTTCCAATTCCGCAAGCAGGGACTCCGCCGTAATATCCTGAATAAAAGGTACCAGATGCCGCAGGGAACGCAATTTGTGAAGTTTCCGTCTAGCATCCAATTGAGAATTTTCACCTTCCCGCTCCAGCTCTTTGGAGAGGATTCCCTCGGCGACCTCCAGGGCAATGGCAGCGTTCTCCTGGTCTTGGAAAATCTCGTTGGAGGCGGCGAAGAATCCGGAGAGGATGTCCTTAAACAGGGAAGATTTTCCAGAACCGGACTCGGCAACCAGGCAGGTCCAAAGGTTTAGGGGGGTAGGCATTGGGAAACAACTTCCCGTCACCTGAAATAACTGTCCCACCGCACCGGAGAGGGCCGTCACCATGGCCATGCCGGTGGCGATTTCCGGGGCCCCGAATTCCGCCAGATAGTACCGCGTCCAGACCCGAATTTCCTCGGGAAAGGCATCCAGCGGTGGCTCTCCACCCTCCAAAAGCGCAAGTTCTTTTGGCCCGACGCTTTGACAAAAATTTCCACAAACTCCGGAAAAATTTTCCTTGCCATTTTCTCCGGACCGTACTTCTTCGTGCTTATTCATCTCAAGTCCTCATGCGACAACGGATGGAAGATAGCGGAGGATTCCGCGAAAAATTAAATTGCTCCCTGTTGCTCACAAATAACTGGGAGCATTTTTCCCCCCCCATCGCAAGGGAAAAATTTTCTGGGCCAGCCTGCCCCCTCCAAACCGCCCAATTTCTCCAACGCTGCAAACGCCCGCAGAATGGCCCCAAAAACTCCTGAGGGAAAACTTCCCCACTCGCACCCTTTCCTCCCGCTTCTAGGGGCTATTAGGCCCCTTTCTGGGGAAATCTACGAAATATCCTCTCCAACGGATTTGGGAAAGTCCGGGAAAGGGGGTTAGGGGAATGGCATTGGGGGGTACTCACTCCGTCCCCCCAATCCCCCCAGGAGCTCGGTACACGCAAAAAGCTAGGGAACCAGGAATAACGTCCTGTTCCTTGAACCATAGCAAGGAACGGAGATTCCCATCGTAACCCCCCTCAGAGGGGGTTACTCTGTCCACTCCGTGTTCCGGTTTATCCGGACGGATGGTTTCGTCGTATTCAAGAGGGATTTTAATCCCTCCTTTGAGGCCCCGGTTCCTGGAAAAAAACCGCTAGGTTTTTTGTAATGGACCGGGGAGGGTGGGTTTCAGGGAGGGAAATCCTCCCTGACCTACCGCCGGAGGCACCTGAAACCCGACCGATAAGGGAGGGTTTACTAACTTTAATTAGGTGAGTGTGCCTTTGGGCAACACTCACCTATGTTTTAATACCTTTAAAAACAATACTTGTCAAGTAAATTTTTTTGTACTTCAAAATTTCTGTTCTGTCATTTTTCTCCATGGGAACCTTGTCTTGAGCGGTCGGAATTTTTGAAATTACCGGCATATATGCTTGGCATGCGACCTCATGGCGTGTGTCCTTGACGAGTAACCGTGAACTGAAAATCCTTGTGTCGGCGGTTCGATTCCGCCTCTCGCCACCACCCCGCATGCGGTCCTAGGAGCTGTCTTCATGCCTAGCACTATTTTCTGACCCAGGGAAGGCCTGTGGCGATTGGTCTGTTTTTGGTCTACTTTTCCAAGAATCGGGATGGGTTTTTCCCTGGTTTTGGGCCTGAGGAGCGACTCAGGCGACCATCACGCCCGGCACATGGCATCTAAACGTCGCTCTCTAAGAGTTTTTTCTGTTCCAGTTCTTTCTGTCTTAGTCCTTCCTGTTTCAGTTCATTTTGTTTCTGCAGAATATGCTTCACAAGCTCTTCCCGAGTTCCCGAGAAATTCTCGTCGATTTCAACGTCATGCATTTTGCCAATGTGCGCTACTTCTTCGTGTGTTAGCTTGCGAAAATTGGCCAATGTGCTGTTGACGCAGAGCGCCAAGTTAATCGTTGCACATACGAAAAACATTATGGAAAGTGGGGGGCATATCAACAGGAAAATGATGCCAAGAGTAAGGTTGGTGAGGAACGAGACAAAACGATTCGGACTGCTTTTGACCGCTGCCCAAAGATTTTTTGACACATCCGACGGCCCTTTTGGCTTTTCAAAATTGCCTTGCAAATTTCCCAAAAAGGTCAGTTTTTCGGATATAAACGCGTCGTGAATTGATTTAAAAACCACGATGCCATTTTAAATATTTTTAAAAAAAATGCAAAGCGAAAAAATTCCAATGAAATTTTTTTTGTACTTCATCGGCGGCTGGCCGGACAATTTTTTGTAATTAGGCAATATGGTGGAGCTGATCGGGATCGAACCGACGACCTCATCATTGCGAACGATGCGCTCTACCAACTGAGCTACAGCCCCACCGGGCCATATGGAATGCCGGACGGTAAAGGTCAAAAAAAATTTTTGAAAATTTGGCTTTTATTCCGGTTGGAAGACTCATTTGCGCTAAAAAGCAAACTGGAAGGGCCCTGCTGAAAGCTCTGGCCGGATCTGTCCTATGGTGACCATGGAACACCTTCGATCCGTTGGAAATGCCGCAGCTTTGGGCTTGACCGACATCCATCACCGTCCTTGCCTCGTTCGGAATTGGGCGGACAGTTTGCTAATGAAGAAGCTCTGGCGGCACAGCTTCGCCGGCGCATTGTGGCTGTGGTGGAAAGGAATGGTGGACATCTGGCCTCCAACCTGGGCATCGTTGAACTGACAATTGCCCTCCACCGCAGCTTTTCCTTGCCCCATGATCGGCTCATCTTCGACGTCTCCCACCAGTGCTATGCCCACAAACTGCTCACGGGACGGGATGGCATGGTATTTGACAGACTCCGCCGGGAAGGAGGTTGCGCCGGCTTTTGCGATGGGGCGGAGTGCGGGTCAGATCCTTTTCTATTGGGCCACGCCGGGACAGCTCTTTCGGCCGCACTCGGCATGGCCGTTGCGCGGGATAGGCTTGGGGGTAGGGAGCAGATTGTGGCCATTCTTGGCGATGGATCCTTGACCTGTGGCCTGAGCCTGGAAGCGTTGCAGCACGTTGCATCCCAAACGAATCGCCTCATCGTTGTCATCAACGACAACGGCCAAACCATCGATCCCAGCGTGGGATCCCTGGCTCAACTACTCGCCTCTCCCCGTGGAGGGAGGCATTTCTTTTGCGATGTCCACGGATTCAACTATCTTGGTCCAATCGATGGCCACAGCTTTGCAGAACTGATTCCCACGTTTGCCGCGGCACGGCACGCCTCGGGCCCCGTTCTGGTCCACGTGCGCACCGTCAAGGGGAAGGGCCACCCGGCTGCCGAAGCAGATCCAGTCCGCCACCACAAATTTTCTCCACTGCCGGAACAATCCCCCTACGCCGCAGCTTTGGGCAAAACCCTCTGCAGCCAGGCGGAACAGCTGCCAAACCTGGTGGCAGTGACGGCTGCCATGGCCGGTGGCACCGGTCTGCGTCCATTTGCCGCCCGCTTTCCATCCCGCTTCTTCGACGTTGGCATCGCCGAAGGCCATGCGGTAACATTTGCAGCCGGCCTTGCCAGGGGCGGCATGCGGCCGGTCTGTGCCATCTATTCCTCATTTTTTCAACGGGCTGTGGATAATTTTTTCCACGACATTTGCCTCCAGGATCTGCCGGTGATTTTTTTTCTGGACAATGCCGGGCCTGCCTGCGGCGACGGCGATACCCACCACGGCCTATTTGACATTGCTCTCACAGCAGCTTTTCCCAATGTGGTATTGGCGCAACCCGCGTCACCGGACGAGCTTAGCCAATTGCTGGGCCTGGCGCTGCAAACCCCACATCCCTTTCTCATCCGCCATGGCCGCAATTGCGGAGAAAATGCACCACTCGTCCAGGCGATTGGCAGTCGTGCCCTGTGCCCTGGCATGGCCACCGTGCTGCGACAGGGTAGACAAATTTCTTTGTGGGCACTCGGCCAGCGGCGGGTGGAGCAGGCATTGGAAATTGCCACATTTTTGGAAAAGGACGGCATTGGCGCCGAAGTGGTGCATGCCAGATTTGTTCGACCGCTGGACAGGCAGCAGTTGCAATTGTCGGCCGGCAGTGGCCTGCTGGTGACGCTGGAGGATCATGTCGTTCCCCACGGCTTTGGCAGCCGCATTGCCCTGGAACTCGCCGCAATCGGTTCACCGTGCCGCCTGCTATCCATCGGCTGGCCATTTCCCATCGGCTTTGCAGAAAACTTTTTAGCACTGGAACGGCGCTGGCAGCAAACGCCGCGGGACATATTCCGCCGCATTTTGCAGGTTCATGCGACCAGGGCCAGCCAGATGAATAACGGCGGCGAAGTGCCGTGCAGGTCGGAATGAAAGATGCGCAGACCTTTTAGCTGGTCGCAGTGTCCGTCCGCATAGATAACCTTTGCAGGAAAGAAGGTCGTGGTGTGGGTTGGCCGGCTCCGCCGGCTTGCAAAGAAGACCGGAAAGTGCGCAATTTTTAACGGCAGCTGCGTTGCAACAACCATCGGCCCGGCGGTGCCGATGAAAGCTCCGGCCATCTTCTTGGCAAGATAACCTTGCACGCCATGAAGCTCCTTGACAAGATGGGATGGTTTTTTCTCCATTGTCCGTGGCCGTTCCCGGGAAAAGCAGCCTGCGCGGCATTGTCCACCTGGTGATAGGATTGCTGTTGGCCATTGCCGTTGCCGGCTATGACCCCGAGCAATGTCCCTGGATCAGCACGGCTGCCTTGGAATGCGGTGGGCCGCGCAATCCGGTTGGCATTGTCGGAACCTACCTTGCATTTGGGGGAATCGCCGTCTTTGGCCTGGCCTGCTGCCTGGTGCCACTGTTTTTTCTCCGCGCTGCTGGCGCCCACCTGCGGCCCTGTGCCCGTCCACTGGCCAGCGGTAGGGTGCACGCCATGTTTCTCTGCCTGCTGGTAGCTCCTCCTTTCCTTGCCATGGTGCAGCCGTACGTTGTCCCAAAGGGCGGGAAATGGGATGTCGTCTTTCTCTACGGCCTTGGCGGATGGTATGGCAGCATTTTGCATGGTCAGCTGTTGCTGCCGCTGTTGGGCAAGGTTGGCAGTGGCCTGCTCCTGGCAAGCGCACTGGTCTGCGCGCTGTGGGGAATTTTTACCAGGGAAGCGTCCCTGGCCGACGCAATTGGCCGGCGCCTTGACCTACTTGCCAGGATGGGCCGCTGGTTGAAAGGATGCAACCCGCTGGTGTGGGGAAAAAGGGCACCAACGGTCGGTGAGTTGGCCGATGTCATGGTTGCGAGCCCAAGGAACGACGATGGAACGGGCGACGAAGTCGTCGACGATGCCCTGCTGGCCCTGCGACGGCCGCAACTGGAAGATTCACTATTTGTGGATGGAGAGGATGGCCAATCTTCGGCGAAGGACCACGTTCTGCCACCGCTGGACCTTCTGAACTCGGCACCGGACCAGGATAGGGCAAGCAGCCATGGGGCCATGGCGGAGGAATTGCGGGAAACGCTGCAGCAGTTCGGCATCGCCGTGGAAATTGGAGAAATTGAATCCGGTCCCGTGCTGACCCGTTTCGAACTGCGACCGGCGCCTGGCGTTCGGGTAGAGAAGATTGAAAATTTGGATAAAAACATCGCACTGGCCCTGCGTGCTCCATCGGTGCGGGTCCTGGCACCGGTTCCTGGCCGCAACTGCGTTGGCATAGAAATTCCCAATGCCCGGCCCGATCTGGTTGGTTTGCGAGAAATTCTGGAATCGGAGCGGTGGCGCAACAGGACAGAGGAAATTCCCATCGTGCTGGGACGGGGCGTTACGGGCGAACCGCTCATCGCCGACCTTGCCCACATGCCCCACCTGCTCATCGCCGGCTCCACCGGATCCGGCAAGACGGCCTGCATCAATGCCATCCTGGCATCCTTTCTTTTCCATGCCACGCCGGAGGAGCTGCGACTGATTTTGGTGGATCCAAAAATTGTGGAAATGCAGGTCTACAACCGACTGCCGCACATGTTATTGCCAACCTTGACCGACCCAAAACTTGTGCCCAATGCGCTCAGATGGTTGATCCACAACATGGAATGGCGTTACCACCTCTTTGCCAGCATTGGGGTGCGGAACATTGCCGGTTTCAATGCGAAGGTGACTAGGACACGGGAAGAAGGGGAACGGGCGGATGCCCTGGAGCGGGAACTGTCGCCCGAAGAGCGGGCGGCCATGGCAAGATTGCGCGGCCAGCGCCATGGCCCCGCTCCCGTGCCGAGGCGGAGATTGCCCTACATCGTCTGTGTGATCGATGAGCTGGCAGACCTGATGCTCGTGGCGTCGGACGACGTGGAAAATTCCGTCACTCGCCTGGCACAGCTGGCAAGGGCAGCCGGCATCCACCTCATCCTAGCCACCCAGCGGCCATCGGTCAATGTCATCACCGGCGTCATCAAGGCAAATCTGCCCAGCCGCATCGCATTCAAGGTAGCTTCTAAGGTCGATAGTCGCACAATTTTGGATGCCAACGGTGCGGATGGACTGTTGGGGCGGGGAGATCTGCTCTTTCTTCCACCTGGCAGCTCCGCCCTCATACGGGCACAGGGGGCCTGGGTCAGTGATGAGGAAATTGGACGCGTTGTAGAATTTCTTGCAGGACAAGGAGGTCCGCATTTTGACCCTCGAGCCATGGCATTCGTGGAATCGGTGCAGCCATCTACGCCGACAGAAGCAGGTGGAGATGCTGCCAACTAGGCTTGATTGTTACACAACTAACGGAAGGCAACCCTAACTTGCCCAGCTATGCAGTGCAATTAGAGTTTCATGTGGGAGTGAAGACAAACGAGAAACCATGGCAAAAACCGATAGGGCTGGGAATATGAATAGCAGTGCAAATAGGGGATGAACAAAAACACATAGCAGGACGATGGGGATACAAAAGCAGATCTGGGGGAGTAGAAAAAATTTTAACAATTCTTTTGATAATATTTTTGCGTTGTAGATAAGATTGCTACATCGGTCGCGGCAGCAGCTCCACAAAGTTGGAATGGGCCTGTGCAATGATTCGAGATGAGGATATTGTCTCGAAAAAGTCTCACGAGAATTCGGATCGACACGATTCTTATGCATATGATGACAATCATATTTCAAAGTGAAATTTTGTCAATTTTTTGTATCCTGAGAATCGTTTTTCCCGAAAATTTGGATCGATCTGCGGACATCTATGATGCTCTCGGCTTTCGATTGCAAAAATCTGCGAATTTCGGTTAGCCAGCTGCTAAAAATTTTTGTGCCCGCAGCAGATCGTCTGGAGTGTCGATGGCAATGGTGGGAGTATCGGCCAAAATGGTTTGGACGGTCAGCCCTGCCTCGAGCAGCTGCAACTGCTCCAAACTTTCCCCATTGGCAAGGGGACTTGGCGGCAGTGCGGATAAATTTTCCAGCGTGGACCGCGGGTAGCAGTAGATCCCCATGTGGCCAAGGTAGCCGTGGCGCAGATGCCACAGTGACGGATCAACGCCGCGCAGGTGGGGAATGGCCTGGCGGGAAAAGTAGAGCGCTCGACCATCGTGGCAGCGCACAACCTTGACGGTGTTGGGATTGAAGAGTGCCGCCGCATCGGTCAATGGGTAGACCGGCGTAAGGACGGCAAAGTTTACCAATTCCTTGGCCCGCGCCACCATGCGCCCAACAAGATCCACGGCAAAAAACGGCTCATCGCCCTGGACATTGATGATGAAATCACCCAACAACTTCGGCAGCGCTGCTACAATGCGATCGGATCCTGTGGCGCAGGTTGGTGGCGTCATCAGACAGGTTCCGCCCCAACTTTCCACCGCATTTTGGACAATGGCTTCATCGGTCAAAATGTACACGGCTGCAATGCCAGGGACGGCCATGGCCCGTTCCCAAACATGGCGCAGCACCGGCCGCCCCCCCAGATCGGCGAGCACTTTTCCTGGAAAGCGGGAAGATGCGTAGCGGGCAGGGATGGCAATGGCAAATGTCGGATCCACGGGGTGATGGTGCGTTGAACGGACTGGTGCGCAAGAATTTTGTCGCCACCGGTCCAAAAAAAGTTCGAGAAGATGCAGGTCCATGGATCCGGCACCGCCACTGCGGCGTGCCTGGCCAAGGGTGGTGGGACGGATTGCGCTCCACCGCTGCCGTGCCTCCGTGCTCAGGTGCGCAATTTTGCCATAGTCCAGGTCGGCCGGTAGGGTCATCCGTTCCAGCGACAGCATCCGCTCCACCTGCCGCCGCTCCAATTCGCGATAGCCGGCATAGGCCACCCGATGGGCCGCCTCACGCCGTTCTTCCAGTGACAGGGCATCCCATTCCGGATGGCCGCAAATTTCCCAGCCATCGCCATGGCAGCGCAAACCATTGGCCAGCGTGCCGCCATCTTCGGCCACGGTACGTTCCAACCATTCCACCCCCCATTCCACCCGCTCCCTTTTTTTTGCAAGCTGTGCCAACCTTGTGGGCGGCAGGAGGTTGTGACGGCTTGCAACCTCCAGCAGACGCAGGTCAGCCCCGTCGGCATTGAGGAAAAGTCGATGCTCTGCCCGGCCGGTGAGCATGCGGTAGGGTTCATCAATTTCCCCATTGACCAGGTCGTCGACTAGCACGCCAATGTAGGCTTCGTGCCGTCCCAAAATGAACGGTTCTTCGCCGCGCAGCAGGGCAGCTGCGTTGATGCCGGCCACCAGGCCCTGGGCAGCAGCCTCTTCGTAGCCGGACGTGCCATTGACCTGGCCAGCAAAAAACAGATGGGAAATTGCCCTACTTTCCAGGGTAGGTTGCAGCTGGGTTGGCGGTGCGTAGTCGTACTCAACGGCATGGGCAGGCCGCACGATGTGGGCCCGCTCCAGGCCTGGAATTGTGGCCAGCAGGGCGCGCTGGATGGCAAGGGGAAAGCTGGTGGACAGGCCATTGACGTACCACTCCTCTCCGGATCGACTTTCCGGCTCCAAAAAAAGTTGGTGCTCCACGCGGTTGGGAAAGCGGATGTATTTGTCCTCGATGCTGGGGCAGTAGCGGGGACCGCGGCCCGTGATCTGGCCGGTGAGCAGGGGAGAATTGTGCCGATTTGCTCCCACAACTTCGCGGGTGGCAGCGGTTGTGCGGGTGATGTAGCAGGCCACCTGGTCCTTGGGCGGTGGTTCACAACTTTCGGCGAAGGAAAACCGCAGCCGCTCTTCGTCGCCATCCTGCCGCTCCATTGGAGAAAAGTCGATGCTACTTCCCAAAATGCGGGCCGATGTGCCGGTCTTCATCCTGCCAAGCGCGATGCCATGCCCTTGGAGTGAGTTGGCCAGTGCGGTGGAAGAAAAATCTCCCAGCCGTCCTCCCGGGCAGTGCCGGTCGCCGCAGTGCAGCTGACCTCGTAAAAATGTTCCCACCGCAAGGATGACCACCTCGGCCAGCAGTTCTTCCCCCGTCGCGGTCTGCACGCCCACGGTCCGGCCATTTTTTACGCATAGATCGGTTACAATTGCCTGGTAGGGAAAAAGATTGGCCATTGCCATGAGCGTTTGTGCCATGCGGCGCGCATAGCCGTGGCGATCGCATTGGGCCCGCAGGCCCTGCACGGCTGATCCCCGCGAACGATTGAGTAGACGGTACTGGATGGCGCTGTGGTCCGCATTTTTCCCCATGAGTCCTCCCATGGCGTCGATTTCTCGCACCATGTGGCCCTTGCCCAGGCCACCGATGGCAGGGTTGCAGGCCATGTGGCCCATCCGATCCCCATTGCCTGTCACAAGCAGCGTTGCCAAACCTTTTTTGGCGCAGACAGCCGCAGCTTCACAGCCGGCATGGCCTGCACCTACAACCACCACGTCCCAGCGCCGCTCCATGGATTACTCTACTTTCCGATGCAGAATTTGGCAAAAAGTTGGTCCAGCACGGCATCGTTCTCCCTACGGCCCAGCAGGCTGTCCAGTGCGCACAGGGCACGGCGCAATTCTTCTGCTGCCAGGTCCAGCGTGCGCTCCGTCCACAGGCCGGCCGCCGCTGCCACGGCATTTGCCGCATCCTGCAACAGTTGCCCCTGGCGCAGCGTCACAGCCAGCTCCTCACCGTCCGGCAAAAAATCGCGGCCATGCAAAAAATTTTCCAAAAAACTTTTTGCCGCCGCACCATCGGCCGCTCGACGCGTCGAAAGATGCAGCTGAGGCCAGTGGGGTGGAATTTCCACGGCGGCATTTGCCAAAAATGGCAGGTCGCACTTGTTCCAGATTGCGATGCCGTTTTTTTTAAAAAGTTTTTGGGGCGGTCCGACCGCATTCGATGAGGAAGCATCTAGTACCCATAGCAAAAGGTTGGCAGCGATAGCCTGTTCCCAGGTTTTTTCCACGGCCAATTGCTCCAGCCCATCCCCCTCGCAGATGCCGGCCGTGTCCACCAGTGCCACCCGCCAGGGCCCCAGGGCCAGTTCTCCTTCCAAAAAGTCCCGCGTGGTGCCGGCCGTCTGGCTGACAATTGCCCGATCCCTGGCCAGCAGTGCATTGAACAGGCTGCTCTTGCCTGCATTTGGTGCACCGAGCAGCACCAGGCGCAGGGTGCCATCGACGGCTGGCCGATGGCGGCGGGTGGCGGCCAGATCGGCCAATAGCTTGCCAAGTGCCAGCAATTGCTCCGATGGCGAAAGAAAACTTTCCCTACCATCGTCGGAAAATTCCAACTCCGCCTCCACCCTGGCCCGCATGTCCCGCAAAATTTCCACGGCCGATGCCAATCTTTTTCCCAGTTCACCGGCCAGATGCCGCTGGGCAATGCGGATGGCAGCTGTGCCACGGGCATGGATCAGGTCCGCCACGGCCTCTGCCTGGCAAAGGTCCAGCTTGCCGTTGCGAAATGCCGTGCGGGTAAATTCGCCCGGCTCCGCCATGCGGCAACCGCGGAGTAGAAGGTCGGACAAAATTGCCTCCACGATGGCCGGATTTCCGTGGCAGGAAATTTCCAATAGATCATCACCTGTGTAAGAATTTGGACCGAAAAAAAATGTGACCAGCACGCGGTCCAAGGTCTCGCCGTTTCGTGCTCGGTAGGTTGCAGCCGTTGCCATCCTAGGAATGGGAGGATTGGCCAACTGCAGAGCGGAGGAAAAAATGTTTCGGCAGCCAGGGCCAGATAGGCGCAGGACGGCGATGCCGGACATGCCCGGAGGAGTTGACAGTGCGGCAAACGTCGTTCCATCGGCCATGGGCAACACGATTCGCTAAAATTTTTTTTGGCCATTTTCCATATTTTTATTTTAGCCCAAAACCTTGCCGGCGAGGGATAGCATCTGACCATTGCGAAATAGGGAAACCTGGCCATTGCTTTGGGAAATTACGGCGATTAGGCAGTCGTGGGCCCGGGAAAATGTGGCAGCCGACGCGTGGCGGGTTCCCAGACCCCCCGGAAGCGCAACATCCTGTTCCGTCGCATGGATCATGGCACCGGCCGCCTCCAGCACACCATCGCCGTCGACGATGAAGGCTCCGTCCAGCAGGGCAAATTCCTTAATTGTTTCTGCCATGAAAGGATTTAAAATGTTGCGTTCCTGGCGTGGGTAGCCGTGGAATGGGTTGAGAACCAGCGCCCGGTAGTGGTCTTTGATGCGTTCGTGGTTGCCAATGACAAACATGGCACCAATTGGCCGACCCTCCCTGCCCTCCATGGCAATTTCATGGGCAATGGCAACTAGCCGTTCAAATACTTCCGGCCGTACATCCTTTGGAATGAGTCCACGGCGCGCGTTGAGCAGTGCCCTGTATTCTTCGGCCACGTTGACAATCAGCAGGCAGTCGAAGCGATTTCCGCCCCGCGGGCCGCCGATGCAGCACACCTTTTCATCCACCTGGAGCAGGTTGCGGCTGAGGGCAAGCAGGATGGCGCTGTGGGCCTGCACCAGCCTGTGCGGAGAGTAGTTGGATACGGTGAGCACGTGGTCCACCTGGCAGTTGGTGTGCATTTCGTCCGGCTGCCGCTCCGTCACTAGAATGCGCTTCATGCCATGAAAATTGTGGCCAAAGGCAAACCAGCCGACCACGGCATCGGCAAAGATCAGGACACTGCTGCAACCCACCCGCTGGGATAGGTGGTAGGATTCGCGGAGAAATAGGCGCAGGGCCCGCTGGTCTTGTCCGGGAGCCGACGTTGCGTCATTCGGTGCCTCAGGTGCGCGAAACTGGTCGTGTAGAACGGCATACAATTTATGCAACGGCTGGTTGCGGGTGAGCAGTGCCGCCCTTTGCGGATCGTGGAAGATGCGGGCCAAATTGGAAAGAATCTGCAAATAGCCGCCGTAGGACTCGTCGAATAGGATAAGAAACAACAGCCGTGCATCGCCGTATTCCGGCTGGCCTTCTGCTCGCAATCCATTGGGACAGCGGCCAACGGCGAGCATGCAGGGGCGGCGCAGGGGAATGCGCAGGTGGGGAATGGCAATGCCGTTGCCCAAATAGGTTGGGATGGATTTTTCCCGCAGCAGCAGGTGGTGGAGCAGTGCTCCCCGATCCAGATTGAGCGACCTGGGAAAGGAGGCCAGCAGCTCTCCGAGAGCGCCTTCCAATGTGTCACTGTCCAAATTGATCAGGCGGTTGTGGGCAAAATAGCCGTCGATGGCCATGGGGGGCGGCATTCTAGGTGAAACGGTCCAGCCAGGCAAGGGGCCTTGGGAAAAAATTTCGCAAAAAATTTCTTCCCTGGGCGGGCTAGAACTTTACGAAAAGCGTTTTTGTGCCGTCTGTGACCAATTTGCGGCAAAGAGGATCATGCTGGCGAATGCGCAAAAGATGTAGAATAGAATCGCCTGGTTCCAGCCAAAATGGTCGGTGATGAGGCCGACGCCGAAGCCGGAAAAAATGGCACCCATGTAGCCAAAAAAACCGGTTAGCCCATTGGCCGTAGCCGCCGCACGGCCAGAACCAAGTTCGGCACCTGCCACACCGGCCAGCATCTGGGGGCCGTAAACAAAAAACCCGATCACGGTCAGCAGTAGGGTATCCATGGCAGGGTGACTGGCCGGTAGCCGCCAAAATCCAACTAAACACAGCAGCAGCATGGCCACGAAGACGGCGCACACGGCATTGCGCTTGCCACCGGCCCAGCGGTCGGAGATGTAGCCGGCCAAAATGCCAGCCACCAGCCCGGCCAGTTCAAATAGCGACGCTTGCACGCTGGACCCCATGGCAGACGAGCCGCGAGCTTCTTGCAAATAGGTGGGAGCCCAGTTGAAAAATCCCATGCGCACGACGTAGAGAAAGAAGTTTGCACCGCAGACGATCCACAGTGGACGGTTGGGCAGGATATAGCGGCAAAAAATTTCCCGAAATGTGGCATTGGTCCCTGCCCCCACATCCTGCTGTTCCGGACGGCGCAGCCCTTCGTAGACTTCGAGCGGTGGCAAACCTTCGGCCTCCGGCGTGTCGCAGAGCAGACGAACCAGGGCCATGGCGATGAAAAAGCACAGCAGGGCAGGAACAAAGAAGATGGAACGCCAGCCGTAGTGTTGGCCAAGCCAGGCACCGCCCAAAAGAATGGTCACGCTTCCCAGCTGGTGCGAAGCATTGACGATGCCCCAGTAGGTTCCCAGCTGCTTTGGCGAAAACCAATTGGTCATGAGTCTGGCAATTGGCGGCCAGCCGGCCGACTGAAATAGGCCATTGAAGGAGTAGAAAATTGCAATCAGCACCAGTGGATTGAGCAGCACGCTGCCACAGGCGGCTGCGATGTGGGTGGAACAGCCAATCAATAGGCTGGATGTGGCTGCCAGGGCCAGGCCAATGCCCATGTAATAGCGCACATTTACGCGGTCACAGAGCGCTCCGCTAAGAAATTTACCCACCCCATAGACGATGGGAAATGCGCTAAACACCCAGCCAATCTGCGTCTTGGTGCAGCCAAATTCGTGGAGCATGAGGGGCACGGCCACCTGCATGTTTTGCCGCACAAGATAGAACGCCGCATAGCCCAGGATTAGGGTAAATAGTAGCCGCATTCTCCAACGACGGTAGCTGGCATCGACCAGCGGACCAAACTTTTCCTCTTTGTTCTGCTTCCCCATGGAACCAGCCAAAACGCGGCCAATGGGGGTTCAAGAAATTTTTATCGTCCTATGTCGGTGGGAAATGGTCTCTAAAAGATCTGCCATGGCCCTTTCATCCGGCCAGCGCGTCCTGAATGACGATAAAAATTTTCTTCATTTTTCCGATGACAATTCCGTCTTTTCCCGAAAGAGCGGGAAGCTTGGGTGCGCCAAAAACCTTTCCCTAGCCCTTTGCAGTCACCGCCAATGGCTTCGATCGCTTTCGTCGGCGGTTGCCACCGTGGGAAGCACGTTGCCATCTATCATTGTCGCCGAGGAATACGAACCGTGCTAGAATTCGCAGCGCTGGCCATTTTTTCCGCATTTGGCTGTGCCACCGGCGAAAGCAATTGGATCAATTCTTTTTCTCCCAAAGTTTTGCAGTGTCCTGGCCGCAGGTTTGCCAAAAAAAAGTTGCCAATGCGGTAGCGGCGCAGGGCCGTGATTTGATAGCCAAGTGCTGTGAGCATGCGGCGAATATGGCGTTTTTTGCCACCCCCTAGCTGGACATCCAGCATGCGCCAATCGCCGCCATGGGCCTGCAAAGCGTCCATGTGGAGCAGGTCATCGCCGTCCAAAATGCCGGCCAAACATTTTTGCAAATGTCCTCGGTGCAGTGGCCTGTCGATGGCAACGTGGTAGAATTTTGCAACGCCATGGGATGGATGCATGAGCCGATTCGCCAGCTGGCCATCGTCGGTCAGGAGGATCAGTCCTTCGCTGTCGCGGTCGAGACGGCCACAGCAAATCATTCGGCTGTGATGGGAGGGAAGGAGGGAAAAAATGGTTTTGTCATCATGCCAGTGCGGGTCACGGTGGGTGCAGACGTAGCCAATTGGCTTATTGAGTGCCAGCACCGTGCGATGGTCACGGCCGTCGGCCAGTACGCGTTGCCCATTCCAAACAATTATTTGCTGCGCATTTTGTAGGCAGGTTCCGATGCCTGCCACCTCGCCGTCGACCAACACTTCTCCCCGGGCGATGGCCTCTTCTGCCCTGCGCCGCGAGCAGCCTGGACCATGCTTGGCAAGAAATTTTTGCAGCCGCAATCCACCCACCCTGAGGAATGGGAATGGGACCATGGCAGGCCAAGGCAATGGAAAACTGCGATCCAATTTACGGCCCGTGCCACCCCATGGGCGACGCTTCGGTTGACCTGCCACGGGAACAAAAACTTTGTCGACCGGCTGGAGCCTGTACAATGAATAAAAAACCGGTTGACGGTCCCGTGGATTTTCATTGCCAGGGCAGTGGATGGTTTCGCATGCTGGAGCGGTGCGGCGCTCGGGTCTGGAAACGGAAGGCTGCGGAACGGAATTGCTGCTAATCGATGGCCATAATTTGGCATTTCGCTCCTTCCACGGCGTTGCGCCCCTGTCCAATGGCGACGGTTTTCCCACCAATGCCATCCATGGCTGGATAAATTCCTTCTGGCGACTGGAAGATGCCATTCGACCACGGCGCATGGCCGTAATTTTTGACCTCGGTGGGAGCACATTTCGCCGAGAAATCTATCCGGCCTACAAGGGAAATCGTCGGCCAATGCCGGAGGATATGCGGCAGCAACTTCCCGCATTGCGGCGGGTAACGGAATTGTTGGGTGCCGTGGCCATCGAACGGGAAGGGGTGGAAGCCGATGACGTGCTGGCATCGCTGGCCGTGCGGGAGGCAAAGGATGGAGGCACGGTTGCCATCGCCAGCTCGGATAAGGACTTTGCCCAGCTTGTGTCCGAACGCATTGCCCTATGGTGCCCACCCGGAGCCGCGACTTCATCGTGGCAGCCCATGGACGTGTTGGCAAAATTTGGGGTCGAGCCGCGGCAGATGGTGGCCTATCTCAGCCTTGTCGGCGACAGCTCGGATAACATTCCAGGAGTTGCTGGTGTTGGCGCAAAAACGGCGGCGCGCTGGCTGCAACTCTATGGCACGTTGGAAGAAATTTTGCTACACAGGGCAGAACTTTCTCCCCGCCTTGCTGCAAATTTGGAACGGGCAGAGGAAATTTTGCTGCGCAATCAACGGCTTATCCGCTTCGACCTGTCCCAGGGAGAAGATTGGCAAATTCCACCACTTGCTCCGCGGCCGGATGAATTGGACCAATTTTTGCACACCTTTGAGCTGCGAAGCCTGGCAAGGGCAGCTGTCGGACGCTACCGTGGGATGAAAACCACCCAGGCATCCCTATTCTAGGCCCGTGGCGGACTTTTATTGGCTTTTATTGATTAAACCATTGTCCGACATTTTTTCAAAAAGATGCGACGGCAGCCGCCATGGCTGCGCCACGGCCGTGCCGCCCTGGACGGGACAAAATCATGGCAACTATTCTATCAGCGGCGTACGATGAGGGGCAGCACAACCCGTTGAAAGCCATCGGCAGAAAATGCCAGCTGGCCCTGGCCTTCCTCCAATGCTTCGACCGTTGCGGTACACGAGCAGCGGCCGGCTGGGATGGCAATGTCGTCCACCAAAACGGCATCCGGCACATCCGTCGCGACGTCAATCACCAGGCCATCGCCGCTCGCCGGCGACGGGACGGAAAATGTGAGCACGGCCCGTTCGCCCACCACCATGTCCAGCACGCGCGGTGCAACGGCCAGCGTCGCCGCATCTACCCGGAAATCTCCCGCTGGAATGGACCCGCCATCGTCCACTAGGGTCAATGGATAGCTGCGCCCAGCCGGAAGGACCGGCACGATGAACTGCAAACTTGTCGGTGATTCGCAAACCGTTTCCGCACAAACATCTCCCAGGCATAGCACATCGTTGGCGGTAAAGCCGCGGCCCATCACAGTAATGCGCGTCCCGGGTGCCCCACGCCTGCTGTCCAGGCCCAGCACGTAGCGATTGCAAAGCTCCATCCTGTGCACGGGGGTCCGCACGGTCTTTCGCCGGGACACACCATCTTCCCGCTGCAGATAGTCCACGTCAAAGTAGTAGGATACGGCACCGCGGCCGGCCGGCATGTGGTACTCGTAGACATAGTCGGTCGATGAATGCTTGTCCATGGGCCAGGACCTGCCATCCACCACGGCCCTGACCTTGACAGTGTCCCGCTCCACCCCACTCCCCCGAATCCGCATGCGCAGTGTCAATGGGTAGACGGCCATGGCATTCGCCTCGGCAGATCTTGGGGTAACGTCCTGCACGTCCAAATGGGCACAGCCGGCCACGAGGGCCAACAGGCTGAAAAATACGCATGCGTCTTTTCGCATGCGGCGCATTGAATGCCGCACGGCAAACCTGTCAAGGGAGAACCGGCCGGCGTGGCGCCTACGAAGGCAATCCAACAAAAATTTTGCAGATTGTGATTCCGATGGAAATTTTAGGCCGGTTCGAAAAATTTTCCATCCCACCCGCCGCAGGTAGAATATTTTACCATTGATGTCGGGATCTAGTTCCCAACCTTGGAAGCCAGCTTTTTTTGTGGAAGGGGACTGGGTTTGCCATCTACCCACTCCGGACGCCAGAAATAGTCGTTTGATTCTTCCCAGGTGACGCCGGTTTTTACAACGGTTGCCGGATTGCCAGCTAAAATGGTATGCTCTTCGCTAAATTCCCGCGTCACAACGGCCATTGATCCAACGATGGTGTCGTTGGGAATTTTTGCATTTTTCGTCAAAATTGCGCAGCTGCACAGCCAGCAGTGGTCACCGACTTCCAGATGACGTTTTTGAAAGTTGGCAATGGCACCAGTTTTTCGGTAAAAAACTGGATGACAGTCGGTGGCCCGAAGTATCACGTTACTTGCAATCATGCAATTATTTCCAATTCGACAGCTGGAATTGGCCACAGTAATCGTCAGGGCGTAGTAGGCGTGGACGTTTCTTCCAATCGCGATGGATGACCGGTTGCCTCCCTCACACACGATGTTGGCATGTTTTAGAAGTGCACCGGAACCAATTTTCACAAAAGTGTTCCAGCCATGCAGCACAAGTTTGGAAGCCACCGCATCGATGGGAAGCTCCAGCCGTACGGTGCAATTTTGCCCCGTCATGCTAATTTTTAGGCCGTGGATGCGATTGAACCAGCGGCGAGCGACACGTTCCTTCCCGTTTTTGACAAAAATCACCACATTGCCACGGTTCGGTCGAAGCAATTGGCGTATCCTTTCCAGCACCCGTAAACCGCACCTTTTCAACGATGGCCACCGCACATGGCCATGCTAACAATTGCAGAAAAACGAAACAATTTTTTTTCTAGAGAAATGGAACAAATCGTACGGCGATGGACGCTTGTCGATGCAGCATACCGTTCCCATCCCTGCGCACGGCCGTGAGAATTTGGCCACCTTCCTGTGGTCCGACGGGCAGCACCATGATCCCACCGCTGTCCAGCTGGTCCACCAGGATGGCTGGCACATCTTCGCAGGCGGCCCAGACGATAATTTTTGAAAACATCTTTCCCCCGCCCCACGGCTCCTGGCCGCTGCGATTTTGGCCGCGCACATTGGCCATGCCCAGGCTGTGCAGCCTGGCCATGGCACCGGCAAAAAGTTCCGGAATAATCTCCATTGTGCAAACTTCTCCAGCCAGGCGCGCCAGGATTGCCGTTGGATAGCCGGAGCCGGTGCCAATTTCCAGCACCGTGCTAAGCCTGTCCAGGTCGAGCATGGAAATCATGTGGGCAATGAGGGATGGCTGGGACGTGGTTTGGCCAAATCCGATGGGAATGGGGGCGTCCACATCCGCCGGCAAATGCGGGTTCTCTCCGAAAAAAAACCGGCGGTCAACGGCCTGCATGGCCTCCCGCACCGCGGCCGTGGTGGGCAGATTGCCTTTCCAAGGCCAGGGTCGCACATTTTCCTGCACGACGCAGCCCTCCGCAGGGCCACAGTCGCCGTGCCGCACCGCCCGTTCGACCGGTCCGCCACCGTCGCAGAGGGCGCAGGGGCGAAAATCCTCCAGCACGGGAAAGCGAGGATTTTTGAGCGGCAGGCCAATGGTGACGGCCGTGCCGACGGGATCGCGGGCCTGGATGGCAACCGTTCCCCTGTGAGCCCGCACGATTTGCTGCACGGCCACCAAGCCAAGGCCATTGCCCATCACCTTGCTGGAAAATTGTGGCTGGAAAAGGTGGGGAATGGCTCCCATTGGGATGCCCTTGCCGTCGTCCTCCACCCGCAGCAGTGCTGAAGTTGCGTCACAGCATAGATGGATGGCGATGGTTCCCCCATCGTCCGTGGCATCCAGCGCGTTGCGCAGCACATGGGAAAGTGCCCTGTGCAATAGTTCGCCATCTCCCAGTACGGAAACTGGCTCGTCCGGCAGGTCCAGCACGGCATGCACCCTGGCCAGTTCCCCGCTGCGCACCGCCACGGTTTTTCGCACCAACGCTGCCCAGTCCACATCCTGCCAAACCGGCTTGACGGGTCGCAATGCCGCCAAAAAATCGACCAGCAGGGCATGGATGCGTTCCACCTCCCCTTCGCAAATTTCTGCCATGGAGGCCAATTCCTGGCCATGGCCACGGACGGATGCCAACCTTCGTTTGAGCAGCTGCAGCTGGATGTGGATCGTATTGAGGGGATTATCAATTTCGTGGGCCATTGTGCCAATTAGAAGTTGCATGGCAGCGCCCGTTCCAGTTTCGATGGCCGCTGTCCTGTCCACTTCCTCGGCCGAGCCGTCGTGGAGCACCACGGCCCAAAGCTTTTCCTCACCCGGCCTGGGCAGCGGCAGGCAGGTGACGCGCAAAAGTCGTCTTTCTGGGTAGGAAATATGGGCTTCAAATACTTGATGGCGTATGGTTTCTAGGCACTGCAATTGGGGAAAAAGTTCGGGAACGTAGCGCCAAAATGGCAGATCGGCGCCGTCGGGGATTCCCAAAAGACGCTGGGCACTCGGATTGAAATAGTGCACCCGGCCAGCCGCATCCAGCACTACCAGGCCATCGCCAATCACCGCCAAGAGCGAGGTCGGCAGGTTGCCGTCCCGCGGCGTTCCATCCCAAAATCCGGCCGCCATCTCCCATTCTCTTGCCAATCCATCGGTCCGCGCAATCTTTTTCCTTGACGGCCCACAGGTTTTGAAAAACCTGCCGCAACGGTCCGCTCGGGTGGTGGAATTGGCAGACACGCTGTCTTCAGGCGGCAGTGCCGCGAGGTGTATGGGTTCGAATCCCTTCCCGAGCACCGCGGTGCTTTCATCGTCCGTCCAACTGCCCAAGTGCCGTATCATTGGCCGCCTGCGTCGTTGGGACGCCGTGTTTGCAGGTCCGGCCGTTGCCCGGCCAATAGCCAGCTGCCCGGCCGTTGTGTCGCACGTAGTTTTTTTCAAAAACGGTCGAAAAATGCTTTACTCACCGGCAGCAGCCCCTATGGCTGGTCCACATCCATGCGCAAGACACGGAAATCTATTGCAAAGCGCTTCAAACTGACGGCCGGTGGTAAGGTGCTGCGGCGGACCGCTGGCCGTGGCCATCTTCTACGGCATAAGAGTGCCAAGCAGCGGCGGAGGTCCGGGGTGGACAAGTCCGTGTCGGCCGGCTTTGCCAGCCATGTACTGGCGGCCATGCCCTATGGGCGGTAAATTTCCATGCGGGGCTAGAGCTACGGCCAATGCCGCCGTGGCCATTCAACCAGGAAAGGCAATAACATCATGCCACGGTCAACCAATGCGGTCGCCACGAAAAAGCGGCGCAAGAGAATTTTACAGCAGACAAAGGGCTATTTTGGCAACAAGTCCCGGCTCTATCGCTATGCGGTGGATGCATTTTGGCGGGCTGGCTGCTTCGCCTACCGGGATCGGCGCAAAAAGAAGTCAGAATTTCGCCAGCTGTGGATCGTGCGCATCAATGCCGCCTGCCGTCCGCTTGGCATTCCCTACTGCCGGCTGATGGCCGGGCTGAAGGCGGCCAGGGTGGAACTGGACAGGAGGGCGTTGAGCGAGCTTGCCATCCACGATGGAGCGGCATTTGGTGCGTTGGTGGAGCGGGCAAAAGGGGCATTGGCCCTGGGAGGCTAGTTGGACGATGGATAATTTGCTGCATCGATTGGACACACTGCTGCCAAAATTGGAAGATTCGCTGCGCAATGCCATGTCGCAGGCAGCATGGGAGGCGGCAAAGGCGGAAATTTTTGGTCCAAGCGGCGATTTGACTGTCCTGGTGAAGGAATTGGGGCAATTGCCAAAGGCACGGCGGCCGGAGCTCGGAAGGCGGATCAATGAGGTCAAGGATGGTCTGCAGCGCCTGCTGGACGCGAGCATGGATCGCATTGCGAAGGCGGAGCGGGAAAAGCGGCTAGGCCAACCGCCCGACCCAACCCTCACCTCGCCCTACCAGCGGGCCGGCCACCGCCATCCTCTTTCCCTGGTGCGCGATCGCATTGTGGAAATTTTTAGGCGCATGGGCTTTTCAGTGGCCAGTGCGACGGAGGTGGAAACCGAATGGGCCTGCTTTGATGCCCTCAACATTCCGGCAAGCCACGCGGCCCGGGATACGATGGACACATTCTTTCTCCCAGATGAATGTGCTGTGACGAATGTGCAAAAACATGGTACGGAACGGTATCTGCTGCGCACCCATATGACAACCGTGCAAATCCGAACCATGGAGACGGAGAGATTACCCCTGCGCATCGTTGCCCCCGGCCGCGTATTTCGCCGGGACACGGTCGACGCTACCCACAGCGCCAATTTTCATCAGTGCGACGTGGTCCACGTGGACCGTGGCGTGTCCGTTGCAGATTTGAAGGCTACCATCGAATTTTTTTGCCACAACTTTTTTGGCGCCGACGTGGAAATGCGCTATCGACCCAGCTTTTTCCCTTTTACCGAACCAAGCTTTGAAGTGGATATGCGGTGCCCTAACCTTGGCAAATTGAGCAATACGTGGGTGGAAATGTGGGGCTGCGGCATTATTCATCCAAAAGTTTTTGCCAATGTTGGCATCGATCCGGTGGAGTGGTCGGGACAAGCTTGGGGGATCGGCATCGAGCGCGTTGCCATGATGTTGTTTGGCATCGACGACGTGCGCCATTTCTACCGCAATGACATCCGCTTCCTGCGCCAATTTGGTTGAGCTCGGCGTATATGTGCACGTGCCATTCTGTGGCCACCGCTGTCCCTACTGCACTTTTTACCAAGAACTTCCTCGCCGCGCCGATGTGGATGCCTACGCCGCTGCGCTGGGGAGGGAATGGGCCCTGCGCAAGGTTGAAGAGCCTATCACCACCCTGTTCTTTGGAGGCGGCACACCCGGCATTCTTTCCTGTGAGCATTTTTCCCAAATCGCCGCCGGACTCGGCATTGGGCCAAGCTTCAAGCCGGTGGAGTGGACCGTCGAGTTTTCTCCAGAAACCGTAAAGTTCGACAAGCTGCTGCAGCTAAAAGATCTTGGCGCCACGCGACTATCCATTGGGGTGCAAAGCTTTGCAAAAAAAACACTGGGAACGCTAGGTCGTCGCCAGGGAATGGAAAAAATAATACGCGCCATTGACCTAGCCAAGAATGCCGGCTTTTCTCTCAACCTAGACCTAATTTTTTGCGTCCCAGGCCAAACCCTTGCCGAATGGAAGGACGATCTGCGCCGAACAATTGACTTCGCGCCGGACCATATTTCAACCTACGTGCTAACGGGAGAAAATTTTGGAAAATTTGCCAAACTGCGCCATTCGGCAACGGCGGGAGAACGTTTCTGCCGGGTCGGCTGGGATATTTTGCAAAATGCCGGCTATGAACACTACGAAGTTTCCAACTTTGCCCGGCCCGGCCACCGCTGTCGGCACAATTTAAATACTTGGCGCATGGGAAGTTGGCTAGGACTTGGCCCGGCGGCAGCGTCCCAGTGGCAGGGGAGGCGCTTTCGCAACGTTGCCAATTTGCGGCGATGGCTGGAGGGAATTGGGGTAGGGCAGCCAAGGGAAGAAGAGATTCAACCTTTGACGGACAAAATTTTGCTGGAAGATGCACTGATCTTTGCCCTGCGCACCCGGGATGGAATCGATCGTCGTGTCTTCGCCGAACGGCATGGGAAAATTTTTTTTCACCATCTACCCCTGCTGGAATGCTGGACAGCACGGCGCTGGTTGGAAGAGCGGGGAGATCGGCTGTGCGTGACCGACGCTGGTCTGCTGTTGGCAGATGCCCTGGGCTTGGAAATTCTTCTGATGAATAGCGCTTGACCGAATGTGGCCAAAAATCTAGCAATGGAGCCGTGGGAGAGATGGCTGAGTGGTCGAAAGCGCCTTCCTGCTAAGAAGGTGGTCCCATAAAACGGGGCTCGAGGGTTCGAATCCCTCTCTCTCCGCCAGTCCGTCCACCATCGCCACCCCGTAGCCATTGCCAGCCGGATTGCAATGCTTTTCGCACTGGAGCACTAGCCTGTTCGTTTCCGCAAAGCATTGGACAGCAGAAGCACCAAAAAATCCTGACCCGCAGCACCAGCGTCGACAATTCTTTTCAAGCTTGCTTTCAACTCTGCTTGTCCGACCTCCGATTCCATTGGTCCTTCGTAGGAACCACACCGGGCCACACATTCATCGTACTGCTTCTGTGCCACGGACGGATCATATTCAAGGTGGGGTCCGCAAAGGATAGCCTGGCCCTTGTCTACCTTGCAGCGGATGATGGCGGGACGGGCATCCCGATCGCGATAGTGGGCCAGCACTTCCACCGTATTTGGCTGGTGTTCAATTTCCTCAAACCAACACCCGCCGCAGTAGTAGGTGACAATTTCATCGGATTGCTGTTCAGTTGGGCAAATCGGAACGGCGTGCACATCGCTCGATGCATAGGAAAAATTCGGAAACAGTGGACCGCGGCCGATGCCAGAAAAAAAATTCAAACCACCATCCCGAACAATGCGCTCATTTACGCCGCCCAGGTCAAAGCACACATTGGTGCAGGCCAGGTAGGAACCGCCACAGACCGACAGATAAATGCCACCGCTGCGGACAAAGTTTACTAAATTTTTTACCCTATCACCCGTCTGCAGCGCTTTTCGGAAATCCGTGCTGCGACCGCCTGGCATGCAAAATGCCAAAACTCCGGTGAACGCAGCCTCGCTTTCCAAATCTAAATCGGACACTTTTTTTACGACAATCGGCTCAGACACGCTGGAAACGGCACGCCGTGCACACGCGACAAGGCCATCGACCGAGTAAGGCGCCGCCTCACCCTGATCATAGACGAGAACGGACCGCGCATCCATTGTCTCTGGGCCAACATAGCCAAAATAACGACATTTATCCACCGACTTGACCGTGCTATTCATCGTGCGGCAAGACTTTGCCGCACGGCTTATAGCAATTAACCAGCAACAGGAACATTCCGTGGAGCGAAGTACAGCATGCTAAAGGTAGCCGTCGCCAAGGTGAGGATGCCCAAAACAACCGCCGCCGTGACCAGCACCGCCAGCGACGCCATGCCGCAAGCGCTTCCAGCGGTCGCCAACAGACAAAGGCCAAAGGCCCAGGTAAGGGCCCCAGCCTTTAGCAGGGAAGCACCAACGATGGCCGCGGCCGTGCAAGTAAACAGGAAACTGGTTGCGACATAGCGCATAAAAATCACCACGCCACTTACTTTAGTCGACGGTTTTCCCACGATGGTACCGTCCTTATTCCTATAGGTGGGATGGAAATTATACGGACCAAAATAATATTTAAAGAAATCTTTCACGGCGGGGCTTCTATTTGGACGGTTCAAAAAGTCAATGAAAAATTTCCCAGCCCAAAATTTTTGGAAAATAATCAAGCTGCACAAAAAATCTTCTACACCCAGGACCATTGCCCAATCTTTGGCCGATGCAGCAAAAAAAATGACGATGACCCTTGGTGATTTACAAAAAAATGACGGTGCATGTTTTGCCAATCGCCACCGGGTAGGGGAAAGTTTTGCCAGGATGCGCCGGTGAATGAAACCTCAAAAAAGGTGCAGAAAAAAAGGCGATCGACATGCACATTCCGTTGCGCCCTGGACGATGCGGAACAAAGCACAGCCCAATCGACAGGCCGTGCCACCAATGCGCATTCACGGGTGGAAGCTTTTTTCGCAATTTTGAAATTTAGACAATAATATCGGAATCTTCCTTGTAATCTATCCAGCGTGGTGCAAAATAAAGCATCCCAAAAGTTCCCACTGCGATGGTCAGAATGCCCAGAACGACGGCCGTCGAGACCAGCAGGGCCACCTGCGTCATGCCGCAAAAGGCTCCAACGGTTGCCACAAGGACCAGATTCAGGGCACCTGCCTTTGCCAGGCCAGCGCCAACGGCCGCCAAAACCGTGCCAGCCAGTAGAAGGCTCGTGGCAACGTAGCGCGTAAAGATAACCGCGCCGCTCACATCCGGATACAGATCATCTTCTTTGGAAACAAGAGAATCCCCTGTTCCACGCCACGCAGTGCCGTGCAGGTTCCATGGCCCTAAATAAGCCTTACACAAATCAGAAAAAGCAGGCATGGAAGTTGAATGGATGCACTAAATCAAAATGTCAAGGAAAAAGCAAAGCCTCCCAACCTACTACATAGCAAATTTTCCCTTGCAACGGGTGTGGGGCGAACTGGGATTGGGCATGCGGTCGCCGTCCATGGCATCAATTTTCCAGTTGAAGTGCTGCTACGCAGCGCAGAAAAAAATCGGCGATGCTTTGATAGCGATTGGGGTGCGATGCGCCGGGATCGTAGTGCCGTGGCAGCAGTGGCGGGCCATAGATGACCCGAACCGGATGAAACCAGCGCGGCCAGCGACGATGACGATTCCAGGCATCGTAGGAACCGAAGATGCGGGCGGGGACGACGGGAACAGCCGCCCGTGCCGCCAGCATTCCGACACCGCGCCTAGCAATTTGCAGCGTGCCATCGGCCGTGCGCGTCCCTTCGGGAAATACCAGCACGCACTGGCCGGCCGCCAACAGTCGCAGCACCTCCCGCAGTGCTGCCAGATCATTGCCCCCATCCCGGTCGACGGGAATTGTCAAAAATTTACCAAACAGCCAGCCAAAGAACCGCGGTCCATACAAAGATTTTCGGGCAAAGGAATAGCAGCAGCGTTCGGCTCCGCAGGCAACGGCAGGTGGGTCCAAAAAGCTTGCATGGTTGGCAACGAGCAGACAACCGCCAGACCGTGGAATGTGGCCAACCCCCCTGGCGCGAAAAAAAAATAGATCTTCCAAAACCATGCGGCAGAAGCCACGGCCCATGGCAAATCCCAGCGGCGGATCGAACGGTTCGGGCAGCGACGTCACCGGAGCCATTCCTCCACGTCGTGGCTGAGGATGGCCACCACCTCATCCAATGTGCGGCCAGTCCCGTCGATGGTGCGGACACCATCGCCAACGGCCAGCCGTTCCCTATCCTGCGCATCCCGGCCGGCCACGTCATCGCAGATCCCTTCGGCATTGCGGCGTCTGACCCGCTCCTCCGCGTCGGCCATGAGAAAATAGCGCAGCTGGGCTTTGGGAAATACGGCCGTGGTCATGTCTCGACCTTCCACCACCAGGCCGCGAAAGTTGGCAGACCATGTCGCACCGGGCAAAGTTTTTTGATAAAAGTGGAGAAATTGGCGCAGCTTCGGCACCTGTGCATAGTGGGCAACGGAATGGTTCACGGCCGAGCTGCGCAGGTCGGCATCCGGCAGTACGGTACCATCCAGTGTGATATGGCCCTGGTTGCCGCAAAAAATTGTGCTGGGCCGCAGCGTGGCGATGGCACGGACGATGGCCGGTCCGTCATCGAATCCAATTCCCAGGCCAATTAGATGGTGGGCCAGTACCCGGTAGTGTTCACCGGTGGAAACAAACGCAAATCCGTGGCGTAGGGCAAGTTCCCGTGCCGTAGAAGTTTTTCCCGATCCGGCACTGCCGTCGATGGCGATGGTCAAAATTTGCGGAATCTGTGCTTCCCGATCTTTCCCAATAGCTTGTGCCGTATCCGCCATCCATTCATCCCGCATTTTTTGACAACTTTCGTAGAAAATAAATCCAAAACACCGGACGTGGAGACCAGCCAGGCCGGCCAAAAGCAGCATCGCCCGCACAGCCAGCTCATTCCACGGTAACGGATTTGGCCAAATTGCGCGGCTTGTCAACGTCGCAGCCGCGAAGTATCCCCATGTGGCAGGCAAAAAGTTGCAAGGGAATGGTTGCCAGGATCGGCTTTGCCACGGCATGGGCCCGCGGGATCCAGATGGGATCGTCGACAATTTCGTTGGGAATGTTGCTGCCGCGGGTAACGACGGCAATGATCGTGCCACCGCGGGCACGGATTTCGTGGATATTGGAAACTGTCTTGCCAAGAATAAAGTCGTCGCAGGCTAGAAAAAATGCCGGACAATCGGGGGTTATCAGCGCGATTGGTCCGTGCTTCATCTCCGCCGCAGCATGTCCTTCGGCGTGAACATAGGACACCTCCTTTAGTTTTAGGGCACCTTCCAGGGCAATGGGAAACAAAGCCTGTCGGCCAAGAAAAAGCATGTCCCGGCAACGGCTGTGGCGTTCGGCGATGTGGAGAATGGCTTCATTTTGCAGCAAAACTTCCATGGCCTGGGCCGGAATAGCTTTTAAAACTTCCACAATTTGCACCCCTTCATCGAATGACATGTCCCGCAATCGGCCAAGGTACAGGGCCAGCATGGCCAGGATGCAAAGCTGTGACGTAAAAGATTTTGTGGCAGCAACCCCGATCTCGGGGCCGGCATGCTGGTAAATTCCACCATCCGCCTCCCGGGCGATGGACGAGCCGATGCCATTGGTGATGGCCAGCACGCGAAAGCCTTTGCGCCGCGCCTCCCGCATGGCCTCCAACGTATCCAACGTTTCACCGCTCTGGCTAACAACCAAAACCAGGGTGTGCCGATCCATGGGAGCATTGCGATAGCGAAACTCCGAGGCGTACTCTACCTCAACCGGAATGCGGGCCATGGTTTCGATGAAATATTCCGCCGTTAGGCAGGCGTAGTATGCCGTGCCACAGGCGCAGAGCACGATTCGCTCCACCTGGCGCAGTTCCCGCGGCGTCATGGCCAATCCGCCAAAATGGGCCGTGCTGCCGTCGGAGGAAAACCGTCCTCGCATGGCATTTTCCAAGGCCTGCGGCTGTTCAAAAATTTCCTTCAACATGAAGTGGGAATAGCCGTTCCGCTCTCCGGCAATGGGGTCCCAGTTCAGTTCCTGACGCTTGGCCACCAGCCGTTCCTGGCCGAGGTTGGTCAAGGAAAATTCTGCGCCATTTGTCCAGACCAGTTCGCCGTCGCTAAGAAAAACAACGTCCTTGGTGCGGGCGGCAAAGCCGCCGGCGTCGCTGGATAGGTAGCATTCTCCATCGCCAATTCCCAGCACGAGCGGAGAACTGTTGCGGGCCCCCACCATTTCCTGCGGCCGCTCCAGGCAAAGTGCCGCAATGCCATAGGTTCCCTGCACATGGAGCAGGGCACGGCGCACGCTTTCCAAAAAGCGATTCTTGCCACGCGATTTGCCATCCCGCTGGTAGTGGTAGGCGATGAGGTTGGCCAGCACCTCACTGTCCGTTTCCGAAGAAAATTGGTAGCCCTGGGACAGGAGGAATGTGCGGATAGCGGCAAAGTTTTCCACCACTCCGTTGTGAACCAGTGAAATTTTTCCATCGCTGCTGCGGTGGGGATGGGCGTTGTCTTCGGTGATGCCGCCGTGGGTTGCCCAGCGCGTATGGCCGATGCCAACCGTGCCCTTCAGGTCCAACGGCCCCACCTTCCGCACCAACGCATCCAGCGTTCCAACGGCGCGGATTGTCCGCAGCTCGTTCCCTTCAAAAAGTGCGACGCCGGCCGAATCATAGCCACGATATTCCAGCCGCTTCAGTCCATCCAGAAGGATGTCCTTTGCTCCATGCTTTCCCGCATAGCCAATTATGCCGCACATCTATCGTATCCCTCCGTAGGGCAAGGGGCGCAATTACCGTCCCATTGGCAAGGTAATTTTGCCATGACCCTGCCGAAAAAGGACGGCGGCAGGTTGAAATTTTAAAAAATTTTGCCCGATGCAATGCCTTCCGAGGGAAGAAATTTTTCAAAATTTTGATGGCAATCAACGATCTGTGGGCCTAGAAGTTGCCATGGATGCGCTACCTATCGGTGTCGTAACGGCTCTGGTGACGCCGATGCGGGATGGAAAGTTGGATGAGGTCGGGCTGCAAAGCATGCTGGAACGGCAGATTTCTCAAAAAATTTCCGCCGTCGTGATGGCCGGCACAACCGGCGAAGTTTCCACACTGGAAGATGCGGAATATGCAAAACTGCTGGAGATGACGGTAAAAATTGCGGCAGGTCGGCTATTTTTAATGGCTGGCACGGGAAGCAATGCCACGGCGACGGCCATTCGACGGACACAATTGGCGGAAAAATTGGGCTACGATGCCGTGCTGGTCGTGGCACCCTACTACAATAAACCATCCAAAGATGGTATCCTTGCCCACTATTCCGCCATTGCCACCAGTACCGGCCTGCCCATCGTCCCCTACTCCATCCCATCGCGGTGCGGCATTGAAATAGCGTTGGATACGCTCTGCCAATTGCACGAACGCCACCCGCAAATTTGTGGACTCAAGGAGGCCGGAACGGACTGTGACCGCATCGCCCAATTGCGCCACACCCTGGGCCATTCGTTTCGCCTCTACGCCGGCAATGATACACTGCTCCTGCCATTTCTAGCATCCGGCGCCGATGGCACGATTTGCGCCGCTGCCAATGCCTGCCCAGAAGGTTTTATAAAAGTACTGCAACTGGCACTGGCCAATGATTTTATGGCGGCACGGGCCGTGCAATTTTCCCTACTTCCCCTGCTGCGCGCCCTCGGCTGCGAGGTCAATCCGGTTCCCCTAAAATTTGTTTTGCAGGAACTTGGCTTCATTGCATCGGCGGAGGTGCGAGCTCCACTGGCCCCACTGGCAGCTGCCAATGCCAAACTTGTGCGGGCAGCCCTGCAAACCTACCTCGCCAACCGCGCCTAGGTGCCCTGCGCTCGAAAGTTGAAAAAAGTTGACACGTACAACAACAGCCCCCGCGTTCCTGGCTTTTGGATTCCCTATGCACAGCAGCGAGGGGTGCATTTTTGCAAAAAAAATCCCCACCGGGTGTAAGTCGCTCAAATTCACAGCCGCACAGCAGGTCACACCCGCCTCCTTGCGGAAGCCAGCCATGCTGCTACCCGACGGACGGGAGGCGCGCGATTGACAACAACAACGTTGTTTGGGCAATCATCAATCCGACGATGCCGATGACAGTTCCGGCCATCCACTTGGCAAGGTAGCTTTTTACACCATGAAGCTCTCCACGAACCTTTTCAATGTCAGCCTTCAGCTCATCGCGAACCTTGCCGATATCGGCCTTTAGCTCATCGCGAATTTTATCAACGTAGGCTTTCAGCTCTTCACGAACTTTTTCGATGTCGGCCTTTAGCTCTTCGCGAACCTTTTTAATGTCGATCTTCACTTCCTCACGAACTTTATCGACGTAGGCCTTCAGCTCCTCGCGGACCTTTTCAATGTCGGCCTTCAGTTCATCGCGAACTTTTTCAATGGTGGTTTTCAGCTCCTCGCGGAGTACCCGGCTATCTTCCTTCGCCGCCGTGCGTGCATCCCGGATCTCTGCCCGAACGTCCCGGGTATCATCCTTTGTAGCCAGGCCCATGAGGGCAAAAACGCCTCCCAACTCCCGCAAATCAATGGGAAAACTCCGGCCCATGTCATCCATGCCAAGTTTTCCCGTCGGAACAGCTTCCTCCATCGCCCACCTTCCAATCACGTCCCATGCCAACTGTCAAGGCCGCGGCCGCCAAAATGCTTCGATTGGAGATGCGAACAGCTCCGAGGTGATTTTCCACATGCTAGTTTTAAAAAACTGGCGGTATCATTTTCAGCCATTGTCTCTGCCCGGGGGGCCATCGCCGTCTTGTGCTCGGCAGCTCTAATTACCTTGGAGCGCATTAGTATCTTGTTTTGGAGCTGGTTTTCGCCATCTCCATGAGATCGGCCACGGAAGGACACTTCCCATCCATCGAAAGGGGGTGACCACCATGCGACTTCCCCAATGCAACCAGCCTTCCGGCGTGGCCGTTGGTTGGTTGGATGGGACCCCTTCTTCGGAGAAGTTTTTATTATCCTCAATGATGAAGTTTTGAATGTCTTCCTTATTTATGGTGGTGGAGGGGCTTTGAGGCGATGGTGAGTTGATGTTCTCATGCTTTCCGATGACCAGCTCAGGGAAAGGGGATTGGGCTGAGTTCGAAGATAGCCCACTGGTGGACACAAATGTGGGCAGGGACGATGAAGGAATGACCTCCTCCATAGGAGAGGACTGGGTAATGGTAGAGGCTGGCGCGGCCTCAGAGTTGGTGGATGAAATGTCGGGGGGTTGGGAACAAGTGAGGTTTGTTGCAGGTTGTGTATTACTGAAGGTGCTGGATGTGGTTATGTTGTTCTCATTGATCTCGGACGAGATGATCGAACTGTCGGAGGGATTTATGCTGCTATCGGCCGATGCATCAGATTGTGGTGTCGAAGGAGGCGTACTAGTATTCAGCTCGGGATCACCGGTGGGAGATGAATCGGACTCAGAATTAGGGGCAACCGACGGCCCCACATTTTCCTCAGCCGAGCCCTTTCGGTACGCCGCATAAAGCATGCCAATCGCGCCGCCAAGTATCGTGGCTACGCTGATCGCTAGCAAAACCAAAGATACTGCCGTGGAGAGAATGTGAAAGGTGAGCAGCAGGCTAGCTACAAATGCTATGATGCATCCCGTGCAAAATATGAAAAAAAATATGCCATGGCAAATGGAGGCTCGTTGGCTGGTCGAACAAATGGCAACTGTGCTTGTAGTGGCTTGGACGTTCGGCGTGACGGACGACGTTCCCAACGGACTCAGGCTGTTGTTCTTATCCAGTATAAGTAAAGAGCCGGTCTGTTTATTTGTCGATTGTTGTTCATTAGTTTCCACAACTCACCCCTAAACCGCCAATAAGAGGCTCCTGCGACCCTCCGCACCCTATTAAATTGCATGGGTTGCCCACACCGACCACCTCATTTGTTCATAATTAATAATTTTTGCAAGAAAAATCGCCGCGAAAATTTGTGCAAGTTGGGTCTGTGCCAGGCCGATCACATCCGCTCTGTGAAGCCCAGGATAAAGGCAAAACCTTATTTTTTGGATCCGAAGAGTTTTGTCATCGGAGCAGACTGGATAAAAATTTTTCTTCCTGGCTTGCCAAGAAAATTGCCCTGGCCAAGGGTCGTGGCATGGGCAGACGATTTGTGCGGTGGTCGGTGAAATTTTTATTCGCCGTCTATGGTTGGGTCGCGCCATCGTTCGTGGCGCTGTTTGGTCCGGCCGCCCGCTGCCGCTTCGTTCCCAGCTGTTCCGTCTATGCCAGACAGCACATTCTGCGCCACGGTCTACTGCGATCCATTGGCCCAATTCTGCGCCGTTTGCTACGATGCCATCCATTTCATCCCAGCGGCTTTGATCCCGTTCCCGACTAAATCCATGGAAAAAAGCTATCTAATTTTTGGCATCGCCGCCCTGGGCCTTGCCGCCGCACTGCAATTTCGCGAAGCTGGCCGCTTTGAGGAAATGCGGCGCATGCGGCAGGAATCGGTCGTTGCAGCCGTTGTTCCGCACCAGCCGACGCCGATTGTGCTGCAAAAATCGGTCGATGCCATCGATGCGCCGGCGGGGGAACGATTTTTTTTGGAAAATGATGCAATGTCCGTAAAAATTTTGGCCAACGGCGGCGGGATCGAATCCATTGCCCTAAAAAAGTATCCCGCTGCACTGCATGGTGATGGCCCGTGGCAATTCCATCCCAGCGGCCAGCCAGCCCTGTCCCTTGCCCTGCTGCCGGCTGGTGGAGAGCGGATGCCACTGCTGGATGTGCCATTTGCCCCGATTGCCGCCCGTGCCGACTCCATCACGCTGCAGGGCACGCTGGCCGATGGTACAACGGTCACAAGGGAATACCGCATGGGATCCAAGGGCGAGCCCTACCAAATTCGCCACCTGCTGCGCATCGTGCCGTCCACCGCGGCTGGCCGGGCAATGGCAATTGCGGTATCCCTTGGCAGCCTTACGCCGGGAGCCGGTGACCCATCCCTGCTCCAGTTCGTTTCCTACGACGGGAAAAAGGCAAAATTTACCTCTCCCAGGGCATTTGGAGCGAGTGGAGGATTTTTTGGCATCGGCCGCCGGGGAGAACGCACCCGCATCGAAGAAACGCGGCCAACCGCGTGGGCTGCCCTAAAAAATCAATTCTTTACCGCCATCCTTACTCCGGACGTGGCGGCGCTGGGGGCAACGACCTTTTCGGCGGCGGGAATTGGCGGTGCCATTGGCGGAAGCGTGGAACTTCCCATGGCGATGGCAGGCCATGAAACGGTGCTGGCCATGGACTACTACGTTGGGCCAAAGGAGTATGCCAGATTGGAACGAATGGGACAGAACCAGGATTTGGTGATGCAATTTGGCTGGTTTGGATTCATTGGCAAAATTTTGCTGCTCATGATGATGGGCATTCACCACATCGTTCCAAACTGGGGCTGGACCATCCTGCTGCTGACATTGATTGTCAGACTTTTACTCTGGCCATTGACGGGTGCCCAGGTCCGTTCATCCCGCGCCCTTGCCCGGCTGCAGGGACCGATCCGCGAAATCCAGGCCCGGCACAAAAACCATCCAAAAAAGGTGCAGGAGGAGACGCTGCGCCTATTCCGCGAGGCCGGCGTAAATCCTGCCGCCGGCTGTTTGCCAATTTTGATCCAAATTCCCATATTTTTTGGGCTCTATGCCATGCTCCGCTCTGCATCTGAACTGCGATTTGCCAGTTTCTTTTGGATCGCCGACCTTTCCGCCGCCGACACCGTGGGCCACATCGGACAATTTTCCATAAATCCGCTGCCGCTGCTGATGGCTGCGACAACTTTTTTGCAGATGCACCTGTCACCGACACCGTCCTCGTCGCCTGGACAGCGGCTACTTTTCCAGGCGATGCCGTTCATCTTCCTCTGCTTTGCCTACAACCTCCCATCGGGACTGGTGCTCTACTGGACCGTGCAAAATTGCTGCAGCATTGTGCAGCAGCGCATCATTCAGCGGCGGCTGGCCCGGCAGGAGAAGGAAATAAAGCCCCAGCGGGAGGGAAAGAAAAAAAAATCTAGGACGGCCACGCGGCACTAGCCGATTTTTTCTTGCCATTTAGGGGAAAAGCTGGGGAATGCCGCCATGTTTCGCTCCCTGCGCAACGCGTTTTTGTCGGGTCTACTGGCCGCCCTGCCCCTCGGCATCACAATCTTCATTTTGCTATTTCTCGTGGACCATGTCGGAGCTCCCGTGAGCAGCCTGCTCTTTGGCCAGCACGCAACGGCCGTCTACCAGTCTGGCACCATGGCCTTTGCCATGGACTTCATTTCCACCGTCGTCATCATCGCAACGCTGACAATTTTTGGATACATTTCCCGCTATGTTGTCGGCCGTTTTTTTATTCGCGGTGCGGAGCAGATCATTGACCGCCTTCCCTTCGTTCGCATGCTCTATGGTACATCGAAGCAGATCATTGGCACATTTTCCGACGGCCGGCGGGCCATTTTTCAAAAAGCGGTTTTGGTGGAATTTCCCCGCGCCGGTGCCTATGCCATTGGCTTTTTGACAGGTGACTGCCCGGAGGCAATCCGCCGGAAGATGGAAAGGAAAATGGTGAGCATTTTCATTCCCACAACACCAAACCCCACCTCCGGCTTTCTGCTCTACGTTCCTTTCGACGGCTACATCCCGCTGGCCATGTCCATCGGCGATGCGATGAAGGCCATCATATCGGGCGGAACATTTGCTCCAAAATTCGGCCAGCCATCGTCAGACGATGCGGCGCAGGATAGGGTAGAGGATGCTGTCCCGGATGTTGGATGCGCCGGTAAGTAGGACAACCAGCCGGTCAATGCCAATGCCCATGCCGCCGGCCGGTGGCATGCCGTACTCCAGCGCCGTCAAAAATTCCGTATCCAGCGCCTGACGATCTTCGCCAACCTGCATCTCAAAAAGCTGCCGCTGCAGCAGCGGATCATTCTGTTCGGAATAGGCCGGAGCAATTTCCTGGCCATTGATGCACAGTTCAAAAACGTCCAGCGTACCAGGATCTTCCTGGCTAAGCTTGGCCAGCGGACAAAGCTCCCTGGGCAGGTGCAGAACGAATGTTGGCTGGATCAGCGTCGGCTCCACCAGCTTGGCGTAGACATCATTGTCGATGGCAAAATCTTCTTGGTTGGGATCCACGGCAATGCCGAGACGGGCACAATGTTCCAATTTTTCCGTCCTTTGCAGCGCAAACCACTGGGAAATTCCGGTTGCTTCCCGGACCAGATCCCGGTAGTCGGCCGTTTGCCATGCGCCATCCAGGTGGATGACCATTCCATCTGCCTGGACGATGTCCCGCGAGCCGATGACCCGGTCGCAGAGGTGGAGCAATAGATCTTTTACAAGGGACATCATGCCGCGGTGGTCGGTGTAGGCCTGGTAAAGTTCCAGCATGGTAAATTCCGGATTGTGCCTGCGGGAAAGTCCCTCGTTGCGAAATACGCGCCCAAGTTCAAATACACGGTCAAAGCCGGCAACCAGCAGCCGCTTGAGGTATAGCTCCAAAGAAATGCGCAGGTAAAAGTCCTGGCCGAGTGCATTCATGTGGGTTGTGAATGGTTTGGCCGCCGCCCCACCCGCCACGCTCTGCAAAAATGGAGTTTCCACTTCGACAAATTCACGTCCCCAGAGAAAATTGCGAATTTCGCGTAGGATGGCAATCCGCTGCATTGCCCGCCGCCTGGACTGGCCATTGACGATGAGGTCAAGGTGCCGTTCCCGGTAAATTTGTTCCCCATTGGTAAGGCCGTGAAATTTTTCCGGCAGTGGGCGCAACGACTTGGAAACGAGTTGAATGCGACTGACCCGCACCGTCGGCTCGCCGGTTTTTGTCCTAAACAATGGCCCAGCCACGCCCACGATGTCTCCCCTGTCGTAGCTGAGAAAGCGGTCATAGGCAGCTTCGCCGATTGCCTCCCGCCGCACATAGCATTGGATGGTGCCGGACCGGTCCTGGATGGAAAAAAATGTTGCCCGGCCCATGGCACGGAATGCCAAAATGCGGCCGGCAAGTGATACAACCTCCTGGCAGTCATTTGCATCGCCCAGCATGGCCCGTGCCCGTGCCGCGGTGTGGGTTTGTTCCCAATTTTGCCGGTAGGGATCCTGGCCATCGGCCCGCAGCGTAGCTAACTTTTTCAGCCGAACATCGAACACGTCGCCACCCTGCGGCGGGCCACCATTTTCCGCCAATGTTTCATTTTCAAACTGCGCATCCATCCTAAAAAATTGTTCCAAATGTAAAATTAAACTGCAAATTGTGGGAGTAGAAGGCATCGCCGTGGAGTGGATAGCCGAAGATGAGCCGCAGCGGTGAGCCCATGACAAAGAGCCGAAATTCCACGCCGACATCTGCGTAGAGCGGCGCGTCCAACTCCATCCAGCGTCGGCCGGTATAGGCAGCCTCTCCAAACAGAACAAAGCGCAGAGGTTCGGCGATGCGGATGGAGTATTCCACGGCGCCATAGCAGTAGGATAGGGCGCCAAATGCCTCGCCCCGACTGTCCCGCGGTCCAACGCCGCGCATGTCAAAGCCGCGCATGTCACCGGTCCCACCGAGAAACTTACGATCGAAGTAGGGGACCCATTCACCGCCACGGGCGCGCATGGAGCCAAATTTTCCCAAAAATGAAATGGTTTGGCCATGGAAGACGGGAAACCATTGGCCGGCCTGCAGATCAACGTTGAAATAGTGCACGGCGCCCCCCAGCCCGGCATAGTCGATTGAGCCAACCACCTTGTTGCCCCGAACCGGGTAGAGTAGGCTATCCCGCGAATCCCGCTGCACCTGTAGACCGACCTTTGATATCCACCGATCCCCCATGTAGCCTTCTATTATGAGACCATACGGAGCGCCGCAGTCCACATCATAGATCCGTGCCCGGTCAAGGCGGTAGTATGCTCTGCCCTCCAATAGACCAACGATGCGCTTGCGCAGATACATTTCACAGCCACGGTGCCGCTCGGAATAGGCCGCACCATCGTAGTTATGGTCACTTTTGCGGTACTCGCTGCGCGTGGTAAAAACGTCGGAGCCAATGGCCAACTCTCTTTGGAATAGCCAAGGCTCTTCAAAATTTAGCTGTGCCTGCCGACTTCTCGTCCCGGCCTCCAAACGAACGCGAAATTTTTGTCCACCTCCCTGAAATCTAGTCTGCCGGCCGGCTAGGTCAAAGTTGGACTGGGAAAATTCCACAAAGCCAACAATGTCATCGAGGGAGCTGGCAGCGCCACCCAGGAGAAATTTTCCCGTCTGTGCCTCCTCCACATTGACCCGCACATCCCGACAGTCCGGCTCGGTTGCAGCATCCGCCGTCAGCGAGACCTGGCTAAAGTAGTGCGTTTCCCGCAGCCGATTTTCCCCATTGCGCAGCTTGATCAGGTCAAAGCATTCGCCCGGCAAAAGCGGCAGTTCCCTTAAAATTACCTGATTGCGCGTCTTGCCATTGCCCTGGATGTGCACCATGCCGACCTTGCAGGGTGCCGATTCGTGAATTTCAAAGGTTAGATCGATGGAATTTGTGGCAATGTCGGTGTCCCGCCTGGCAATGGCATAGGTTTCCACATGCCCCCGCTGGCCGTAGAAATTGTGGATCGCCTCCTCGGCCGCATCAACGGCAGCTGGAGAAAATGGTTCACCGCGGCGCCGACCAGCCACCCGCGCCAGCTGTTCATCCGAATAGAGCCGATTTCCATCGAAGGAAATTTTGCCAAAAAAGAAACGCTGACCTTCGTCGACCTTCACAACAATTTCCAAACGTCCCCGCTCCTTCCGCCGAATTTCGACTCCATTCCGATCGATTCGTGCGTCCAAAAATCCTTGGTTGTGGTAAAACGTGCGCAGCTGTTCCAGGTCAGCGTCCAGCTGTTCCGGCTGCAGATAGCCAGAATTTTTAAAAAATGACAATGGCCCACGGGGCCTAAGCGTCATCTGTCGGCGCAAAATTTTTTGGGACAGCGTGGCATTGCCTACAAATTTTATGCTGGAAATTGTCAGCCGCTCCCCCTCTTCCACGGAAAGCACCAGGTCCGGATTGCCCCCTCCACCCGGCCGCAAATCTGCCGTCACGCGCACGTCCGCATGGCCACGGTCGCGGTACAGCTTTTCAACGGCCTCCACATCCCGCCGCACGCGGGCCCAGTCCAATGGGCCATTGGCCTTGGTTTGCACGTCAAGCCGCAACTTTTTTTCCGAAAATTTTTGATTACCGGTGAAGCAGACCTTGGCAATGCGCTGCTTGGGATAGAGAACGTAGCAAATGTCCAGCGCACCATCCTCATTTTTTCCCGCCATCAGCACTTCAATGTGCTCAAAAAGATTGGTTGCGTGGAGTGCGCGGATGGAATCATCGTTGAGTTCCGGCTGAAACGGCTCCCCTTCCCTGAGCCTGATGCGGTCCAATATCGCCTCCCTGTTGATGGCCGATTCCCCCTGTAGCCGGATGTCAACCTTTCCGACCCGCGGCCCATCGCCCAAAAGTGGAACGCATCCCAGTGCGATAAAAGCAGATAAAATTTTAGCCAGCCGTCCCATCGCCCCGTTCCCCATAGTTTTGAAACTTTGTCAATTCCCTGTCGAAGGCCAGGGTAATCACGCCCGTTGGCCCATTGCGCTGCTTTGCCAAAATCAATTCGCGCAGCGCAATCTGTCCTTCTTCCGCTGGCTCATCATCCCTGTCCCGCACCTTTGCCAGCAGCAGGACAACGTCCGCATCCTGTTCGATGGCACCGGATTCGCGCAGATCCGAAAGGCGTGGCCTGCGATTTTCTCGCTCCGAATCCCGATTCAGCTGGCTCAATACCAGCACGGGCACCTGCAACTCCTTGGCCATTGCCTTGATGCCCCTGGAAATTTCCGCAATCTGCTGTTCCCGCCCCACCCTGCTGTCCATGCCGGCAATTAGCTGCAGATAGTCAACGATGATCAACCCAAGTCGTTGCTTGCCATGGACCCTCCTGGCCCGCGCCCGCAGCTCTAAAATGTGTAAATTGGACGATTCATCGATCCAAAGCGGTGCCCCGCGCAGCGTCTCAGCACAGCGCAACAGGTCAGCCTGGCTTTCCCGGCTAACAAAACTGTTCCGCATTTTGAGCGTGCCCATGCCTGCCCTGGAGCAGATCATCCGCATGGCCAGCTGCTCTGCCCCCATTTCCAGGCTAAAAAATAGGGTGGGTACCGGCTTTTTCCCGGGCGGCGGAGCAATATTATGCTCGGCAATGTTGAGCGCCAGGCTGGTCTTGCCCATGGACGGACGGGCGGCAATCACCACCATTTCTCCGCGTTGGAAGCCGGATGTTAGCCGATCCAGGTCCACAAAGCCACTGCCAACGCCGAGAAGATCACCCCTGTGCTGCAGCAAAAACTGAACATTTTGCACAGCTCGTTGCAGGGGAACGTCGATGGACACCGCCGTTTCCTGCAAAATGTCTTGGCTGATGGCAAAAATTTTTTCCTCTGCCTGGCCGAGGAAGGATGGCACGTCATCCAGCCTGGACGGCGCCTCGGCCGCCAATCCTGAAGCGGTGGCAACCACGCGGCGGATGAGTTCGTAGTCCCTGATGCGGCCAATGATGTATTCAAGGTGGGCATGGGTATCGATGCGGCTGCACAGTTGCGCCAGGTAGGGGGCACCGCCGACTTTGTCTAAAAGTCCCTTCGCCGCCAGCGCATCTTTTAGCATCACCTCGTCCAATGGCTTGCCCAGATGGTAGAGTGCGAGCATTTCCTGAAATAGCAGCCGGTGCCAGGGCAGGTAGAATGAATCGGCGCTCACCCGCCGCTGAATGCAGAGGGGCATGCTTTCCTGACCACCTTCCAAAATGCAGCAGCTTAGGAGGGCCTGCTCAATGTCAATGCCATGCGGCTGGGCTCCCAATTTTGGAGAAAATTTGCCCGGACCGGCCATGGTGTGGTGTCCCGCCGCCGGACCGGCCTAGGACAGGACCGGATTTTCCGAAACGATTTCCACGGTAAAGTCGGCCGTCACATCCCGGTGCAACCGCACTCCAACCCTGTGCTGACCAAGAGTTTTTAGCGGATGTTCCAGCAAAATTTGATCGCGTTGGATGGCAACTCCTGCGCTGGCCAACTCCGTCTGCAAGTCCATGGCAGTGACCGATCCAAACAGCTTGCCATGTTCTCCCGTCCGCACGCGGACAACGATGCGCAGTCCGCCAAGGGTTGCTGCAACTTCCTCCGCCCCTGCCCGTTCCTGCCGTTCCCTTTCCTCGCGGCGACGGATCAATGCATCGATCTGCCGCTGGTTGGCCGCGGTAAATGCCAAGGCTTTCTTTTGCGGCACCAGGTAATTGCGCGCAAATCCGGCCCGCACCCGCACCCGTTCCCCTTCCCGGCCCAACTTTGCAACCGGCCGTAGCAATAAAACTTCCTGTGTCGCCATGGTGCTTTGCCCCACTTTTTAAAACATTCGGCTGGAACCCATCCCTAGAAAGGGATTTCACCACCCTCGTCATCTTCCTGCGGCCGCTGCTGCTGCTGGCCACGCCCCTGCTGCCCTCCACGGTGGGCACCGCCATCGTCGCCTTCCCGGCCATCTCCCCCATTCCTTGGCGACGACATGAATTGGAAGGATTCGGTCACCACCATCAGCCGGCTCCGCTTTTCACCGTTCTGACTTTCCCACTGGTCTAGCCGCAGCCGACCTTCGATGAGAATCGCCCTTCCCTTCACCATGTAGCGGGCAATTGCCTCGGCCTGCTTGCCAAAGCTATCGACCTCGACAAACACAACCTCCTCGCGGACCGATCCATCGCCGTTGCGCGACTGGCGATTGACGGCAAGCGTAAAGCGGCATACCGGCGTGCCACCTGCCGTAGTGCGTAGTTCTGGATCGCGGGTAAGGTTGCCCAAAAGAAATACTTTGTTCAGCGTAGCCATGGCTTAAATTGATTCAACGAGGGTGCGGTTAACCGTTGCATCCAGGCGAAGTCTGTTGATGAGTTCATTGCAAAATGTTGCAGGAGAAGAGATGGAATAGCTGGCATAGGACCCTGCCGTGAAGCGGCGATTGGCATGGCTGGAAAAATTGCGCACGCCCAGGTCCACCACCTCATCCACCGTTGCACCAAGGCTTTCCATCATGTGCGCCACCCGCAGTCGCATGTCATCCGCCGATTCCTGCCGTTCCCTTGTGTCAAAAACCACCGTGATCCTGTACCGTCTCGCCGCGCCACCGTACCGCCTTGCCATGCCCAACCGCTCCTCGGCGATTCATTGGCTGGGATCATTCTCTTGTCAAGCGGGAGTTTTTATCAGGCGACAAATTTCCTTCAACCGTTCCAGAATGGCGGGCATGGCGTAGAAAAGTGCCGCCTGCTCTTCGTCGGAAAATTTTCCCAGAACGTAGTCCTTCAAATCCATCGCCGGATCGCGCCGCGGCCCAATGCCAATGCGAAAGCGCACGCATTCTCCCAGTTTTTCACCCACATCGGCCATGCCCAGATGGCCGCCGGATCCCGGCCGCACGGTTTCCTTGTGACTGCCGAGCGCAATGTTGAGATCGTCGTAGAGCACGACGACATTTTTCGGCGGCACGTGGAAGTAGTGGACAACGCGGAGCACGGGATAGCCCGATGCATTCATCGCCGAGAGCGGCCTGGCCAGTATGAATGGCCCACCTGGCGAATGGCCGCGGGCAAGGTCAGCATTTAATCGTCTGTTGGTGACCCATTTGAGATTGAGCTGCCGCGCCAGAAGATCCAGCACAAATTGTCCCACGTTGTGGCGAGAATGCACGTACATGGCGCCGGGGTTGCCCAGGCCAACCAGCAGGACGCAACCCACTTCCATGGCAAATTTTTACTAAACCTTTGCTTCGCCGGAAGCCGCGGTTTCCGTCTCTTCCTGCTTGTCCTGTGCGGCTGCACAGGCCACGATGACCAGGTCCGCATGGCTAATAAACTCAACGCCGGACGGCGGCACAAGGTCAGCCACGGTAATTTTTTGCCGCAGGCGGAGGGTGGTCACGTCGACCGTGCACTCCGACGGCAGATCCGCTGGGAGGCAGCGCACCTCCACCACATGGGTCACAAACTCAAGAATTCCATTTTCCTGCTTGACCCCCTCGCATTCGTCCACGCCGACGGTGCGAATGGGCACATGGGCGTGCATTTTCTTTTCCAACGAAACCTCGTGGAAGTCCACGTGGAGAAGGGTGTCGCGGATGGGATGCCGCTGGTGATCGGCCACCACGGCGTGGCGCTGGCCGGATTCCAGTTCCAATGTCACGATGGCGGCGCGGCCCATCACCCGGCGCAGGACGCTGCGCAGCTCACGGCCATCAAATACCAGCGGCAGTGGACCGGATTCACCATAGACAACCCCTGGAACGAAGCCAAGGCGCCGCTCCCTTCCGGAGCGATTCCTGCCCGTCTTTTCCCGCCGCCTGGCAACCAATTTCAATGCTTCCATGGGAACCCCCAGCGCCACCCCGGCACATTGCCGAAAATGGGACAACCCGGGCCGGGTCTACCGCATTCCTGCCGAATCTGTCAAGGGATTCTTGGGAAAAATTTGCCAATGTCGCGGCAAAAATTTGGCCAAATGGGGCATCACCGCACCTGGCCGCCGGTGAGATGGCGCAAAAATTGCTGAATTTGCCGTTCGAATTGCAGCATTGTGCCGTTGTTGCCAATGACAAAGTTGGAATGAAGAATTTTTTCCGTCAGCGGCATCTGCTGGCCCAGCCGTGCGTAAAATTCTGCCACGGTGAGGCCGCCCAAATGGATCGCCCGCTCCAACTGCAGGGCCTGGGTGGCGTAGATGCAGAGCACGTAGTCGAAATTGCCCTCCATGTGCTGCTCGAAGAGCAGGGGAATTTCCACGACGCTTGGCACGGGCAGATCCCGTTCCAAAAGACGCTCCAGTTCCGGATGGATAAGATTTTCCAAAAAATTTTGGGACGATTCATCCTGGTTTAGTAGCCCGGCCAGCCGGTCGGTTAATACCTGGCCACTGTTTGGATCGACGCACTCGTCGCCGAAGCGGCGCAGCAGGCCGACCTTGATCCGGTCGCTTCCCTGCAAAGCTTCGTGGAGATAGCGCCCCAGGTCAATGGATTCAAAGCCATGGCGTGCAAAAACATCCAACGCCGTGCTCTTGCCGCAGCAAATTCCGCCGGTCAGGCCAATTCGCAACGCCCCCACAAGACTAATAGTCAGGCCACCGGCCCCTGTGGGGCAAGAAAATAATTCGCCATTTGGCGGAGAAAGGTCATTTTGTATTGTAGTTGAAAAAAATGACCTTTGTAAAAAAACATGGAAATTTCTCCCCGCCACCCTAGGAATAATCCCTGCCACGGGCTAATGATCAGAACCCGCCGCTGCGGAGTCGCCATCCGCTGTGGAATGGGCGTGGCAGGCCTATCCTGCGGGGCTGTGATGAACGTTTTCGGCTGTTTGTGGAAAAATGTTTGGCTAACGATGGGCGGATCTTCCCTGGCAACGGCGGGTTGCATTGCACTATGGCAGGGTTTGAGGATCTTTGCCACCAGGACCGTTCCTTCCCAGCAAAATTTGGGACGGAGCTCGCCGATGTCCGCACGGCTGCTTGAGGTCCAGGATTTTTCTCAAAATGAAACGGTGCCCACACTCCAAGATCATGCCATGGCGCCGAATTGAGTTGTATCACCGGCAGATGGTGGTACTCTTTTTCGGAAACGGCAACTGGCTGCATGCGCCAAGGAAAGGTCGGGATGGATTCTCGAGCGAAATCAGATGCGGCTCTTAGTGCCATCGAAAAGCCATTCTTCGCCGGTGTGGCCAGCCGGGCAAGTGCCTTCCCAACAACAACGGCACATGTGGCACAGCAATTTGCGTCAGTTGACGGCGCTAAAGATTTTGTGTGCGAAATTTTGAAACAATCCGGAGCCGACCAGACATTGATGGATGCTGCTGCGCAATTAGACGGCACCCAGCTGCTGGACCTACGGGCTGGGGCCATGCGCATATTTTCCCACGCAAACAAGCTAGCAGCAGGTCCATCGCCCATATCTGGCAAAGAATCCTCCACCACGCAGAGGCAAACATTCTTGAATTGGTTCAAATCAACGCCACTCTATCGGCCACTTTGCAAATTTTTTGCCCTATTTTTTTGGGCTGGCAATTTCCGACCCCATGGCGCATGGACGGACAAAATGAATGCCTTTCTCTCCAGGCCCGACAACTGTGACCTTCCCGAGGGTCATCGGCTGCAATGGACGGCCTATCGCACTCCGGGTGACGGAAATTGCATGCTCTATGCCGCGGCGATGGGGGACCTGTCGAAACGGTGGGGAAAACCGATTGAAAAATTTTCCCTCCGCGACTTTGCCTACATGCGGGACACGACCGTGGAACAATTGCGGAGCAACATGGGCCTGAAGCCCGATCATGCCAAGCTGGCCCGTTTTGGCATCTGTCTGACCATGGAAAACCTGAAACCGTGTGCCGAGCAATTGGGCCACGCCATCGCAGGCATTTACCAAATGGAAAGCATCCTTCTTTTCTACCTTGTCCCGGCGGATGGGAGCGACCCCAGCGTGGGGGTTGTGGATGAGGCAGGTGAAAATTTTTGGAAAACTGTGCAAGAAAATGGCGGAGTGGTCCTGCAGGCTAATGGGCACGCACGCCATGTCCAGTGTCGGGTTGTGGAGGATACGGTCGGACAGCTACCCGGACAAATGCCGGACAAAAAATCGGATAAAAAAAGTTTTGAATAACCCGGTGACACCACTACATATAGTGGTTGATGGACGCAAAAAACGCAATAGATAGTATTGGAACGCCGTTTTCTCTCCCGCCGCACCGCGGAGCAAAGTTTATTTGCTCCGAGGATGAGCTGCTGCGACGGGTGCACCAAATTTTTGTCGAATGTGGTCGGCAGAGCGGAGAATTTGGGGCGGAAGTTGCCTGGAACCTTTCCCGCAGCGTAATTTCCCAGCTATGGCAGCAGGGCAAGGCGGACTTTGCCCAGGTTGCCGAGGTGGAGCAGCTCATCGAGGCCGCGCTGCTCCGCTCACCCTACGGAGCAACGGCCAGGGCTTTCATATTGTCCATGGAGCGGGCAACCATCGGCCGGCAGGTTGCCGTCGCATCCGACATCTCCCGCATCGAAGAATACCTTTCCCGGGCCGACTGGCAGGTGAAGGAAAATAGCAACATGACTTACTCGCTGCAGGGCTTGAACCACTACCTGGCCGGTGCTTTGAGCCAAACCTACTGGCTGCACCACGTCTACGATGCCCGCATCCGGGAGGCCCACGAATCCGGCGACTTCCACATCCATGACCTGTCCCAAATCTCCGTTTACTGCGTCGGCTGGGACCTGGCAGATTTGCTAATGAAGGGATTTTGCGGGGTGGCCGGCAAGCTGGAAGCATCTCCCCCAAAGCATTTTCGCAGTGCCCTTGGCCAGGTTGTTAACTTTTTTTACACACTGCAGGGTGAAGCGGCCGGTGCCCAGGCATTTTCCAACTTTGACACACTGCTAGCCCCGTTCATTGCCCGGGATGGCTTGGATTTTGCCGCCGTCAAGCAGGCGCTGCAGGAATTTATTTTTAACGTAAATGTGCCAACCCGGGTCGGTTTTCAAACGCCGTTCACCAACATTACCCTGGACCTGTTTTGTCCAAAACACCTGCGCGATGAGCCGGCCATCGTCGGCGGCTGCCTACAAAAGGAAACCTATGGCCAGTTTCAAAAAGAAATGGACCTGTTCAATCGGGCACTGTTTGCCGTGATGGGTGAAGGAGATGCCCGCGGCCGGGTCCACACGTTTCCCATCCCCACCATCAATGTTTCAAAAAACTTTGACTGGGACAATCCGGTCCTCGACGGATTGTGGGAAATGACTGGAAAGTACGGCATTCCCTACTTTGCCAATTTTGTGAACTCGGACATGGCCCCGGAGGATACGCGCTCCATGTGCTGCCGGCTACGCATCGACAATACGCAGCTGGAACGGCGGGGCGGTGGCCTGTTTGGAGCCAATCCGCTAACCGGTTCCATCGGTGTCGTCACGCTAAACCTGCCACGGCTTGGCCACCTGGCGGTGGATGAGAATGATTTTTTTCGGCAACTTGGGGACGTCATGGATCTGGCCAGGGACAGCTTGGAGGTGAAGAGGACATTTTTGGAAAAACTTACCGCATCCAACCTCTATCCCTACACATCGTTCTACCTGGCGGCGATGAAGGAACGGACCGGATATTTTTGGAAAAATCATTTTTCCACCATCGGCCTGATCGGCATGGCCGAAGCGTGCCAAAATCTTTTGGGAAAAAGCATCGTTGCTCCACTGGGCAAAGAATTTTCCTTGCGCGTCCTAGACTTCATGCGCGGCCGCATCCTTTCCTACCAGCGGGAGACCGGCAATCACTACAATTTGGAGGCAACTCCGGCCGAAGGCACGTCTTTCCGCCTGGCCAGAAAGGACAAGGCCCGCTTCGGCGATGCCATTCGCGTGGCCAACGAAGACTATCTGGCCACGGGCGACGTGCCCTACTACACCAACTCGGTCCACGCACCGGTGGATGCGTTCGATGACATATTTTCCGTGCTGGACCATCAGGATGCGCTGCAGGCAAAATTTACCGGTGGCACGGTGGTCCATCTATTTCTTGGTGAGCGCATTGCCGACACATCCGTGGTAAAAAATTTGGTGCGCACTGTCACGGCACGCTATTCCCTGCCCTATTTTTCCCTCACCCCGACATTTTCCGTCTGCCCCTCCCACGGCTACCTGGCGGGGGAATGCCCAAGTTGCACCCACTGCGGTGCGCCAACGGAGGTCTATTCCCGCATCGTCGGATACCTGCGCCCCGTGCAGCAATGGAACGACGGCAAGCGCTGCGAATTTAGGTTGCGCCAGCCACTGCGGCACACAGCATGAGTCCATGCGGGATTTGTCCCTAGCATTCATCGGGATCTATCTTATTTCCTGGCACAATCAGCACGTTCTTGTGCGCGTTCTGCAGGGCCAGCGACTGCCGTTTCTTCCATGGAGCGGAATGGTCCCATCCCTGCGGCCAGCCAGGCGTTGGCTGTGGGGCCAGATTGCCGTGATGCTTCTATTTTGGCATTTTTTTCCCAATCTGTCCATCCTGGCCATCGCGGTCCTGCTGGTGGAATTGTTGGCCGCTGCCCGCGCGGACAGGGCCAAGGGGATTGTGCCGGATGGCATTGTCCTGGCTAGCATTCTGCTGGGGATTGCATTTGCCTCCCTCGGCGCACCCGGCCTGGCAACGATCTACATTCTGCTGCCGAGCACCGCCTGGACCCAGGTGCTGGCCGGTGCCATGGCCCTATTCTTGGCATCCGCATCCCTCCTATGGCTGGCCCTACTCTTCGAAGCCGTCACCGGACGGGAAGGACTTGGCCTCGGCGATGTGAAGCTGGCCGGCGTGATCGGCCTATTTCTTGGATGGGATGGTGCCATGCGGTCCCTGTTCTACGCCGCAATTTTGGCATTGTTGCTGGCTTTGCTGCGCAGCACGGCCGGCCGTCGATCGCTTCCCTTTGGCCGGCCACAGCCGTTCGCACCCGCCATGGCCATGGGCACGCTCCTCCACTGCATCCTGCTGCCGCACTTCATTTTTTAGCACATATTTTGCATTTTTTAGCACAGTTTCCATTCGCCTTTCCCGCAATGGGGCTTTGCGTATTGCACTGTGAAGAAGATTTTGCCGCTGCTGGTGTCATTGCTATGTCTGTGCTGCGCCACCGCCCTGCCGGGTGGGATGGCCCTGCATAGAACCGATGCGAAGGCGTCGGTCCACGAACTGCCCTGGCTGCGAAAAATTCTTCGACCCATTGGCACGGTCCTGTCCGTGGAAAAAACTTCGGCCCATGGAAGCGCCGTACGCGCAATTTTTCGCTGCCGGGTGCTCCGTGTGTCGGACGGCGAAGAATGCCAATTGCTGGTAAAGTTTTTGGATGGCGATGCGCCAACGGTGCGGCGGCACTTTCCCCGGCTTGGCGAAGTTCGAGAACTGGCGGCCAATTTGCGGCTGCGGCCGGGCGATGGAGTGGAAGTTCCGTTGCTGGAAGGAATTATCCCCTGCTGTTGTGGCAACCGTGCCTATCTGGTGGTGCAAGATTTCGGCGGCCGCACCGCACTGCGCAGCGTGCTGCGCAGCAATCGCATCGATCTGGCAAGGCGGAGAAGGGCCATGGCCACGCTTGGATCCGCACTGGCCCATTTCCACCTCGGGAACCGGGCACTGGTCACGGCTTCCTCGCCGCAATGCCCGCTGGCTCCACGCCACGGCGACCTAAATTTTAACAATTTCATTTTTAGCAGCGACCGGCGAAATGTATTTTTCATCGACACCGTCGGGCTGCAACTGGGCCCCTGCGGCGATGACATTGCGGACGTGGTCTATGCCATTTGTCGGGACTATGTGACCGGAGCCATTGGCCGCGGCGAAGAAGAGGGCCAGGCCACGCTTGCCGACTGCAAATCGCTGGTTGCCGCATTTTTGCAAAAATACCGTAGCGCAGCGGCTGACCTGTTGGATGGTTCGGCAATCGATCTGCAGGGTTTTACGGCCGCGGCAGCAGCAGCCGGCATGGAACGTCTGGTGAAGCGGATGGAACGGGAACCGGAGGAATTGTATGGCCCGGTGAATTGCGTCGCAGGCCCCGAATTTCTTGCCGGCTACGCGCAATGGATCGGGGAGCTGGCCGTTGCCAATTAATGGACGGGTTGCTTTATTTGTTGGACTGGCCGCCGATTTTTTTCAAAAAAAATGGGCCGTGGCGTTGACACTCGAAAAACGGCTTGAGGTAACCAGGGATGTGCTGCGGCTGGTGCAGGGGGCGATGGCCAGCATCGCCCAGGTGGAAGGCCTGCTTAGTGCCTTTGGCTTGCAATTGGAAGATTTTGAAGGCCGCATCTTTGTCCTGGCCCGTCTGGCCGAGCTGGCCCGCGAACTTTCCGTAAAAACCTACCGTTCCGAAGAGCACCGCCTTCACGTGATCGACGCCATACAAAGCGCGCTGGATCGCTGCATCGAACAGGAAGATGTTGTGATCAACGAAGTGTTTTGACGGCCATTTTGCTCGGCCATCGATTACCGTCCGTGCCGCTGACCATCCCATCAATGGCGGTCATGCCTGGGAGATTGGCGATTGTCGGGGTCGGTGGATTGTTCCAGCAGGGCCGTGGCCAAGCTTTTTAGAACCTTTTCCTTTTCCTCCCCTTTGTAGGGCGTTCCTTTGCGTCCCCAAACCGTGTCGGGCCAGGCAGGATCCGTGGTCCTCCGGCAAATCACGTGCACGTGCAGCTGTGGGGTTTTATTGCCAATCATGGCCACGTTGATCTGGTCGCAGGGAAAAAGTTGCCGCATCACATTCCCAGCCATTGCCATTTCCCGCATCAGCTGCAGTCGGTCCTCGATGGACAGCTGCAGCAGATTGGCCACGCCGTTGCGCCGCGGGACGAGAAAAATCCACGGATAATCGGCATTGTCCTCCAGCAGCACCCGGCACAGCCGCAAATCTAGCACAAAATCCTTGGCCTGCAGTGCCGGGACACAGTTGAACGGTTCTTCAAAAATTTTGCCATCCTTCCTGGTCCGCAGCACCAGAAGCAGCAAAATGATTGCCAGCGCCGCAAACAAAAAAAACCAGCACGACCTACCCACAGGACGATGCTGGTAGACGGATTAGCCGACACAAGAAAAATTTGTCCCTGCCCAATGGGCTGGCCTCCCGATTCACCTCGGTGCCAGTTTTTGGAGAAAGTTGGAAAATTGTTCCAATTCGACAAAAAGCGGTGGCGGATTGTGCGCCACAAAATGTCCGATGCCACCTGGCGGGTAGGGGGCAAAGCGTGCCGAATCCGTTTCCATGAACAGTGTCAAATTTGGCCGACCAAGCGCAGCAGCCAGGTGGCCACAGCCGCTATCATTGGCCACCACGCCCAGGGAATTTTGCACCAGCGCTGGCAACTGCGAAAGAGATGTGCGCCCCCGCAGGTCCAAAAAATTGCTCCGCTGCGGCGTTCCACCGCCACGTCCCTGGCCAATCCAGACGAATGTCCATCGCGGATGGCACCGGCAGAGATGGTCGGTAAGCGCCCTGTGGTGTGGCCAAACCTTTGCCGCAACCCGGCTTTCCGGAGCGATGAGGACGTAGGGGCTGGCAATGGCGAACGCGGAGGCCACAGGCGTGAAGGTCAAATTGGCAATGGCCCGTTCCAGGCCAAGGCTGGGAAGAAATTCCATCAAAATTTCCACCGCATGGTGTGGCGGATGCTTTTTGGGCAATGGCACGGTTTCCCGGCAAAACAGACCGGCCAATTCCCGTGCATCGCTCCGCCCAATTTTTCGGCCTGCGTGGGCTGCCATCGTCATCAATCCACTGCGCAGCAAGCCCTGCATGTCCCAGACGGCAAAAAATTTTTCGGAAAAGTGGATGGCTCGGCAGCAGGACAGTAGGCCAAGCAAGCTGCGGTGGAAGGGAAAGACGCGATCCACCAGGCCGCTGTTCTGCACAATTTCCGCAAAGCAATCCCGCACGACCCAATCGACGGCCAGATCAGGTCGCTGCTGCTTCAATGCCGCCACCACCTGCAGTGCCTGCACCACGTCGCCCAGGGACGAAGGCTTTACCACGAGCAGTCGCTGCGGTTTTTTCATAAATCAATGACAAGTGCCCGCTGCGGTCGATGGCCAGCTCATTTTTACGGCCGCCAGGAAACGATCCATTCCCTTTGCTCCCTGCGAGATCTGGCCCAGGGAATGGTATCCACCGGAAGGGTGCAATGGCGGCAGGTTGCGCACGGAACTTTGGTGTGGGCAACGAGTTCGCGGCCGGAATGGCCATGGACGTCCAACCCTGGATCGCAGGGAATGTTCTGGCCAAACGCAGCGTTGTACCAGCCGGCGCAAAACGCGGTCGGACAACGATATAGGCGCCCTTGGCGCAGCAATGGACAGGTGCGATTCAGGCAATGCCGTTCCGCCACACCCGGGTTTGACTTGCCAAGAGGATCCAGGTAGCGGATGAAATCGCTCCGCAATGGGCCGATGCGGATGGCAATTCCGTGGCTGTGGGCGATGGCAGCCCCTTCCAACGCGTGCCTTTGCAGCGGAGGATAGATGGAAACTTCGATGTAGCAAAAGTTATCGCGGCAAGCTTGCCAAAATTCATCCCCCATCCGGGAGAGCAGGATGCCATTGGTTACGACGCTAAGGCTGCAGGACACGGAAAATGCCTGCCGTGCCGCTGCGATCAATGTGCAAATTTGTGGATGCAAAAGTGGCTCACCGCCCAGGATGCGGAATTTTTTTACATAAATTTTTGCTGCAATCGCCCTACAATCCCGAAAAAAACTGTCGGAATCGTAAAAATTTTCCGGCGCCAGAGGACAAAAATGGGAACAGGCAGCACAGTTGAGGTTGCAGTGGTCCACGGCATGGACCTCCAAATAGGCCAGAGTCGGCATGGCCGTGACAGTGTTGTGGCTAGACCGCACTCCGTCAAAGGGAAATGGCTATTTTTCCACCGTTCTGGCCGGCGGCGCATAGCTGACCCGGCCATGCAATCCATTGAACAGGGATGTCACGATGCTTTTTCGCACTATGTGGATCTGCAGAAGTGTGATGGGGCATTCATCCAGCTGGCCATCGTCGATCTTGGTTTGCAGAATAGAGTCTACCAAATTTTCCACATTTTGCAGCGTAACCTTTGGCATGCTGCGGCTGGCGGCTTCACAGGAATCCACCAGCATGAGAATGGCCGCCTCCACCGAATGGGGCCGCGGGCCGTCGTAGCGATAAAAACTTTCCTCCACTTCGTCCCCTGCGGCGGAGTCCGATCCGTCGTCCACCTGTTGCTGCGCCCTGTCGTAGAAATAGCGAATTAGGGTATTGCCGTGGTGCTCCCGCATGATGCCAATGACTCGTGTGGGGATGCCGGCCGCGCGGGCCATGTCCATGCCATCCCGCACATGACTTTTTATGATGAGGGCACTGATGCGGGGCGACTTTTCCCTATGCGGATTTTCCGCCGTCTGGTTTTCGCTAAAATAGTATGGTTTTGCAATTTTGCCAATGTCGTGGAATAGCGCCGCAATGCGGCAAACAAGCCATTCGGCCCCCACTTCCCGGGCAACCTGCTCTGCGATGCTGGCCACCATAAGGCTGTGGTGGTAGGTTCCCGGCGCATGGAGCTGCAGCTGGCGAAGAAGTTTGTGGTTGAAGTCGGAAAGTTCCTGAAGTCGGATGTTGCTTGCCAGGTGGAAGATCCGTTCCAATGGACCGAGCAGGATGCTGGCCAAAATTCCATTTGCCAAGCCAGCGGCCGTTGCCGCTGCCAGCGTTGCCAAACCGACGGTCCAGCCACCGCCGTCCAACAGCACGATGGGCAGCGTCGCTAGCCCGAATGCCAGCCCAGCCACCGTTCCAATGCGCAAAATTTGGCTTTTGAAAATTGCCGTTCTGCACTGCAGCACCGCCACCAGCATGGCCATGGACAGTGCGATAAAAAAGTCGAGGTTCTTGCCAATTGTCAGGGAATAGAAAATTGCCAGCAGCAGGCCAAAGGTTGTTCCAATGCGCCGGCCAAGGAGTAGTGTGGCGATGATCACGCCAGCGAATATCGGTGTTAGGTAGGGCAGCGTGCGGAAGAGGAGGTCGTGTCCACTGAGATGGCGCGTTTCCCACAAAATTGCCGTGGCACGCAGGGCCAGCAAATTTGCGGGAAACAGTGCGGTGAAGAGGGCAAGTCTGGCACCTGGCTGCTGCAGCTTGCGGCTAGCCAGCACAATCCGCAAAATTAGGGCGGTGCCATGGAGGATGAGGGCTGCCAGCAATCCGCTGCGCCAAAGTTCGTTGTCAATGCCACAAATCCGTGAACTGTGTCGACGCAGTTCCTGGCGATAGGCATGCCATTTTTCCATCTCCAACTCTCCCACGGCAGTTCCGGAACCGATCACCACTTCGCCGGCCTCAACGGTTACCTGCACCGGCTTCACCAGTGACCGGGCAAGGGCTTTTTTTTCATCCGTTTTTTCTCTGTCATAGGTTAGATTGGGCCGTACGCCGTGGCGAAAAATGTGGAAAAGCGCATTGGCCAGGTCGCGGTGTTCATCCAATGATCCCAGCTGAATGCGCAGATAGAGCAGGGCATCCTCCTGGGTGCGCAGGTTGCGCTTGTCATTTTCACTGGCCAGGTCCAGGTTCATAAAATAATTTTGTTGCCCGGCACCTGGTACCTGCAGCGCAGAATCGACGATGCCATCGCCCACAACAACCCGCAGCGCATCCAGTCCTTCGTTCCACAGGTAGCGGCGGAAGGCCGGGCTGGAGAGGGTCAATATGGTCTGCAGGTCCTGCTCCGTGATGTGGAGGCCGAGTCGCTGGTTTGTTCCGGCCAAAAATGTCCGCAGCTGCAGCTGCCGTGCCTCATCGTCCTCCTCTTCCCGCAGACGCTCATCCAAGCCGTCGATGTCCACAGCCAGCTGGCCAATCTGTTGGTGAAATTGAAAAAAACTGTCCATTTCCACCTTATACACCGGGGCAATGCGCAGCGCCTTGCGTTCCTGCAGCCGCTGGGTTTGGATGGCACTTTCGTAGGAAAAGGAAATTTCTGCGAGTATGGGGGATTTCAGCACCTGACCCGTAGCCACGTGCATGCGCAGCGATGGCTGGCCCAGGAAGCAGATTGCGGAAATACAGCCGGCCATTGGCAGGGTCCAGATGAGGGGACGGAGCACGCCACTTGGCAGCGATGGAAATCTTTGCGTCCGCCATGGCCGTGTCTGTTGCCTCCGTCTGGCTGGAGCACAACGTTTTCGCCAAAAAGAACACAGCGCTGCAAACATGGATGCCATTCTCTTTGCGACCCTCAGGAAAAGTGGGGCAGCAGTTCGTCGTAGAGATCTTCCAATGCCTGGGGAAGAACCTTTGTCCCGCCTACGACCGGCATGAAGTTTGTGTCACCATCCCACCGAGGAACCACGTGGCAATGGAGATGGCCCGGCATTCCGGCACCGGCCGCCGACCCCACGTTGAACCCAATGTTGAATCCGTCGGGGGCAAGCGTCCGCACCAGGGCACGCTGGGCACGGCGGATGGCGGCCATCAGCCCGGCCGCCTCATCATCTGTCAAATCCGCCAGGTCGGCCACCTCACGAAGCGACAGCACAAGCAGATGGCCGGCGGTGTACGGAAAGCGGTTCATCACGGTGAAAGCATGCCGATCTCGGTGGAGAAGCAAATGTTCCCTGGGCGACGGCGATAGCAATGCATCGGTAAAAGGAGACCCCCGCCGCGTCCGCGGAGTCCGTATGTACCCGATGCGCCAGTGTGCGTGTAGATACCGCATGAGCGAAATATGGGCCAACGCTAGCGGGGCGTGGTGCCATGGCAAGATTTTTCTCCCATGCCCTGGCGCAGCCTGCGGTAGAGCGTGCTGCGGCCAAGCCCCAGCAATTTTGCTGCCCTGCTGCGGTTGCCACCCGCCTCGGCCAGGGCGTGGCAAATGGCATCTTTCCCATCGGCCAATGGCTGGCAAAAGCGGCTATCCAGCTGGTTTGGAAAAATCCGCTCACCGGCCCTCAATACGGACTGGGAATCGCAAAAATTGCGCAATTCCCGCACATTGCCCGGCCAGTCGTAGGAGCAGAGGATGGCCAATGTTGCCGGTGCCAGCGTGGGAGGGTTGGCATGGGCATGGAAAAAATGATCCAGCAGGATGGGAATATCTTCCCGCCTTTCCCGCAGCGGCGGCAATGTCAGCGGGACAACGTTCAAACGGTAAAATAGATCGGAACGAAACGTGCCATTTTCCATCGCATTCCGCAGGTCACGGTTGGTGGCGGCCAGGATGCGCACGTCCATGGCCAGCGTCTCGGAACCTCCTAGCCGCTCGTAGCTACGATTTTCCAAAACCCGCAGCAGTTTGACCTGCGTTTCGATTGGCAGCTCGCCCACCTCATCCAACAGAAGTGTTCCACCGGCCGCCCGCTCCAAATAGCCGATGTGACGGCGATTGGCATCGGTGAACGCTCCCCGCTCGTGGCCAAACAGAGCACTTTCCACCATCTCCCGCGGCAGGGCCGCCCCATTGATCGCCAAAAATGGTCCCCTTGCCCTGCCACTGCGCCCGTGAATTTCCCGCGCAATCAATTCCTTGCCGGTCCCAGTTTCTCCCATGATGAGCACCGTTGCGTCGGATCGCGCCACCCGTTCCACCAACCCAAGAACCCGGCCCATGGCCGGCGATTGGCCAAGAATTTTACCATCCGTGGCGGTGCTGCGACCGGCCATGGCCCGCGCAAGTGCCGCCTCCACCGCATCGAGGTTCAGCGGCTTGGAAAGGAAGTCCACCGCACCGGCCCGCATGGCTTGCACGGCCGTGGGAATATCGCCGTAGGCCGTCATGAGGATGCAGGCGGGGGGATTTGGCAGGGTGCGGCAGAAGGCAACAATGTCCAACCCGGAACGTCCCGGCATGCGCAGATCGGTCAGCAGCAGATCGAATGGCTGGCCGGCGTTCTGCAGCTGGGCCATGGCCTCCGCAGCGCTGCTGGCCATGGCAACGGAATAGGACCCTCCCATGGCGGCCGCCAACCCTTCCCGGGCATGGCGTTCATCGTCCACAATCAATAGGCGTTTCATTGGCAGTGGCGGAGGGATGCGGCGATGAATTCGCGAAAAAGCGGATGTGGCCCGTGGGGCTTGGACCGAAATTCCGGATGAAATTGTACGCCGACAAACCAGGGATGCGCTACCACCTCAACCGCCTCCACCAGTCCGCCCGGATGGACGCCGGAGATTGCCATGCCGCAATCTTCCAAAGCCGTGCGGTAGTGGCCATTGAATTCATAGCGATGGCGATGCCGCTCATCTACCCTTTCCTGCCCGCCATAGACGCGGCTGAGCAGTGAGTGGCGCGCGACGTGGCACGGATAGCTGCCAAGGCGCATGCTGCCGCCCATGTTGGACACGCGTTTTTGCTCCTCCATCGGCTCCACGACCGGGTGGGGAGTGGCCGGATCGAACTCGGTGGAGTGGGCACCGGCCAGCCCAGCCCTGTTTCTGGCAAATTCCACCACCGCCAGCTGCATGCCAAGGCAGATGCCGAGGTAGGGAATGCCGTTCTCCCGCGCATGGCGAATGGCGCACATTTTTCCCAAAATGCCACGGTTGCCGAATCCGCCTGGAACGAGGACGCCGGAACAATCCTTCAGCATGCCCATCACATTGCCTTCGTCCACAATTTCCGAATCTACCCGCACCACATCCAGACGGCAGCTGCAGGCCAGCGCGCCATGTTCCAGCGCTTCGTAGACAGATTTATAGGCGTCCTGCAAATCCACATACTTGCCAACGAGTGCAATGGTCAGCGGATGGCGACGGCGGCGCTCCATTTCTCGCACCTTCGCCCATGGTGACAGGTCGCAGGGCGTGGCTGGCAGGCCAAAATGGTCCAGTATGAAGCGGTCAACGCCTTCGTCATGCAGCATGGCCGGCACCGCATAGATGGATGTAACGTCCAGCTCCTGCACAACGCCGGGCGCCGGCACGTTGCAAAAAAGGCTCAATTTTTTTCGCACCTCGTCGGAAAGATGCCGCTCCGTGCGGCAGAAAAGGATGTCCGGCTGGATGCCAAGTGTGCGTAGGGTGGCAACGCTCTGCTGCGCCGGCTTCGTCTTCACCTCGTCGGCCATGCGCAGGTAGGGCAAAAGCGTTACGTGGCCGAAGAGCACGTTGCTCCGGCCAACGTCCAGGGCAAATTGCCGCAGTGCTTCCAAAAATGGCATGCCCTCCATGTCGCCAACCGTTCCGCCCAGCTCCACGATTGCCACGTCGGCCACGCCATCGTCCACGTGTAGCCGTGCCCGAATTTCATCGGTTACGTGGGGTATAACCTGCACCGTCTGGCCAAGAAAATCTCCCCGCCGCTCCCGCAGGAGGACGGTTTCATAGATCTGTCCAGCCGACACGCTGTTGCCCCTACCGAGCTTGGCGTGGGTAAAGCGTTCGTAGTGGCCAAGGTCCAGGTCCGTCTCGGCCCCATCGTCCAACACGTAGACTTCTCCGTGCTGGAAAGGACTCATCGTTCCCGGGTCAACGTTCAGATAGGGATCCAGCTTTTGCAGGGTCACCCGCAGGCCTCTGCATTCGAGTAGGGCTCCCAGCGCTGCCGCCGTAAGACCTTTCCCCAGCGACGACACTACCCCACCGGTGATGAAAATGTGGCGCATTGTGGGCGCCACAACTCGATGAAAAGACCGGCAGCGTCAACGGAAAAGTACCGACCCTCCGGTTCCAAAAAAAATTCCCGCCGTCCACCGCCCCGGCCGGCTATTTTGGCAGATTTTTCATTCTTCGTTCCGTCCCGTTGGCCACATGGCACATTGGGCGGCATGGCGGCCCCGAATCCATGCGAAGGCCAATTCACCGGCGGCAATTTTAGCCGCCATTGGCGAAAAAATTTGAAATATCCGGCCATCATCTACCATAATGAATGCCGTGTGGCGGCAGCCACGGCATTACACCATGAATTTTCTAGTGGGCATCTTTTTCAAGCCGTTCCAGTGGGTTTTTAGCTTCCTGTTCGGCATCATCACGTTCATCATTATCGTCCTGGCGGCGGTGGCTTTGACATTTAACCACTGGTCCCCCAAGGTTGTTCCCCTGCTGCTGGGGGGCGGGTCCGACTTTACCGTCTCCATTGGCAGGTCCCATTCCAACGTTTTCACAATGAACTTTAATTTCTACGACGTGGCCATCCAGGGCGGGTCACTCTACCCGGTGTCCACACTTGCCCAAATTGACCGGCTAGGCGCCGACCTGCTCTTTTTATCACTGTTGACGAAAAAGGTTGTGGTGGAAAACTTTGTCCTGGATGTTCCCCAGATTACCTGCGTGCGGGATGGGGATGGAAATGTGAACATTGCAGATTTTCTCTCCTCCCTGTTTGGCCAACGGGAGCGGGCCACCAAGCCAGGCGTGGGGAAAAAGCCGGCCAAGCCGCGGCAAATCTTCTTCCGCCACGTGGAAATTCGCGTGGGAAGGGTGGCGCTGATGGATTTTACGGAGCAGCCGGCCAAGGTGCGGGAATTTGCGCTCAACTATTCCTACGAGGCAGACAATGTGGATGCTGAAACATTGTTTAAGCGCCTATCATCCGATTTGAATGCCCGCGGTGCCGGCCTGTTGATGCAGTCTGTCCTCCGCTCCCTGGCCAACCTGCCGGATTTGGCGACCGTGGCAAACGACATTCTACAATCCGATGGCCGCTCCGGTGGCATTGTGGGCGATTTTTGGAAACGTTTGAAAAAATCTCGCTAGCCCCACCCCTATCGCAGCAAACCGCCGCCTTCCGTGCGTATGGGTTGCCGACGACGCGGCCGCCGTGGGAATAGGGGCTTGCCGATTGGGAGCTCAGATTTCTGCCATTGTGGTGTCCGCGATTGCGCTGGAACGGATTGCCTCCGCAAGTGCGGCATCCCATCCACCAATTGGGGCCAATTTCCCAGTGAAAAATCGCAAAACCTTCGGCTCTTCGACGAATTGCAGCCCGCCAATCAGCTGGCGATTGGCATAGAGCCATGTGATGCGGTCGATGGCAAATTTTATTTGGGATAGGGTAAACACCCTTCTGGGCATTGCCAGCCGTACCAATTCCATGTCGGACAGTAGATCACTGCCGTCTGTCCCGCGTGTGCTGGACATCGTTCCCCGCTCCATTCCCCGAATGCCGGACACTAGAAACAATGCCGCTGCCAGTGCGCCAGCCGGATAAATTTTTTGGGAAATGTGCGGCAAAAATTTGATCGCATCGATGTGACAGCCAAGGGCACCAGGCGGTGCCACAACAGGTATGCCGCGTTTCTTTAGTTCGCCCACCATAAACTCTATGCAAGCCGGCATCTGTCCTGTGATTGTCAAATCCAATGCCTCATCCAGTCCAACCGTTACCGCTTCCATTTCCCGCAACGACATGCCGCCGTAGGTTAAAAATCCCTCGTATAGCGGAACGAGAGGTTTCATTTTTTCAAAAATTTCCCGGTCAGCCGTGGCAATTGCTCCGCCGCGGGCACAGCCCAATTTGCGGGCAGAAAAGTACAGAACATCCACCAGTGAAGCAACCTCTTTTGCAAGGTCTGGAAGACTTCTTTGGGCACACGAGGGTTCACGGCTGCGGATAAAAAACAAATTCTCTGCCAAAAGCGAGGCATCTAGTATAAGAAAAAGACCGAAATGGTCTACAACGGATCGAACCTGCCGCAGATTTTTCAGTGAAAATGGCTGTCCTCCTAGCAGATTGGTGGATGCTTCGATGCGAACGAAAGGAATTTTTGCAACTCCGATATTTTCAATAGCCTTCACCAATTTTTCGATGACGAAATTGCCCTTAAACGGGCAATCGCTTTCCGTCTGAAATGCCTCATCTGCCACCAATTCCACAATTTTTCCACCATTTGCCTCAATGTGCGCCCGCGTAGTTGTAAAATGGTAGTTCATTGGCACCACATCGCCATTTTTTAAAAATGCTCTACAAATAATATTTTCAGCTGCCCGTCCCTGATGCACTGGCAGTACAAATTGTTTTCCAAAAATTTCCGCAATTTTTCCCTGAAAGCGGTAAAAACTTTCGGAACCGGCGTAGGCATCGTCGGCAATGTTCATTGCGGCCAACTGTCGATCACTCATCGCATTGGTGCCACTGTCCGTCAGCATGTCCAAAAATACATCCCTGCTTTTGAGAAGAAATGTATTGAACCCGGCTGCTTTGATGGCTGCCAATCGCCTTTCCAATGGAACCAAATGGATCATTTGCACAATCCGCGCCCGGTGAAACTCGAGAGGAATTTCCTCTCCCGTCAATAGTCTAAACATGGCTATCCCCCAAATTAAAAATTATTCAAAAACAAACCAACGCCTTCGCCGCTGGGCGAAGTACCTGCACAACCGTGCCAAAAATTATTTATTTGCTATTATTTTCGTGCGCTAGGCACGATAGTAGGCGGCATTGGGGAAGAAAAGACTGCCCGCCGATAAATCCACGATGGACCCAGGCTGCTGCCTGTTGTGGCCATGTCAAGAAAAAACGATGGTGGCGAAAGTTTTGTCAAAAAATAGCACTCAACCACATTGGGATAAAATTTCGCGAACTGCGCGGTTTGCCCAGCTTTTGAACCCACTTCATTGCAGCGAAGATCATCCGGCTGGCGAAAGGTGCGCAATTGTTAGCAGCAGCGTCGTCTGGGCAATCATCAAGCCAACGATGCCAACGACCGTTCCAGCCATCCATTTGGCAAGATAGCCTTT
>JAISOW010000011.1 GCA_031275345.1 Puniceicoccales bacterium
ATTGCCTTTCGGGTTTTGACGCCCAATGAGCTCATAGGCGGTATGGATCGCGGTCTGCCGGTCTTTCTCCTTTTCCGTGAGAAATTTCTATCCCCCTCTTTCGTTATCCTAGGCGAAGCCTTTTCTTTCTTTGCCATTTCGAGCTCCCTGCTCGGCGTTTCGGCTACTCTCAGTGGCGCATTGAAGGATGTTTTTCATGGCCATCGCTGGTATGTGGGAGTTACGGAACTCGCTCTGGTTGTACTCCTGCCGCTGACAATTGCACTGTCCTGGTCCCATCTATTCATTAGAGCCCTAGAAGTATCCGGCGGCATATTTCTTAACATTATTGCCGGAATTCTTCCCCTGGCGGTGGCGTTGCGGCGGCGTTCGATGCCGGCTCTCGGATGGGTCTATTTGGCCGGATTTTCCTACATTCTCGCCATCGAATTTGTTCGCATTTTTCTCTGATGTTTTTAGCTGCCCCCCTGTTTAAGGGAATCGTTCCATGGGCTGCTTTGTGCGCGTGGTGGGAGATGTGGGACTCGAACCCATGGCCCCCCATCTTGTCGTACTTGTTTGTTAGTCAAAAATATCCGTATGCGACAAAGGGAAAACAGTCAACTGCTTTTGCCAGCACAAATTCGCCAAACCCGCTAGCCTATGCCGGAGGGATTCTTGTGGTACATCACGGCCTGCTCCGGGAAAACGGACCCGTGCCGATCCGATTCGGAAACACTTAACCCGGCAAAAACTTGAGCCGCTCCCTTCCTAGGAAGCGGCTCCCAGATTCAAAATTTTTGGGTGCAGGAGTTGGATTTGAACCAACGACCTTCAGGTTATGAGCCTGACGAGCTACCAAGCTGCTCCATCCTGCGATCGTCGTTTCAAGAGTTTTGCCGGCGGTGGCAAGCTTTTTTTTAAGAAAATCGCAAAATTCGTCCACAAATTTTATGCTTCAGCAATTTTATTACCGGCGAAATTTTGTCCAAAAAAATTTTTTTTGCTGAAAATTTTACGGTTTGTGCCGCCACAATTGCCCAGTCGAATCTTCAGGGTCACAACCTAGTAGGCGCGTGCCCAGAGTACGGGAGGACCCACGCGTCCCGAACAGGCAAAACATGGACCAACATCTCCAGCCTCAGCCATGGGAAAGCAGCGGGTCGTGACACCCAGCTCATTCTGCAGCATTTTTTCCACGGTTCCATCGCCGCAAAAATAGGTGCGGACAAGGAAATTGCCGGTGGAAAAAAGTGCGCGAAATTCTTCCATGGAATGGACCATCTGGCTACGCCGCTCCCGTCCTTGCCGGGCCCGCTGCAATAGACCATCTTGCATGGACAAAAGCTCGTCCTCGGCAATGGCAAGAAATTTTTCCATTGGAGCAATCTGCCGCACGGCATTGTCCCGTCTGGTCCAGGTAACATTGCCCTGGGCCACGTCCCGTGGGCCAAGTTCCACCCGAATGGGAACTCCTTTTTTGACGTATTCCCAATTTTTTTCTCCACCGTGCAAATTCCGCCGATCCACCTCCACCCGCATGTCCTGTCCCCATGGCCGTAATTTTTCCAGGCATTTGCGCAAAATTTCTGCATGGGCCAGTACCGCATCCGCATCTTCGCGGAGAATGGGAAGTATGGCAATTTGTAGCGGTGCCACGCGCGGTGGTAGCACGAGCCCGTTGTCGTCGGAATGCGCCATAATCAGCCCGCCGATCAATCTTGTAGAGACGCCCCATGACGTGGTCCAGGCGTAGGCTTCCCGTCCACTTTCGGCAGCAAAGCGGATGGCAAATGCCTTGGAAAAATTTTGGCCCAAAAAATGGGATGTTCCAGCCTGCAATGCCTTGCCATCCTGCATCAGTGCTTCGATGGAATAGGTATCCTCTGAACCTGGAAAACGTTCAAGGGTGGATTTTTTCCCCGCCACAACCGGCATGGCAAGAAAGTTTTCGGCAAATGTTCGATAAATTTCCAACATGCGCAGCGTCTCTTCCCTGGCTTCTTCCTGCGTTGCATGGGCCGTGTGTCCTTCCTGCCAAAGAAATTCCGTCGTGCGTAGAAAAAGACGCGGCCGCATTTCCCAGCGCACCACGTTGGCCCATTGGTTGATCAGCAACGGCAGATCCCGGTAGGATTTGATCCAGCGGGCAAAGGATCCGCCAATCACCGTTTCGGAGGTTGGGCGAATGACCAGCGGCTCATCCAGTGGAGAAGCTGCCCGCAGCACACCATCCCGACCCTCCAGTCGCGTGTGGGTTACGACGGCGCATTCTTTGGCAAATCCATCCACATGTGCCATTTCCCGTTCCAAAAGACTTTTTGGGATGAGCAGAGGAAAGTAGGCATTGCGGTGGCCTGTCCGCTTTAACATTCTATCCAGTGCAGCCTGCATGAGCTCCCAGATGGCATAGCCCCACGGCTTGATCACCATGCAACCCCGCACCGGACCATTTTCTGCCAAATCGGCGGCACGGATTACCCTTTGGTACCATTCGGCAAAATCTTCCGAGCGGGTTGGAGAGATGGCAGGACGGACGGACGCGGCGGCGTTTATCGATTTCATTGCTAGTTTTCTTGGTTTCATTGGCAATGGATTTCAGCCCATGTCGCCACCATACGGATGCGATTTTAATCCATGTTTGAAGATTGATTCAACTGGTCGTGGCGTCGATGTGCAGCTACCATGTCGCCCTTCTGGGGATAGAAATTTTCGTGGCAAGTCACATTGAAAAAAAAGCTAGCGTTCAGCGCCGTTCCGCAAGCAATTCCTCCAACCGAGGGTGTGTCCGACTATCCAGACATGCAAAAGCATAAAAAAATGCTTGAGCTACCAGCTTTTTTTGGACAAAATAACTTTTTATGATCTGCACAGAGACACAGAGACACAGAGACACAGAGACACAGAGACACAGAGACACAGAGACACGGAGACACGGAGACACAGGATTTCTTTGGCCATTGCTGATTTTTGCGCTACTGCTCTTCCCGGCCGGTGCGCATGCCAGGGATTCGTTCACCGTCTACCTGGATGATCGTGCACCTGATGGTAATTACACGGTCGATGGCTCCAGTTATTACGTCGATGTCGGCGGCAACAACTACATCTCGTCGTACGGCAGCTTTTGCATTGCGGTCAATCTGGGAAGTGGAGGGTCGGCGCCTGGAAAGAGCTTGGTCCTGACGTCCCAGCAGGCGACGATGTATGATTACCCCCACATTCGACATTATGTAAAGGGATCCAATTCCAGCTACTGCACGTTTGATTTCAACGGCATTTCCGGAACGGAAAGTGATCCATTTTCCGTCCGTCTGACCGGCACCAACCCCTATTTCTTCACGAATGACATCCATGATAGTGGCAGATGGTACATGGGTTTTGGATGCGGGAACAAGGACGTTGGCTTGGGCGTGGCCCATCTGGGAGATGGCATCGGATCGCCGAATTTTATCCATTTTTCTTCCAATGGGGGAACAAAATGGTTGCTGTGCGGATTGACAAGTGGAGATTATTACTCCGCAACCTGGACCAGCCTGTTCGGTGCTGCCTATGCACTACAAACGGATAATGGTCTAGCCCACTGGCAGTTTGATCCATTCGGAAATGGCAATAACCTGCGGGCAAATGCCGCCATGACAACAACCCTTTTCGGTGCGGGCTACCTGGATCTGTGCGCTGGGTTGGCCAATGGCTGGTCCATTGCCGGCTTCGGAGATAGCAATTACCTCGCCACGATTGCAAAGGATACGGGTAGCACAGAGCAGGTGAAAGGGATATACCATTACTCCGGCAGCGCAGTCCTCTTCGGCGGTGCCTACGCCAGCAGCTCGCCCACATCTTTTTGCAATTGGACAATCGGTCCCAGCGCCGATGTTGCGGAATGGGCATTCGGTGGAGACAATACCCTCAGCGCCACGGCCGATTGGAGCCGCACGGGCGACGACATTCTCCATGTCCACGCCAACCTGTTCGGCGCGGGCTACAACTACGAATCCGACGACTCGTTCTGTGACTGGACCATCGGCAGCTTCGGCCAGACCGATGCTGGCATAGGCAATTCATTGGTCGCCACGGCAAATGGTACAAATTTTGACAGTTCCTCAAAGGGTTCCTACGCCGAGGCCAACCTCTTCGGCGCAGCCTGCAATTTTTCTTCGGAAAACGCATTTCTCCGCTGGACAATCGGCAACTTCCTCGGCGACCAGTCGCTGACAACGTCGGCCACGGCAGCGGAGAACGGCGCCAGCATCCCCTATGTCCACGCCAACCTATTCGGCGCGGGCTACAACTACGAATCCGACGACTCGTTCTGTGACTGGACCATCGGAAATTTTGAAAACAACAACAAACTAATCTCCGTTGCAAAATTTACAAATTCCGGCTCCAGCAATCACACCTACGCCGAGGCAAATCTCTTTGGCGCTGCCTGCAACCATCGCTCTTCCCGTGCGTTTTGCAATTGGTCCATTGGCGACATCGGCGATGGTAACGCGTTGCTCGCCTGCGCCTGTGACAGTTCGGGCGGCACGCCGCCCTTTACCCATGCCAATTTGTTCGGCGCCGGCTGCAATTTCTGCTCTCCCAACTCGTTCTGCAATTGGACACTGGGGGATGCTGGAGAAAATAATACCTACGCCACGGCAGTGTCTAACTATAGCAGAGAGACATTTAACATCACCTATGCCAACATTTTCGGCGCAGCGTGCAGCTACGGCGGCAAGGAATTTTTACCAACCAATACGGTGGGCCCTGGCCAGGCCCCGTGGGACGTCCTCTGTTCCCATGCGTTTTGCAATTGGACAATTGGCACCTTCGGCGACGGAACGGCCATTGGTACCAGCGCCTACGCCTACGGCTACGATAACAGCAACCTATTTTCAACCCAGATACGGGCCAGCCTTTTCGGTGCCGCCTACAACGTCTACGGGCCGGAATCTTTTTGCAATTGGACGGTGGAGTTTCAGGGCAATGCCACAATGGCGGCCTTTGGAGCGGATGGTGGGAGCAACGGCGGAGTAAACATTTTCTTGGCGGCCCTCGGCGGCGATGGCAACGGAAGTACGGCCCATTTCTACGATGGAATGCGATTCTACTTCAACGATTTCGGCGCAGGTGACCCATCTGTGGTGATTGCAGCAGCAAAATTGTCCGGCAACGGCTGGACCGTCAACACCACTTCAGAGCCGTACGTCGCCAGTGCCGCCACCTATGCCGACCAGGAAGGTAATCAGATGAGGAGCTATGTGGTGGCGCAAGGAATTTTCCCCCGGGCGGTGGCGCTGGGACCAAACTTTCAGCTCAACGTAGGCCGAAGGCGCATTTTGGATGCCAATTGGAGCGTGGACCGCGCGGCTGGACCAAATTCGGCATCCTGCTCCAATGGGACATGGGAAACCGATGCCTCCATCCGCAGCGGTGGCACGGTGGACGGCGTTGGTCCCGGCACGCTGCACCTCCTGGGAGCTATAGCCAAGGCTAGAATGGTCGATGGCACGGACGGTTCCACACTGCGCATCGACGGTGGCTGGTCCGTCAAATGCTACGCTCCTGTCCAGGACCTGCACCGCATTGTCATCCACGACGGCACCCTGGAAATCAAATCCTCGCAGGATTCGGATTTTGAGGCCGCCATCGGACAGCTTGCCGAAAATGTGGCCTACGTGGATCCTTCCAATGGCAAGCTCTACCAGGGCACCGCCAGTAGCCAGCGCGATGGCCGCGACGGCGTCGTTTCCCTTGACTTTTCCAACTACCCGGTCAGTGGCCGGCTGACCATCAACGCCGATCGGGGAGAAGCCATCCGCTTTGGACTGCGGGAGATGGATGGCGTCTATGCCGGAACCGGATCTCTCCTGCTCACCGGCAATCCAGCGACGCCAAAGCAGCAGCTGTTGCTCACCGGCAGTGGTTCGGCTCCGGTTTTTGGAGTTGCCTTGGACGTTGATACGGTTCCGGACCCGGCAATTCCCATCGATTGCCATGCGGTGCACATGCCCGAAGCAGTCGATGCGACCGCCATGCACAACCTGTTGGGCGGTATCAGCCGTGGGCAGCAAATTACGGGAACGGACTACTACTGGCTCGATGGGGACCAATCCTCCGAGCTGGTGCTGCGTGCGGTATCCCCCTACGTGGCAGTCAATAATTTGTACCTACTGTGGAGTGAGGAAGAAGGTCGTCAGGGCCTCGTACTGATGACCCTTGCCAATGGGGAAGCCGCCGACGGTGCATTCGTTGCGGAGGATTCTTCGGAAAATGAAGGTGACGGTGACGGTGGTGGCGGCGGTGACAGCCTGCAACCAGCGCCGCCGCAATGGCTGCCGACGGACTATGCCAGGTCATTTGTGGGTGGGGAATTGGCCCAACTTGGTGCCGAAGTGCACTGGGCACTGGGCCGGGCAGTTGCTGGACACCTGGCGGGTCAGCGCTGTCAAAAAGATCCTTTCTTTCTACTGGGCATCCATTCCCGCATTCGCCGGACCACCGTCGATGACTTTGGCTACCGTGGAACCATCGATGGAGGCATCCTTGGCTGGGATGCGGCCACATCACTGACAGAAAGAAGCATGCTCCGCTGCGGAATCTATGCTGCCCATGCCCATGCCACCATGCGCTGCTTCGGCGCAGCATCCGCCCTGGGCCGCAAAATTCGGCAAAATTATTGGACTGGAGCAACTTTCCTATCTCTGGAACACCGGTCGGCGACACGGCTCAAGGGCAATTTTTCCATCACCGTCGGCGGCAGCCATGTGGTCAACCGGGCGGGCCGCGTGGATGGCGAAGGCAACTTCTTTTCTGCCAGATTTTCCGGAAGTTCCACCTTCTACTCCGTCGAGGGATCGCACGGCCTGCTCCGCTGCGGAAATTTTCAAATCGGTCCATGGGCTGTGCTGCACTACGACTGGCAGCGGCAGGATGCCTATGCGGAAACTTCAACCGTCGCATCCGGAGCGGCATCGCTGGGCAAATTGAATCACAGCATTGGCAGCATATTGCTGGGCATCGGACTGGAGCGGGAAACAATGGTCTGCGGAGGGCGCGAAGCGGAGGTTTTTGCGAAAATCGGCTGGCATTGCCAGGCGCGCCGGCATCATAGCGACGCCTTTGCCACCATCGATGGAACCCCGCTGGGTGGATTTCTTCCACCACAGAACTATGGAGCCCACACATCCGGTCTCATTTCCCTGGGAATTCATGGCCGCTTTGGCCGCCACTGGAGCGCCAGCGCCCACTGGTACGGAGAGTTCGCCAATGGCAAAACCGACAACCACACCAATGTCCAACTTTGCCATGCATTTTGATGGCCGGCACCGTAGCCCCACCGGGCCCTGCCGGCGGAGGTAACTGCGTACGTTTCAGCAAGCCGACGGGAGCGGTGACAGCTGGCGGTTTTGCGAAAATTCCACGGGGGCAATGGTGGGATGAAAGCTTTTTTGGGCCATTCCTTCCCGTAAAATTTTTTGCCAAAAAAAATTTCGCTCCTCCCCATCTGCCTCAAATGGCTGGCCCCATGGCGGCAATGGGAACGGGGAGGGAAGAAAAAATGTGGGTCCATGTGCCATGGATTGACCCGCGGTCGAATCTGTCCAGATATGGGTCTCATTCCCCGCTTGGCGCAGGGCAATTCGCCGCTTGGCCACGGCCACGGCGACGGAAAACCGTTGCTGTGGGCCGCCTTTTCGGGATAGAACATCGCAGGCCAGGTCAAGGGCGTCGTAGGAAATCACCGGACGGCTGGGAAGGATGGCGTTGGTACCGTCCACCAGCATTTTGCACAGCCGCAGCCCCGTCCTATTGCCCGGGCCACGGCAAACCAAAAAACCTGCCACGGCATCGAATCTGCAACTGGCCTGTTCCAACACGGCTTCAACGCCGGCGAACAGCGCGCCGACAGGGGCCGATCCATCGCAGCGGTGCAACAGAAACGACCCATCCCGTAGCAGGCCCACCTCGGCCGGAGCCGCAGCTCCATCGAGCAAAAGCGTCCAATTTTTCACAGCTCTTTTCCCGCCTCGGCGTCGAGGGAGAATAGCGCCCCCCGCTGGTCGGCGGCGAAGGCAATCCGCTCCACCCATCCCCTTGTCTGCTTTTCCTCCTCAATTTGCTCTTTTAAAAACCAATTGGCAAATTCCATCGTTTCGTAGTCTTTTTCCAAAAGTGCCAGTTCATAAATATCGCGGATCCAGCGCGTTACCCGCTGCTCGTGGGAAAATGCCGTACGGAACGCCTCAAGCGGTGATGGGTAGGAACAAGGAACCCGCTCAATGGCCCGCAGCTCCACGGGAGCTCCCCTATCCACCAGGTAGGAAAAAATGCGGCCACCATGCTCCACCTCCTCCGCTGCCTGGCGCCGCATCCACCGGGCAAAGCCACCGAATGGAGTTTGTTCAAAATAGGCCGCCATTCCCAGGTACAGGTAGGCAGACTGGTATTCGTTGGCCACCTGCTGCACCAGGATGCGGACCAAATTTTCCGGCAATTCCATAAAAAAACCTCCTATTTGCAAATTGGCGCAATTTTTTTTCCTAGCAAGGGGCAAAACAGGGCCGGCCAAAAAATTTCTTGCCATTTTTTTCCAGACCTGGACAACGGGCCGGACGGGATGTGGCTCAGCCTGGTAGAGCGCTACGTTCGGGACGTAGAGGTCGCCGGTTCGAACCCGGCCATCCCGACCATGCCGTAAAATTCCCTTGACCAACCTCGTCGGCTGCGGTTGAACCATGGATCACCATGGCCAGGGAACACGTTATCATCGAGTGCACGGAGGCGAAGGCGGAGGGTAAACCGCCGTCCCGCTACATGACGACGCGCAATAAAAAGTTGCAGCAGAATAAGGTGGAAAAAAAGAAATACAATCCGTTTCTCCGCCGGCATACGCTGCACAGAGAAATCAAAGATTGACCGCAGCGGGAGATCGGAAGGTGGCTTTTTTTTGGCCGCGCCGTCCGGCGTGGTCACAAGGTCGTAGGAAAATTTGCAAAAAATCTTGACAGGGATGCGGCAGGGCCGTTCCATCGCCAAAAGCGTATGAAGGTTGTTTCGTCTCTGCGGTCCCTAAAGGTGCGACATTCCGCCTGCCAGGTGGTGCGCCGTCGGGGCCGTATATATGTCATTAATAAGGTGGCGCCGCGCTATAAGGCGCGCCAGGGTTAGCATGAAAAAGGATAGACATCCGGAGTCCCGTCCCGTTTGTTTTGTGGACGTTTCCAGTGGCCGGGAGTTTTTAACAATTTCCACCATTAAATGTCGGGAAACGAAGGAAATAGGTGGTGTCGTCCACGGTGTTGTGCCTTGCGACGTAACGGCCGATTCCCACCCGGCCTACACCGGCATCCGCCGCTTTGTGGGAACGGCTGGCCGGGTGGAAAAATTCCAAAAACGATTCTCCCGTCGCCGTGGCTAGCGCCGAGCTGGCGGTGGTGGATGTTCATCTCCGCGCCGCGGTGGTTGCGGATTTGCTAAAAAAATTTTTTCCAAAAGTTCCCCAATTTTTGCACGGTGGATCGCCGTTTCAGCTGCTGGTGGCTGTCGTGCTTTCCGCCCGCTGCACGGATCGGCAGGTGGAGAGGATAACGCCCGGACTGTTTGCCCAAGCTCCGACGCCGGATGCCATGCTGCAGTTGCCGTTGGATCGGCTGGAACATCTCATCCATTCGGCCGGTTTTTTTCGTCAAAAGGCCAGGGCACTGCACGATCTTTCCCTGCGCCTGGTGCAAGATTTTGCCAGCTCTGTCCCCCTAAATTTTTCCGACCTTGAGAGCTTGCCGGGCGTTGGCCATAAAACAGCCTCGGTCGTGCTGGGCCTGTGCACGGATCTGCCCACCTTTCCGGTCGATACGCACGTTGCGCGGCTGGCCGTGCGGTGGAAGCTGGCCGGACCATGGTCCGTAGAAAAAATTGAAAAGAATCTCAAAAAACTTTTTCCTAAAAAAGAGTGGGGCAACATCCACGGGCGTATGATTGCCTATGGCCGCACCGAATGCACGGCCCGCGGCTGCGACGGCAGCCGTTGCCGCATCTGCCAACGGCTGCAAAAGTTGTAATTCCATGACCGCTCCGATTGAAATAGTAAACCGCCGCACGGGCCGCGTGGAAAAGGAACCAATCTGTGGAGAATGGTTTCTGCGCTTTGCCTATGGCACGGTCCTTGGCCGCTTTTTGCAAGCCTGCATTGGCAGTGCCCCATTTCTTTCCCGCATCGCCGCATGGTACGCCAATGGCCGACGCAGTGCCGGAGCGATCCTGCCATTTGTCCGCCGTCATGCCATTCCCATTGGGGAAAGCTTGGTACCGGTGGAGCAATTTGCCAGCTTTGCCGAGTTTTTTTCCCGCCGGCTGCGGCCGGATGCTCGACCCATCGACGGCTGCCGAGGTGGCATCGTGGCCCCGGCGGATGGCCGCTATTTTGCAATTGCTGAACTTGGTCGACAGGAAAAACTTAGCATCAAAGGACGTCGGCTGCGCCTCGAAGAATTGCTGGGCAGCGCGGTTTTGGCCCAAAAATTTTTTCTAGGCAATGGCCTCATCTGCCGTCTTAGCCCCCTGGACTACCACCGCTTTCACTTTCCCTGCGACGGAGTTCCAAGCGCAGTCCAAGCTTTGCCGGGCCGGCTCCATTCCGTCCATCCCCTGGCTTTGCGCCGCCGTTTTACACTTTCGCAAAATCGCCGGTTTCTCACCCGTCTGGTGGCCGATTGCGGTGAGGTTGCCATGGTGGAGGTTGGGGCCACCTTCGTTGGAACGGTCAGCCAAACCTTCACGCCCCACCGCCACTGTAAAAAAGGATCGGAAAAAGGATTTTTTTCCTTCGGCGGATCGGCCATTCTCCTACTTTTTGAAAAAGGGTCCGTGGCGCTTGCGGAAGATTTGCTGCAAAATAGTGGAAACGGAATGGAAACTCTGCTGCACATGGGGGAACGCATCGCCATGCAGTGCTGACTTCTTCGGCCGTCAATCGTCTGGCCGAGCCAGACGCCGTAGCATTTCGCTTCTTGGAAATTCAAAATAGATCCCGGCACCATCCGGTGCCGTCGTCGGCACCTGGCATGCCATCAAGTCCCGCAGCAGGGCGGTCAGGTCGGCCGCCGTTTCGTAAAAATGGGAGGATGCAATATGGGATGCGGCTACCTGGGCAAAAGAATCTTGGCGCATTTGGGAAATTTGCTTGCGGCGCAGAACGAGCCAGTCGTAGAGGAATGCTTCGGCGGAATGCTCCCGTAGCCACAGGGGTATTTCCGCCACCTGGCAGCGGCCGGTTCCATCGTCCAGCACGGTGAAGCCGACGGCTGCCAGTTCGCCGAGCAATTTTTCCATTTCTTCACCCCCGTTCCGGCGCAGATCCAGAGCAATTGGCAGAAGCAGTCGCTGCCGGGGAGGGTTGGTTTCCCGATAAAGCAATCGTTCGTAGGCCACCCGCATGGCAGCAGCTCGAATGTCAAAAAACACCAGGCCGGTTTCCGTCCCCCAGATGGCCCAATTTCCATCCCATCGGCCGACAAACTGCCAGTTCAATAGTCCACGGCCACAGGAAAAAATTGGCACGGCACGGATGAATTGTGGCCATTGCTGGACCAGGGCCGTGGGTGGGCACATTTTTGCATCGACGCTGGCCGAGCCATTTTCTCCCAGTTGGCAGGGGATCGATTCGATCGGAGGAGGGTTAGCGACCGTCGTGTGTTCAAGGTTGGCAGGATTGGCTTGGATGAAAAATGGAACGGGTTGTGGCGGGGATGGGTTGGGACAGCAACCTGGCAGGGACAGCGGATGGGCCAGCGCGGCAAGTCTTGCCTCCAACGATCGAATCAAAAAATGTCGCAACTCTTTTTTATGGGAAAATCGCACCTCTCGCTTGGCCGGATGCACGTTGACATCCACATGGTCCGGAGGAATTTTCAAAAAAAGAAAGCAGGGAATGGAACGGGCACCGGGAAAGTAGGGGGCATGGGCCTCCAGGACCCACTCTCGCAGCTCTTTTGAAACAATTGGCCGGCGGTTGACAAAAAACAGCATCTCCTCGGCCGTCCTCACCCGACCATCCGGCCGCAATAGGTATCCTTCCAGCTGCCGCATGCCGTCGCTTTCGGAAATTGGGCAGAGCAGGGGAAACAGCTGCGGATCCACCAGCCCTGCCAGCCTGCTTTCCAATGAGTCGCCAGCCGCCGTGGCAATGGAAAGATGATTCCCGTTGCGCAGCAGGAATTGAATTGCAGGGAATGCAATGGCAAATAGGCGCACGGTGACTAGAATATGGCCGGCTTCGGTTGCGTCGGTGCAGAGAAATTTTCTACGCGCCGGCACGGACTGGAATAGATGGCGAACCTGTACCTCCGTGCCAGGCTCCATGGCCCGGTCTGCAACACTCCGTTCCATTCCATCTTCGATGACAATTTCCGTCCCAGTTGGATCCTGGCGGCGGCGGGAACGGAGAACGAGATGGGAAACGGCGGCAATGGATGGCAACGCTTCGCCGCGGAAACCGAAGGAATGGATGGATTGCAGGTCGGCAATGGCGTTGATCTTGCTGGTAGCATGGCGCCGTACGGCCAGCAGAACATCTTCCCGCCCCATGCCCACACCGTTGTCGCGGACGGATAAAAAATCTTTTCCGGCCCTGCGGAAATCCACGTCGATGCGGGTGGCACCGCCGTCGATGGCGTTTTCCACCAATTCTTTCACAACGGCAGCTGGCCGCTCCACCACTTCGCCGGCCGCCACCTGGTTGATGACAACTTCCGGCAAAAGACGCACCACGCCATCCACGGCGGGCAAACTAGGCCGGTCCATCGGTCGGTCAATTTTCTTTCCCTGTGGCAAGGACAGTTCAACAAAAAAGCTTGTCTTTCCCGCAAAACACCAAACTGTCCTACCGTGGGGCCGATGGGCGGTTCTGCTACTATATATTTTTTATCCTAGGCGGCCAGCTGGCCGTACGGAGCATGGCCATGAATCTTCCAACAGCACAGGAATTGTTTGATGCAGGGGTCCACGTTGGCCACCAACTTCGCCGCTGGAATCCGCGATCCAAACCATTCGTCTACGCCCATCGCCATGGAATTTCCATCATCGATCTGGCCAAGACACTGGAACAGCTGGCCAAGGCCTGTGAATTTGTAGAGCATCTGGTAGCCGGTGGCAGCGAGGTGTGGCTCGTCGGCACGAAACCGCAGGCAAAAGACATCGTGCGGGAGGCGGCCGAGCAAAATGGCCTTTTTTACTGCACCGAGCGCTGGCTCGGTGGTACGCTGACAAATTTTGCCACCATCGGCCGTGGTCTGCAGAAGTATCGCCGCCTATTGCAAATGCAGGAACGCGGTGAAATCGACCGCATGTTCAACAAGGAGGCGGCCGCACTGCGCCGCACCATGGCACGCATGGGCCGAAATTTTGGCGGACTTCTCGATATAGCCGGCCAGCCGGGTGCCCTAATCGTTGTGGACATCAACCGGGAATTGATAGCAGTCCGCGAGGCAAAGCGCACCGGCACGCCGGTCGTGGCAATCGCCGATACCAACACAGATCCATTTTTGGTGGACTACCCCATCCCTGGCAACGACGATTCCGGCCGCTCTGTCCGCATCCTGCTCGATGCCATTGTCCAGGCAATTCTTCGCGGCCGGGAGGAGCGGGAATTGCGCCGGGAAGGCAAGGCAATTGAAATGAAAAAAATGGTGGAGCTGGAGCCGGAAGTTGTGCTATCCGACGAGGTGACGGAATTGGCAAAAAATCTATCCGATGAGGCGCTTGCTGCGGCGGAGCGCTAGGAAAGAGAGAACGATGGAAATTACGGCAAGGATGGTTGGCGATCTGCGGGAGCGGACTGGAGCTGGGCTCATGGACTGCAAGCGGGCCCTGCAGCAGGCCGACGGTGACATGGAAAATGCTGTGCTGGTCCTCAAAAAACAGGGAGCGATTGGGGCAGAAAAGCGGGTTGATCGGCAGGTGCCGGAGGGGGCAATTTTTTCCTATATCCACACCGGTTGCCGCATCGGAGTGCTGCTGCTGCTGCGTTGTGAGACAGATTTTGTGGCAAAAAATAGCGAGTTCCAGACGCTGGGCCGGGACCTGTGCCTGCACATTGCAGCAGCCAACCCAAGCTACGTATCAGCGGCCGACATTCCGGCCGATGAATTGCAGCGGGAACGGGAAGTGGCAACTGGCCAGCTCGCCGGCAAGCCTGCCCATGCGGTGGAAGCCATGATCCAGGGTAAGTTGGCAAAGTATGCCGCAGGGGTGTGCCTTTTGCAGCAACCATTTGTAAAAAATCCTTCCATGACGGTGGAAGAATTGCTGCGGGAATACGTTGCCCGCATTGGAGAAAATATTCGCGTTGGCCGCTTTGCCCGTTTTCAAGTCGGAGGCTGAGGCGTGGCTGCCCCCCTCTTTTTCTTCCACGGATCCGATGAATTTCTCCTGGAACGTTCGGTGCAGCAGGAGGCAGCTGCCTGTGGTCCGGCGGCGAACCTGGAGATAGTGGATGGCCGGGTTCACTCCAGCGAAGAGTGGGATCGCCTGCTTGGCCGGCTGGGCGATGGGCTATCCACACCACCTCTGCTGGCACCGTCTGGAGCGGTCTGGGTTCGAGAAGCTTCCTTTCTAGCAGTGGCGCCGGCGGCTGGAGAAGAGGCGGCCATTGAAACATTTTTTTCCCTACTGGAACGGGCGGGCCGGTGGTCCGTGCCGGTATTTATTTCCGCCAGCAGGGTGGATCGAAGGCTGCGAACGGTGAAACGTTTGACGGCATGGCCGGCGGCAATTGTCCTCGAGGTTCCGGGCAGTGGACCGCGCGACCTTGAACCATTTTTGGCAAAAGAATTGCAACGGAGGGCATTGGCCATGTCCCCGGCCGTGGCAGCCTATTTTTTGGAACTTGTGGGTGGGCCAGCCCGGTCAATTTTTTCCGAATTGGACAAGCTGGAATTGGCGATCCATCCCGGACGCACGGTTTTTCGAAATGATGTGGAAGCCGTCTGCTGCGCCGGGCTGGTGGACAATTTTTTTGCGCCGGTGGAGGCGTACTACGAAAGAGATGAGCCTGCCCTGGCCCGGGAAATGCGGCGCTTTTTGGCGGAAAAGGGCGAGCCACGGGCACTGCTGGCCGCCCTGCAAAGCCGTTGCCGCATGCTATTGCAGATGAAAGCATTGACAACGTTGGGCGTGCCACCAGGCCAGGGTCGTGGGCCATCGACGCAGGCGGCAAAGGAACATATCAAGCGCCACTGCCTATTTGCGGATGGCAGTGAAGTTTTTTCCCAAAATGCCTTTTATTTGCGCAACCTAGCTCCCCAGCTATCCCGCTGGACATTGGAATCGCTTGAGCACGCCAGGGCTTCATTTTTGGAAATTTTTCAGCAATTGCTCAGGCCGGAAGTTCGATCACCCGGCTGGTGGCTATCCATGTTGGCCCTTCCCTAGGCTCAGATCCACTCCGCGAGGCCCAGGACGAGGGCAACGTCCTTGTCTCCCCGGCCTGGATAGATTGACAAAAATGTTGCCGTTGAAGCAAAAAGAAATGGGTGGGCTGGACACAGCCGGAGTAGCTTTTTGACAAAAAGCTAGCCACTGCCCAGGCGGCGTAAAAATTTACGATCCAGGGACCCAAGCTGGTCGTCGCTGACCCGCCAGGACCAGTTGCCATTGGCTGTGCCGGGGCGGTTGATGCGGGCAGATGATCCCAGGTGCAGCACGTCCTGCAGGGGAAATAGGACCCACCGCGCCGGTGAATCGGCCAGCCATGCCAGCACGCCATCTTCCTGTGCATGGCCACGATAGGCCGTAGGCAGGATGGAATGGAGCAGCGACCGCCGCGATGCCGATGCCGTTCCATTTTCAAAAAGAGCGCCGTGCAGCGTGTCGTTGTCGTGGGTTCCCGTATAGGCGACGCAATTTTCCGAAAAATTTTCCGGCAAATAGGGAGATGTGGGGTGAAAGTCATCCAGGGCAAAAAGTAGGATGCGCAGGCCGGGCAATTCCAATCTGTTGCGCAGTGCGATCACGTCCTTTCCCAAAATTCCCAAATCTTCGGCAATGAGAGGCAGTGGTCCAAGCTTGGCAAAAATTTTACGAAAAAAATCTTCGCCAGGCCCTTGCACCCAGCGGCCACCGACCGCCGTTGGTTCGTCTGCTGGAATTTCCCAAAAAGATACAAAGCCGCGAAAATGATCCAGACGCAGGGCGTCGTGCAGTGCGGTTGCCCGTTCCAGCCGCTGCAGCCACCAGCCATGGCCAGTTTCTTCGTGCCTATCCCAGCGGTAGAGCGGGTTGCCCCAGCGCTGGCCGGTTTCACTAAAATAGTCGGGTGGGACGCCGGCCACCACCCGCGGAGTGCCATCCGGCAGCAGGTCAAACAGTTCCCGCCTGCTCCACACGTCTGCGCTGTGCTGGGCAACAAAGAGCGGCAAATCGCCAAAGATTTTTATGCCATTGGCGGCGGCCCGAGCCCGCATCTCAAGCCACTGGCGGTGGAACAGGTATTGCAGAGCCTGGCGCAGGGCAATTTTTTCTAAAAATTGGTCCCTCAGGGTGGCAAGCGACGCATGGTCACGGTTGCGGATGGGGGCTGGCCAAGCCGTCCACGGCAGTCCTGGAAAAAGACTTTGCAGCAAATCAAAGAGTGCGTAGTCATCCAGCCAGTCGGCCTCCGTGCGGCAAAATTTTAAAAAATTCTGGTCCGGCCCGCTGTCCAAAAATCTCTTCGCCGCAAGGCATAGCAACCGTTCCCGCGCGGGCAGGACGGTGCCGTGGGCGATACAGCCGGCCGGGCTTTCGGGGAATGGGGCGCATTCGGACCGCTCCAGCAAGCCGTCGGACAAGAGACCTTCCAAGCCAATGAGCAGCGGATCTCCTGCCATGGCCGAATGGGCCTGGTAGGGCGACCGGCCAGGTCCTGGCGGATGGATTGGCAAAATTTGCCAAATTCCCTGGCCGCACTCGGCTAAAAAATCTAGCCAGCGAATGGTGCACGGGCCCAGCTCGCCCATGCCGAATCGTCCGGGAAGGGATGCGATGGGAAGCAAGACGCCCCTACGCCGAGATAGGAACGTCGGGACACAACCCATCACAGCATTCTATCGGCAGATACGCCGAGTGGCAATGGGAAATCTTCGCAGCCGCCATCATGCATAGATTGGAGTGCCCTTACCCTGGACACAGTCCACTGTCAACGTTACTCGGCGGATGGATGGTCGGCTTGGCAATTCGAACAACACGTCCTCCATCAACTTTTCCAGGATGGTGCGGAGTGCGCGGGCACCGGTTTTCATCCTTACCGCCTCGGCCGCAATGGCCCGCACCACTCCATCGCCCCCATAGTCCAGCTCCACGCCCTCCATGGCACAGAGCCGGGCGTACTGCTTCAAAAGCGCATTCTTTGGACCGGTGAGCACCCGTTCCAGATCCGCTTCTTTCAATTCGTCCAGCGCCGCAACGATTGGCAGGCGGCCAACAAATTCCGGAATTAGCCCATACTGGATGAGATCCTCCGGCTGCACCTGGGCCATGACCTCCGACCCCTTTTTTGCGGCCTTGCCACTGCGCTCACCCGACGGGTCAAAGCCAAGAATTTTTACGCCAATGCGGTCAAAAATTATCTTTTCCAGGCCATCGAACGCTCCACCGCAGATAAAAAGGATGTGCTCCGTGTTGATGCGCACGTATTCCTGCTCCGGATGCTTGCGCCCTCCCTTGGGCGGCACGTTGCACACCGTTCCTTCGAGAATTTTCAAAAGGCCCTGCTGCACGCCTTCGCCGGAAACATCCCGCGAGATGGAAACGTTTTCCGTCTTACGCGCAATTTTATCAATCTCATCCACGTAGATGATGCCGCATTCCGCCCGCGCCACGTCGTAGTCCGCCGCCTGCAACAGGCGCAGCACGATGGTTTCCACATCTTCGCCCACGTAGCCTGCCTCGGTGATGGTGGTGGCATCGGCGATGGCAAATGGCACGGACAGCGAACGGGCCAAAGTTTTTGCCAAAAGCGTTTTCCCAGAGCCGGTTGGACCGAGCAGCAGCACATTGCTTTTTTCCAATTCCACCGCCGAAAGGTCGCCCATTGGCAGCGGTGTCCTGCCATGCCCTTCCTGGGTCACGAGTCCAGCCTCGGCCAACCGCTTGTAGTGGCTGTGAACCGCAACGGACAGCGTCTTTTTAACCGCCGACTGCCCCACCACATAGCTGTCCAGGGCTGCAACCAGATCCTCTGGATTGGTCCTGGGCAGTGGCATTGGCTTGGCCGCCTTGCCGGATGATTTCGTTCGCCGCGGCCGCCTGGCCGGTGTCTCCTCCTCGCCGCCACCCTCCAGCATCTCCAAACAAATCTGCACGCAATGGTCGCAAATGAACAGATCATTCGGTCCAGCAACGAGCTGGCCAACCTCCAGGTGGCTCCTGCCGCAAAAGGAGCAGCAAGTTTTTTTTCTGGCCATCGCCCCTCACTCCGTCCTCGGCTTTTTTTCGATCACTTCGTCGACTATGCCATAGTTAAGTGCCTCCAGGGCAGATAAATAAAAATCTCTGTCCGAATCCTGGGCAATGCGCTCAACGGTCTGGCCGGTCAGCTGGGACAGAATTTCATTGATGCGCCGTCGCCAGCGAAGAATTTCCTTGGCCGCGATGGAAATGTCAGCGCTCTGGCCTCCGGCCCCACCGGACGGCTGGTGCAGCATAACCCTGCTGTTGGGCAGTGCAAAGCGCTTGCCCTTCGTTCCGGCCGCGAGGAGCAGCGTGCCAAAGCTGGCAGCCTGGCCAACGCAGTAGGTCACCACATCGCAGTGCATGAAATTGACCGTGTCAAGGATCGCCATGCCCGCCGTGATGCTGCCGCCAGGTGAATTGATGTAGAGATGGATATCTTTCTTTGGGTCATCCATCTGGAGAAATAGCAGCTGGGCGACCACCGCATTGGCAACGGCATCGTCGATGGCCGTGCCGATGAATATGATCCTGTCCTTGAGCAGCCGGCTGTAGATGTCCCAGGAACGCTCCGTGCGCCCATCCCGCTCGTAGACATAGGGAAGTGGTAGATAGTGTCCGCCCATAATAGTTTAGTCCTCTGCCGTGCCGCAGCCTGCCATTGATGCCCCCGGCAAGGGTGGCAAAGCATTTTCAACGGTGCAAGGCGGAAATGTTTCTCCCCGGCCGTCGGAAACTTGTTTCCCGATCCAGTCCAACACCTTGGCCGTTAGAGCATCCCGCAAAATGCGCCGTAGCAATGCCGAATTGCGGCACAATTTTGTCTCCAAAATTTTCGTCGGGACCCCCTGGCCCGCATCGGCCATGAACCGAAGAATGGCCTGCTCTCCCTCCTCACGACCGATGGCAATGGATTCCATCCGTGCCACCGCATCGGCCATGAGGGCTAGTCGTAGCCGCCGCTCCGCCATCTTTTCCGCCATGGCAATCAACTGCTCCTGCTGTGCCGCCAATTTCTCCATCGGCAAGCCCCGAATTTCTTCCATGAGCTGGGCCATGGCAGCGGCAATCTCTTCGTTTCGACCGGACATGGGCAGGGGAAAGGAACAGTGTCCAAGCAAAAACTCCGCCACTGCCTGCCGTCTGGCAAGCACCAGTCCATCGCCGGTCGCTGGGCCATCCCCCTCCGTTGGCAGCACCAATCCGTCCCAATTGGGAAGTTCGATTTTTGGCAAAAGCTCCAGTTCCACCAGCACAACCAGAGAATCCTGTGGGCGTATGGCCAGCACCCGATAAATCGCCTGTCCAACGGCCGTTTCAGCCGTCCGCAGGGCAACCTGTCCCAATTCCGCCATTTCCTCTTCGGCAATTTTATCGGCAAAATTGCGCCACAGCATGCTTTCCGGCACCTTGCCCCTGCGAAATCCAGGCATTGCCACCCTGCTGCCGATGCGGCCAACCGCAGCCTTACGCAAGACTTCTCTTTCGGCGGCTAAAAATGTCACCGACACCGTACGGCACAGGCCATCCTCCTGTAAAATTTTTCCCTGCACCGGCCAATTCCCTTCCAGCTCGCAGATTCTTAGTTGCGCTTCGGATCCTCTTTGCAAGGCTAAAAGTATGCAAAATCTTCCCATTTTTGCCATCGACTTCGAGGGAAATGGCCAAAATGGCGTGTGGGAGGCGGGCATGGTGCGACTGCTTGGCGAAGAATTGGATGAGCCGTGGGAGGTCATCTGTCCTGCTGGCCGGCCGGCCCCACCTTCTCCCTTTCCCATCCCAAAACCTGGGCCATCCGGCCAGCGTGTCGCCGCATTTGCAGCCCATTTTTCCTTCCTGCGGCGGCGGCGGGAGCTGGGACTTTTGGCATCCCACGGCGGTTCCACCGAAGCATTTCTGCTACGTCGCCAGTGGCCAAGTCCCGGCTTTGTTCCCGACTGGCTCGTCCCTGGCCAGCAGACAATTTCCTGGGGTCCGTGGGTTGACAGCCGTCTGCTGGGCAGCCTGCTATTTCCCGGCCACCGCCTTGGCCTGCAAGCCTTGTTGCAGGCCTCCGATTTGGGAAATGAGTGGCTATGCTGGGGAAAAAAATTTTGCCATCCCGTCCGCCGCCGTCCCCACCGCGCACTCTACGATGCAATCGGCTGTGCCCTACTCATCCGTGAATACCGCCGCCGTACGGGGGAAGGGCCCCGCCAACTTCTCCTGCGCTGCTTGCCAGGACGGCTACAATCCCCATGCTGCCAGCCGGAGCTATTTGCCATCCAATGAGCCAGCGCCCTATCCAACGGCAAACATTTCGCCTGTCCCAGCGGCAGCGGTTGGACCTGCACATCCTTTCCCTGTCATGGGGTGAACTTTCCACACTGCTGCCCCCACCGGACGGTGCATCCGCCGACCTTGCGGCTGCAGCCGTTCCACCGCGCACGGCCCTGCTGCACCAGTTGGCCCTGGAATCCATCGGTGAACGGGAACTTTTGGAGGCCATCGTCGACGGCCTTGGGCCAACCGGGTTTTTGGAAGAAACTCCCAAAAATTTGGCCAAATTGCTGAAAATATCGGTGGCAGACGTTGATAGGGTGCGCATGCGGCTGATGGAATGGGAAGAGAGGGGCATGGGCAGCCTAAATTTTCGCGAATTTTTTCTCTGGCATACGCGGCGCCATGCCCCGGAGGATTTGTTGCAACGGGCCCGCATCGCCCTGCTTGCCAAGCCAAGCTGCCAAAACTTCCTGCCCGCCCTCCGCCTGTTTCGGCGAAAATTTGGTGCGGAGGCATTTTGCACGCTGCTGCCACGGTTTGCCACGGGACAGTTGGCAAGCCATCCCCGAATTGATGGCTTGAATTGGGACGGTGACGGACCCATCGGGCCTCCGGACCTACGCCTATGGCCAGGGGAAAGTGCCGGATGGAATGTCACACTGCCAGGCGGTGATTTTTGGAAAAAAGAAAGGCTGGAGCCCGGGCTTGCCCTTGCCATGGAGCGGCGGGACAGCATGCTACGGCAAATTGGCCAATGGTTCGTGGAACGGCAAAAAAACTTTTTGCACGATGGCCCATTCGGCCTAGTTCCCATGTCCCAACGGCAGCTGGCCGACTGGGGAGGATGGGCGCAATCCACGGTTTCCCGCGCCCTGCGCCACAAGTACCTGCAAACTCCGGCCGGCACCTGGCCATTTTGCGAATTGTTCTCCCAAAAAGGTGAACCACCCACGGCACTGCTGCGCGACAGATTGACTGCGCTGATCATCGAACGGCCGGAAGCACTCATCTGGTCCGACAGACGCATCGGCGAAGCGCTGAGCTTGCTGTGGGGAATTCGGACAGATCGGCGCCAAATCGGATCGCTGCGCCGCAGGGCAGCAAAAACCTCGCGGCAGAGTAAAAGCAGCTAGGCTAGCAGAGTCTGGCCGAATCCTTATCGCCGTCCTCCCGTTCATTGTCCTCCAATGAACAGCACTTATCCCCATCTTTTTCGTCATCGCCGAGCGCCAGGAACGGGCGGGCAATGAGAGGCCTGTCCGCATCTTCGTCGGGATCTTTTTCGTCAATCCCGCGCAGCGTTTTTTCTCCCTCATCCTCATCCCCGAGGCATATGCCGGGCAAAGGGCACCATGGGCACGGGCCATCGTCCGGACAGCAGGGGCAGGAATCTGCCAGAAGAGAAACGGTCGGCAAAAGCGACAGTAAAGTCGCGGATACAATATTTTGCAACATTTTCACGGCGCGGTGGCTAACAAATTGATTGGTAAAAAGCAAATTTTTTTTACCAATTTCTTAAAAAATCGTTGCTCCGGCTGCAAACGGCTGCTAGACGACTGCCGTGGATGCTGTTCGGCGTCGACTCTTCAAAATTTGGCCAGCCATTCCGCCCCTTTCTCTGCTCATGGCCTGCTTCCTTTTCTTCGTGCGACCGGCCCAGGCCCGGTTCCGGCAAGCGGCGGATTTCCAGGCAGCTCTTCGCCAAAACCTGGCCGTTGCCAGGGCACGGGTGGATCAGGCGGAAGGGTACCTGCGCCGCTTTGTCCACGAGGATGAATTTCGGCGGCGGGTACTGCGGGAACGGATGGGCTACGCCGAAGATGGAGAATTTGTCTACATTTTCGAAAACTGAGGAGGGGAACGATGGCGTTGGGCAACCGGGGCAGGGGAAGGTGGGAACAGATCCAGGATTCTCTACGCAACAATGAGCAGGGACATGTGCTCCAATTTTTTGAACAGCTGGGCGAGGAGGAACGGCTGGAACTGCTGCAGCAGGTTGAGAAGGTGGACTACGTTGCCCTGCGCCGTGAGGTGCTGCGGCTGTGGCGGCCATCCGGTGCTGGCTTTATCTTCAAGCCGGCCAGCTGCACCCAGCTGGCCAGCACGCCGGCCGAAAAAGAGCACTGGCGTAGGGCGGAAGAGCTGGGCCGCACGGCCATTGCATCCGGCCATGTGGCGGTCATCACCGTTGCGGGCGGCCAGGCAACCCGTCTTGGCTTTGACCACTCCAAGGGCATGTTTCCCATCACACCGGTGAAGGGCAAATCCCTGTTCCAGCTATTTGCGGAAAAAATTCATGCCTGGGAACGGCGCTGTGGCCGGGATATTTTCTGGCTCATCCTTTCCAGCCCAACCAACCATCGAGAGACCTGTGATTTTTTTTCCAAAAATGGAAATTTTGGCCTCCGCCAGGTGCACATCTTTCCCCAGGGCGTGCTGCCAAGCCTTGATCGGGATGGACGGCTGATTTTGGAGAAAAAAAATGCCGTTGCCATGCACCCCGACGGCCACGGCGGACTGCTGGAGGCATTGGGCAGGAGTGGCCTGCTCCCCATGCTGCGGGAAAATGGGGTGGAACATTTGAGCTACTTTCAGGTCGATAATCCGCTGGCCATGCCCATCGATCCGGCGTTCATCGGCTTTCACATCCAACAGCAATCCCAATTTTCCAGCCGCTGCGTTGTAAAAAAGTACGCCGCGGAAAAGGTGGGTGTTTTTGTGGAATCGGATGGCCGGCTGCGGGTTGTGGAGTACATGGACCTGTCGGCCGAATGTTCCTGCGCCCAGGACGCTTCTGGCCGGTTGCGCTTCGGCTGGGCCAACGTGGCCATCCACCTGTTTTCCCTGGATTTTCTAGAGCCCTTTTGCCACGATTGCGGTTGGCAGGTACTTCCATTCCACCTATCCCAGAAAAAAATTCCCTATCTCAACGGTGCCGGCCATCTTGTTCGGCCGGTGGAGGCGAATGGATTCAAATTGGAGCGGTTCATCTTTGACCTGCTGCCACGGGCGGAGCGTGCACTGCTGCTCGAGGGAAGGCGGGAAGAAATGTTTAGTCCCGTAAAAAATGCGGCCGGACTGGATTCGGTGGAAACCTCCCAGCGGGATCAGGTGCGCCAATTTGCCGAATGGCTGTCCAAGGGGCGGGTGGATCTCAGCCGCGACGATTCAGGTTTGCCGCCATTTTTTCTGGAAATTTCTCCCCTCTTCGCCGACACCATGGAAGAATTTTTGCAAAAATGGGCGGAAATGCCGATCAAGCCAGCCGTTGGAGCAAATTTTTACCTGGAATAGCCCCGCGGAGGGAAGGAATTGGGGCGGACAGAACATGGCATGGTGCGGGCTGACCTGCTGCTTCTGGCGTCCGGCCAGGTGGAAAGTAGGGATCTGGCCCAGCGGCTTATCATGGCCGGTGAGGTGCGCACAGCGGCGGGCGATGTCGTGGCCAAGGCCTGCCGCAAGCTTCCCGGCGATACGGTCCTGCAAATTCGCAAAAAGCCGCCCTACGTCAGCCGTGGGGGAGAAAAATTGGCAGGATTTTTTCGCTGCCATCGCCATGCCCTGGCCGGGGTCCACGCACTGGACATTGGGGCCAGCACGGGCGGGTTCACGGACTATTTATTAAAAAATGGTGCGGCATCGGTTACCTGCGTGGACGTGGGCCATGGCCAGCTCCATTTGAAGCTACGGCAGGATCCACGGGTCACAAATTTCGAAAAGGTCAATGCGCGCCACCTGTCGGCCATTTCCCTGCCAAGGCCATGCTACGACCTCATCGTCATGGACCTGTCCTTTATTTCGCTAAAAACTGTGCTGCCAGCAACATGGCCCCTATTGGAGGGGAAAGGTTTGCTGGTGGCACTAGTCAAGCCGCAGTTCGAGGCCGGCCGGCGGGAAGTGTCCATTGGCCGCGGTGTTATTACGGACCCTGCCATTCACCGCCGGGTGCTTGGCGAGCTGCGCACCTTTGCCCTGGACAACCTGCCCGGGGCGCGGATCGTTGCCGAAGTCCCTTCGCCGCTCGTCGGAATGGATGGAAATCGGGAATTTTTTTTGGGCATTGCCATCGGCCAGGCCACCGACGCAGCGCAGATCGACGATGTTTTCCAGGCCAGGCAACTGCTGCAGTCGACCCAAAATGCTGCGCCGTAGCAAAAAGATTTCCTGGGCCACGGCACGACCTTGGCAGTGGATTGTGAGCGCGCGTGGCGAAACGGATTCCGGGTAGCAGATGGCGGCAAGGGTCGGGCCAACGATTTTCGGCCAAAAATGACGAACATCGCCGCAGCGTTCACCGGCCGCAAACAAAGCCTGCAGTCGGCAATTGATGGCGTCTTCCAGGGTGCGAATGGGACGAATGCGGCCGGTCGGCAGGGCTGGAAGTCCTAGAAAATTGCCAATCAGCGCACGATGTCGAGGATGGAACGGCGATCTTCGGCGCACGGCTGTTCCTCCCCGTCAAACGGCCACAGTGGCGACGATTGGGCCATGGGGATCGTAGCCTTCCAAAATGAAATCCTCAAAAAGAAAGTCGTCGATCGTCTGACCGCGATCGACAATGACCAGCCGTGGCAAGGTTCGTGGCCGGCGGCCCAGCTGTTCCAGTACCTGTCCACGGTGGTTGTTGTAGATGTGGTAGTCGCCAAATGTATGGATGAATTCCTTGGCGCGCAGACCGCAAACCTTGGCCACCATGTGGGTCAGCAGGGAATAGCTGGCAATGTTAAAGGGAACGCCCAAAAATAGGTCGGCACTGCGCTGGTATAGTTGGCATTTGAGGTCGCCGGCCGCCGACACATGGAATTGAAAAAGGGTGTGGCAGGGCGGCAGCGCCATGCGCTCCAATTCCCCCACGTTCCACGCCGAAACCACGTGGCGCCGATCCTGGGGTTTTTCCCGTAAATTTTTAATAAGCCGGGCAATTTGGTCCACCGTACGCCCATCGGCACAGCCCCAGCTGCGCCACTGCCTTCCGTAGACCGGTCCCAACTCGCCGTCGCCGTCGGCCCATTCGTCCCAGATCCGCACGCCGTTTTCCCGCAGATAGCGCACGTTGGTAGAGCCCTGCAAAAACCAGAGCAATTCGTGGACAACGGACTTCCAATGCACCTTTTTGGTCGTCAGCAGGGGAAAGCCGGCCGTGAGGTCGAAGCGAAGCTGGGCTCCGAAGAGACAGCGCGTTCCAACGCCGGTCCTATCGGCACAGGGCTCACCCCGCTCCATCACATCCGCCAACAGCGCCAAATAATTTTTCACGAACCAAGCCCTAGGGACTTGCCGATTCCATGGCCAGCATTTAGTAGGAGACCGTGAATTCCCAGCAGGCCGATGAGATTTTGGCAGATCTGCGGCGCGGCGTGGCACAGCTGGCGGAGGAAGCTGCTCCGCCGGCCGTGCCGGATGTTTTGGAAAAAATGGAGGTCCAAGATGGCTCGTCACGGCCTTTTTTGGCGGAATCTGACTGCCATGGTTGTCTAGCCACGGACGATGTGGGAACGGATTTTGGGAAAAAGGAAGCAATGGGACGGGATGGACAAAAGCAGAATTTTTTGCCACCGCCACCGGTGGTGCGGTTGCCAGACGGTGACAAGCAGTACCGCTGGAACTTTCTCAAAAATTTGGTCATCGGCTGTCCCGTATGCAATGCCCATGTCCGGCCGGGCAAAAAGGTCGTATTCGGCGTTGGCAACCTGGATGCCGACATTTTTTTCTGCGGTGAAGCACCCGGTGCGGACGAAGAAATCGTCGGTGAACCGTTCGTTGGCCGGGCTGGCCAGCTGCTAGCCCGCATGGTGGGCGCCATGGGCCTGGACCGGTCCCAGGTCTACATTGGCAACATCATGAACTGGCGGCCAGAAATGCCAGGGGAACACGGCAATCGGCCACCTACCCAAGAAGAGATGGAATTTTGCCTGCCATATCTGCAGAGTCAGCTGGCAATCGTACAGCCCAAGGTCATCGTCGCACTGGGTGCTACGGCCGTCCGTGGACTACTGGGTCCTGGCATAGCCCGCTCCGTTGGAGAAATGCGTGGCCGCTGGCACAACTGGGATGGCATTCCACTGATGGTCACATTCCACCCATCCTACCTGCTGCGCCACACGCCAATCGCCACAAAGCGGTTGGTGTGGGAAGATTTGCTCAAAGTCATGGAGCGCGTGGGACTGCCCATTTCCCAGCAGCAGCGGGAATATTTTCAAAGTTCATCGTAACACCTATGGGAATTGAAATGGCATGGTTTCCATGCCACGTGTAATGGTTGCCTGGGTCGCTCCCATGGTTCGAAAACGGGAAAAGTCCAATCGTCGGCATGCCGTTTTCAGTTGCGGTGTAGTTCGCACCAATGTGGCTCCAATCCACGATGCACCAAAACGCGGCAAGATGGTCCGGTTTGCAATTCGCGCTAGAGTGCTTTGCAGGATGAGAACGGTCGGCATGCCGGCCGTGGTGGGCTTGTTTAAAAAAAGTAAAATTTTTCCTTGCGGCCCAATAATTTCTTCATCATAATTTTATTCTATGTGGACACAGGGACACAGGGACACAGGGACACAGGGACACAGGGACACAGGGACACAGGG